>JAAYAH010000010.1 GCA_012719445.1 Actinomycetales bacterium | reverse complement strand
CCTACCCCCTGCTGCTGTTCTCCATCGGCGGCATGATGCTGCTCCCGGCCGCGAACGACCTGCTCACCATGTTCGTCGCGCTCGAGGTCCTCTCCCTCCCGCTCTACCTGCTCTGCGGGATCGCCCGGCGGAGGCGGCGGCTCTCCCAGGAGGCGTCGCTGAAGTACTTCCTGCTGGGCGCCTTCTCCTCGGCGTTCTTCCTCTACGGCACCGCGCTGCTCTACGGCTACGCCGGGTCGGTCGGCCTGCCGGAGATCTCCGGGACCATCCTGGGGATCACCGGCATCGAGCGGACCAACCTCAACGAGGGGATGGACTTCCTGCTGCTGCCCGGGGCCGCGATGGTCCTCATCGGCATGCTCTTCAAGATCGGCGCGGCGCCGTTCCACGTCTGGACACCGGACGTCTACCAGGGCGCCCCGACCCCGATCACCGGCTTCATGGCCTCGGTGACCAAGGTCGCGGCGTTCGGCGCGCTGCTGCGACTGGCCTACATCGGCATGCCCGGGCTGCGCTGGGACTGGCAGCCGGTGCTCTTCGTCGTCGCGATCGTCACCATGCTCGTCGGCTCGATCGTGGCCGTCGTCCAGGCCGACGTGAAGCGGATGCTGGCCTACTCCTCGATCGCCCACGCCGGGTTCCTGCTCATCGGCATCCTGGCCATGGACGTCACCGGCGTCCGGAGCACCCTGTTCTACCTGCTCGTCTACGGGGTCACCACGGTGGGCGCCTTCGCCCTGGTGTCCCTGGTCCGGACCAGGACCGACGACGGCGGCCTCGGCGGCGAGGCGACCCGGCTGTCCCAGTGGGCCGGGCTCGGCCGACGCTCCCCGTGGCTGGCCGGCACCTTCTCGCTGCTGCTGCTCGCCCTCGCCGGGATCCCGCTGACCAGCGGCTTCATCGGAAAGTTCGGGGTGTTCGCGTCCGCGGTCGACCACTTCACCACCGGGGTGACGCACGGCGGGGTGATCGTGGTCGTCTTCGGCGTCCTCGCCAGCGTCATCGCCGCGTTCTTCTACGTCCGGGTGATCGTGCTCATGTACTTCAGCGATCCCATCGGGGACACCACCGTCGTCGCCGTCCCGGGACCGTTGACCGCCTTCGCCATCACCGTCGTCGCCGGGGTGACGATCCTGCTCGGCGTCTACCCCAGCCTGCTGATGGACCTGACCGAGCGGCTCTCGCTCTTCCAACCCTCGTGACGGCGGCCGCGCTGGACCTCGTCCTGGCAGATCCCGACCTCGAGGCCGGGGTCAGGGCGGGGCTGGCGCGAGTGGAGGAGCGGTTGCGGGTGTCGGTCCGGCAGGCCGACGCGCTGGTGGACTCGGCGTCCCGGCACCTCATCGAGGCGGGCGGCAAGCGGATCCGGCCGATGCTCACCCTGCTGGCCGGGTACTTCGGCGACCCGACGAGGCCCCAGATCGTGGACGCCGCCGTCGCGATGGAGCTGACCCACCTGGCGACGCTGTACCACGACGACGTCATGGACTCCGCCCCGTTGCGGCGCGGGGCCCCCTCGGCGCACGAGGTGTGGGGCAACACGATCGCCATCCTCACCGGGGACCTGCTGCTGGCCAGGGCGTCGCGGATCATCGCGGACCTCGGGGCCGAGGCGGTGGGGGTCCAGGCGGACACCTTCGAGCGGCTCTGCCTCGGCCAGCTCCGCGAGACCATGGGGCCGCGACCGGGCGAGGACCCCGTGCAGCACTACCTCGCCGTGCTGGCGGACAAGACCGGCTCGCTCATCGCGACCGCCGCGCGGTTCGGGGCGACGTTCGCCGGGTGCTCCCCTGACGTCGTGGCGACCCTCGGCGCCTACGGGGACCGGGTCGGGGTCGCCTTCCAGCTCGCCGACGACGTCCTCGACCTGGCCAGCGACGGCGAGGAGTCGGGCAAGACGCCGGGCACCGACCTGCGCGAGGGTGTGCGGACGCTGCCGGTGCTGCTGGTCACACGGGCGGCGGAGGACTCGGCGGACGCGGAGTCCCTGGCCCTGGTCGAGCTGCTCTCCGGGGACCTCGACGACGACGCCGTGCTCGCCGACGCGGTGGTCCGGTTGCGGGCGCACCCCGCGATGGACCTCGCCCGGGCCGAGGCACAGCGCTGGGCGGGGGAGGCCGTGGCGGTGCTGGACGCGCTGCCGCCGGGGGCGCCGCGCGATGCCCTCGCCGCCTTCGCCGAGGCGGTCGCCGACCGGACCCGCTGAGCCCGCGGCCGACGTCACCGAGGGCGTTCGGGGGTGCTGTCCGGCGGGTGGGGGAGCGCGGTGCCCGACGGGTTCAACGTCGCCAGGGCCGTGCCGACCTCGTTGACGCACACCGCATCGATCCCGGCCGCGACGAGCTCGACCGCCTGGTCCGGTTCCGGGCACCAGGCCATGACCTCGAGGCAGGCCCGGTGCGCGACCTCGACGGCGTAGTCGACGGGTCGGTCGACCGACGCCCCGTCGAGGTGGTTGGGCACGAAGGACCCCTGGT
Source organism: Actinomycetales bacterium (assembly GCA_012719445.1). Lineage (GTDB taxonomy): Bacteria > Actinomycetota > Actinomycetes > Actinomycetales > Kineosporiaceae > JAAYAH01. The sequence continues at coordinate 51,290 of JAAYAH010000010.1, read as the reverse complement.
GGACGCCGACGACCTGCACCCCGAGGTGGGCCGCCGCCGGGATCGCCTTGCGCAGGGGGAAGCAGAGCCAGGTGAGCAGGCCGAGGGGGATCGCGGGGACCAGGCTGCGGACCGTCAGCAGGGCCGCGGCGTCGAACGAGGTCACCAGCACCGGTCGGGAGGCCGACGCGGTCCGGGCGAGGGGGGAGAGCAGGGCGGCGGTCGAGGTCGCGGCCGAGCGGGGGGCGTCCTCGAGGGAGGTCTTCAGCTCGAGGTCGATCCCCACCCCGTCCGGCAGGGCCCCGAGCAGGGTCTCGAGCCGGACGACGCCCTTGGCCTCGACCTCCTCGGCCGTCTGGTCGACAACGAACACCCCGTCGTCGGTGGTCGGATCGTGGCGGACGACGAGCCGGTCGTCGCGGGTCCGCCGCACGTCGACCTCCACCCACCGGGCGCCCAGCGCGACGGCCGCGAGGACCGACTCGACGGTGTTCTCGCGCAGGCCGGACACGAGGCCCCTGCCCAGCCCCCGGTGGGCCACCACCGCCGGGTGCTCGGCGAAGACGGTGTGCCGGCCGGGGACTGCCGCAGACGAGGGCTGGAGCACGTGACCTCCGTGGTGACCCGTCCGGGGACGTCGGGTGGATGCGTCCCGACCGTACCCGGAGGGTGACCGGTGCCGCACTCGACATCCGGCACCGGGCCCTCCGCACGCAACGGCTCGGCGCCGGGCGGCCTGGTGACCGGCCGGGTGATCGGAAATGATGTGCGTCGGGACGGCGGACGGCGGCAGGCTGGGGTCTCCGGCCGGTGCGGCCACGGGAGGAGGACGGGCGGCGTGACGACGACGGTGGTGCGGGCCGCGGAGCCGAGGGACGCGGAGGCGCTCGCGAGGCTGCTGGCGGAGTTGCACGAGGAGCCGGCAGGCGACCCGTCGAAGAGGTTCGCGGCGACCCTGGACGTGGTGCTCGGGACGCCGGGCCACCACCTCTGCGTCGCCGAGCACGACGGCCGGGTGGTCGGCACCGCGGTCGGGGTGGTGGTGCCGAACCTCTCCCGGGACTGCCGGCCCTTCATGATCGTCGAGAACGTGGTCGTGACCGCCTCCGCCCGCCGGCTCGGGATCGGCAGGGCGATCATGGAGCACCTGGTGGGGATCGCCGGGGAGCACGACTGCTACAAGGTGCAGCTGCAGAGCAACGGCTCGCGGGACGCCGCGCACCGGTTCTACGTCGACCTCGGCTTCGCCCCGTGCGCGGTAGGGTTCCGGCGCTATCTGGCCGACGTTCCGGTTGTCGGCGGGAGGGACAGGTCGTGATCGTGGCATGGGCACGGGCCGCCGGTGCGGGCTCCCACCCCGGAGGAGGGACGAGTCGATGAGGACGGTGCCGGTGTTCGACCGGGTCGCCGGGGTCTTCGACGAGGTGCTCCCGTTCTTCGCGACCTTCGCCGGGCAGACGGTCGAGGCGTTGCCGCTCGGGGACGGCGTCCGGCTGCTCGACCTCGGCGCCGGCCGGGGTGCTGTGACCGGCCGGGCGCTCGCCGCCGGCTGCCGGGTCACCGCCGTCGACGCGGCACCGGCGATGGTGGCCCGGCTCGCCTCGGACCACCCCGGGGCCGAGGTGCTGCTCATGGACGCCCATCGACTGGAGCTGCCCGACGCCGGCCAGGACGTCGCGGTCGCCGCCTTCGTCATGCACCTCCTGGACGACCCGGTGGTCGCGGCCCGCGAGGTCCGGCGGGTGCTCGTTCCCGGCGGGCAGTTCGCCCTGACCGTTCCGGACGGAGTCTCCGGTACGGGCCCGGGCACGGTCGACCCCGGGCCCGCCCTGATCCAGGAGTTCTCCCGGTACCTGCCGCGTGACCTCCGTGACCAGGTGCCGCCCGACCAGGGCGCCGTGCTCGCGGAGGCCGGGTTCGTCGACGTCGAGCGCGGTCACCTCGAGGTGTGCCTCCCGGTGCCCGACGCCGCGACGTACTGGCGCTGGATGCTCTCGCACGGCTGCGCCGGATACCTCGACGCCCTGCCGTCCCGGCGGCAGGAGGAGCTCCGGCTCCGGATCCACGAGGAGCTGGCCGGGCTGCCGGAGCCGGTCGTGCACCGGGGGGCCGCCCTGTGGACCGGGCGGGTTCCCGGCCGTCGAGAGGCGTGAGGTGTCCGACGGCGTACTCGACGGCGACGGCTCGCACGAGGGCGATGGCCTGCACGAGGGCGCTGTCGACGTCGACGGCGACCGGCCGGGCAGCCGACCGGTGCTGGCCGTGGTGTCGTGCCTGCTGTTCCTGCCGGGCGGGCTCGTCGCCCTGCTGTTCACGCACCGGGCGGGGCGCAGGTGGGAGCGAGGTGACCGGGTCGGAGCGGAGCGGGCGTCGCGGACGGCCCGCAACGTCGCGCTGTGGTCGATCGTCACCGGGGTCGCGACCGTCGTCCTGACCGTCGTCCTGTTCGTCGCGGCGATGAGCCTGGTCACGCACCTGCAACGGGGCGCGACGTCCTGAGCCCCGGACGGCGACCTCGTCCGCCCTGGCGGCGAGAGATCCCTCCCGTGAACGGCCTCCGGCCGTGTACGGTGCCACGCGCCGTGACACGTCGACGGGTCCGGCCTGTGAGAGGGAGATCGATGCGAGGGCGTGCGGGCCGGCCGGTCACGGACAGCCCACCCGCGCCCGTCGACCCCGTCACCGACGCCCACGTGACGGCGGCCCAGGCCGGGGAGGAGGACGCCTTCGTCGTCCTCTTCCGGCACGTGCACCCGGGGCTGGTCCGCTACCTGGCCGTGCTGTGCGGTGACGACGCGGAGGACGTCGCCGCGGAGACCTGGACCCTGGTCTGCCGGGATCTGCACCAGTTCAGCGGCGGCCTGGACAACTTCCGGGGCTGGGTGATGACGATCGGGCGTCATCGCGGCATCGATCACCGGCGCAGGCAGCGACGCCGGCCGGTCGGGCTGGTCCCGCCGGAGGACCTCCCGGTGCTCGCCGACGACCGGGACCCGGCGTCCATCGCGGAGGAGGGCATGTCGACGGCGGCCGCCGTGCGGCTGATCGCGGAGTTACCCCGGCACCAGGCGGAGGCGGTCATGCTCCGGGCGGTCCTCGGCCTCGACGTGGCGAGCGCCGCCGCCGTCCTCGGGAAACGACCGGGTGCGGTACGGACAGCGACCCATCGGGGGCTGCGGGAGCTCGCCCGACGGTTGGAGGCCGCGGGGGACGGGCCGGAGCGGCATCGGAGCGCGCGGCGGGGCCGGGCCATGGGGTCCGCGCCTCCCGAGTCACCAGTCGTGAGCGAGGCGACATGAGCGGCGGGTTCCTCCACCGTGTCCGCAGCAGCCGGGGTGACGCGTCCGGCGGAGCGGACACCCCCCGGTCCGGGACGACGGCGGGTCTGCCGCTCGGTGATCTGCTCGCGGCCGCGGCCGGCCCGCCGACCCCGGATGAGGAACGCGGTGAGGCCGCGGCCCTCGCCGCGTTCCGGTCCGCCCGGGCCGCGGCGGGAGCCGGTGCGGGCGTGCCCGCGGAGGCGGTCCGCCGGCCGTCCGGCCCCTTGGCCTCGGGCGGTCCCGCGGTCAGGGTCGCCGCCTGCGTCGTGGCCCTGTCGGTCGGCGGGCTGGCCGTCGCCGTGACCCGCGCCGGGGTGCCGGTCCCGTGGGACGGTGCACGGCCGGGCGTCACCACGTCCGGTGACCGGCCCGGCCGGACCTCCGGGACGTCCTCCGGCCCCCAGCGCGTCGAGAGCGCCGTGCCCGTCGGGGACACCGTCCCGGGGCACGTCGTCGCGGGGATGTGCCGGTTCTGGCTGCTCGCTCCCGGGGCCGGGCGGGAGGAGATCGAACGCTCCCGCTTCGCCGGGATCCTCGTGGATGCCGCGGGCGGGGCCGCCGGGATCCCGACCCACTGCATCGCCCTGGTCGGCCCGCCGCCGGACTGTCCCGAGGCATCGTCCGCGCCGGGGGAGCGGGGGAGTGCACAGGGTCCCGCTGCGGGATCGGAACCCACGACCGCTCCCGCCGGTGGGGACGTCCCGGTCTCGTGGCCGCAGGAGTGGGCTGACGCCGACCCGGGCTCCTGGTCGGAGCTCTGGCCTGCCGCGTTGCGGGTCGAGGGCGTCGGGGACTGGCAGTCCTGGCCAGGGTGGGTCACGTCCTGCCGGGGATCGGCACCGGACGGCGACTGCCGTGCCCGTCAGGGCGGGCACAGGTGTCCGGGGAGCCAGTCGGGTCCCACGGACTCCGGTCGGGGAGCGCCCCCGCCGACGGGCCGCTCACAGGAGATCTTCAGCGGCGGGTCGCTGCCATCCGGTGAACGTCCGCGTTCACCGGAACCGTCACCTCGGGGCTCACCGGAGTCGTCACCTCGGGGCGATGGTCCTGGCGAGCCGCCCGCAGGCCGTCCACGGTGAGGACGGCGAGCGCGGCCCAGACCAGGGTGTAGCCGACCCAGCGGGAGGCCGGCATGTGCTCGTCGAGCACGAGGACCCCGATGAGGAACTGCAGCGTCGGGGTCAGGTACTGCAGCAGGCCGATCGTGGTGAGCTGCACCCGCCGGGCCGCCGCCGCGAACAGCAGCAGCGGGACGACGGTCGCGATCCCGGCCGTGGACAGCAGCAGGCCCTGCCTCGGGGCGTCGACGGCGAAGGTGCTCCGGCCTGTCACGGCGAACCAGGTCAGCACCGCGACGGCCGGCGGGGTGAGCACCAGCGCCTCGACGGTCAGGCCGGTCAGCGCCGGGACCGAGACGCCGAGCCGGTGCTTGAGCAGCCCGTAGCCGCCGAAGGACACCGCGAGGGTCAGCGCGAGGACCGGCACCCGGCCGTAGTCGGCCGTGAGCACCAGCACGGCGACCGTGCCGACTCCGACGGCGACCCACTGGCCGCCGCGTAGCCGCTCGCCGAGCACGAGGACCCCGAGCAGCACGGTCACCAGCGGGTTGACGAAGTACCCGAGCGAGGCCTCCACGACGTGCCCCGCGTTCACCGCGTAGACGTAGACGCCCCAGTTCAGCGCGAGGATCGCGGCCGCGGTCGCGAGCCACGCCACCCGCCGGTGGTCGCCGAGCACCTCGCGCAGCGCCGTCCACGACCGGGTGACGGCGACGACGCCGAGGCAGACGGCCAGTGACCACACGATCCGGTGCAGCACGATCTCGACCGGGCCGGAGGCGTCCAGCAGCCGGAAGTACAGCGGGAAGATCCCCCACCACAGGTAGGCCAGGACACCGAAGCCGGTGCCCTGGCGTTCCCGTGGATCCACACCCCGACCCTAGGCCGACCTCGGCGCCGGGGGCACGGCCATTACGGGGGTGCGGCGACAGGCTGCCCCGGCTACGGCACGGTGATCCCGGGGACGGTCACCGGGTCCGTCGCCGGGTCGTGCCCGACCGGGTCGAGGACCTCGGCCTGGGCGACCCCGGCCGGGGTGAGCACGTCGAGCGCCTTCGGCACCGCGCCGGGGTCGACGGCGCAGACCGGGTCCCCCGCCGCGACGGCCGCCGCCGTGCACACCCCGAACTGGTAGGGCTGGGCGGTGGCGGCGAACCCCCGCGCCTGGTCGGGGCTGAACCCGTCCTGCCCGGTGAGCACCACGGCGAAGGTCCAGCCGCTGCCCGGCGTGCCGCCGAGGGCCGCCTTGGTCACCGTGAACGTGATCCACCGGGTGAGCTGGTTGCCGCGGATGGTGACGCTGCCGACGGTCGCGCCGGAGCCGTCGACGAACCGCTGCCCGAACCCCTGCACCTCGATCAGCCGGTTCCAGGCCGCCGGGTCGGCGATCCGGTAGTTGCGCTGCGCGAAGGACGCCGCCGTCGAGGTCTCACCGCCGGTGGGGCTCGCGACGTGGACGTCGACGAGCTGGGCGCCGAGCGCGCTGCCGAAGGTCGGCGAGAGGTCTCTGGTCCGCACCCGGAACGTCACCGTGTCCGGCCCGCTGTCGTAGACCTCGAACGCCTGCAGGTCGAACGCGCCCGGGTGGAAGTCGCCCGCGGTCGGGTAGGCGTAGCTGCCCGGCCCGTCGTCGTCGCCGTCCGGGTCGGTCGCGGCGAACAGCAGCGTGCCCGGCACCACGTCGTTGACCACGCTGCGCTGGGCGAACCCGGTCGCGGGCTCCGCACCGGGGCCGGAGGCGGTCGCGGTGAGCTCCGCCGTGCCCGGCGGCACCTCGACCTCGACGGAGAACGCCCCGTCCTCGCCTGCTGTCGTGGTGGTCACCGTGGCGGCGCCGTCCAGGTCGACGTTCACGGCCGAGACGTCGACCGTCGCCCCCGGCTCCGTCGTCCCGGCCACGGCCACGGTCCGCTCGACGACCGAGCCGTCCGCCGGTGCGGTCAGGGCCAGGTCGACCCGCTCCGGGGCGCCGTCGAGGTAGCGGGCGGTGGTGTCGGCCGGGCGCCGGGGCACCCGGCGGTCGGCCAACGCCGTGGCCAGCCGCACGTACTGCGCGGCGGACCAGGTCAGCGGGGAGGCGCTGCCTGCGGCCTTCCCGAGGGAGAACCCGATCGAGGCGCACTCCGGCGGGGTTCCGGACGGCGACGGCGGCAGGTCGGGGTTCTCCCACGCCTGCTCGGGGATCAGGCCGATCCCCGACGCCGTCCCCGCCATCCCGGCGAGCAGCTGCCGCGCGGTGCCGGCTCGCCCGGACGCCAGCTCGTGCTCGCCGCGCTCGCCGGCCAGGGCCGGCCACAGGTGCCCCGAGCCGTGGTTCTGGGCCTGGGCCTCGCACACTCCCGCCCACGGCTTGCCCTCGACCGTGCAGTCGGTCGGGTCGCCGGTCCAGCAGTCCCCGTAGCCGTCCTCGGTGCCCTCGCTCGCCGTGCCGTAGCGGTAGAACCCGTACCGCCCGTCCACCGACGCCGTCGGGGTGAGCGGTCGGCGGATGACCCGGTCGACGACGTCGAGGGAGCGCACCACGTCGGGGTCGTCGTCGGCGAGGATCCCCAGCCGGGGCAGTTCCAGGAAGCCGGCGTCGACGACGGCGCGCTGGTCGGCGTCCGGGCCGCCGTTGCCGAGGTTGTAGGTGAACGCGCTGTCCGGATCGGCGTTCTTGGACAGCCGGAGGAAGTACGGCTCCTCGCTCAGCGGGCCGGTGGTGGTGAGGGTCCAGCGCTTGACGTTGCGCTGGTAGTGGTCGGCGACGGCCCGGTAGATCCTGGCCCTGGCGTCGTCGCCGTTGCGCTCGGCGATCCAGCCCGCAGCGGTCAGTCCCGCGATCTCCGCGGCGATGGTGGACGGCGACCAGCCGCTCTGCTCCTCCCAGCGTTCGGAGCCGAACGCCGGGCCGTGGGCCACCAGGAAGTCGGCGGCTCGGCGGACGTGGTCGGTGTAGGTCGCGGCGTCGGTGAGCCCGATCGTGCGGGCCATGAGGATCGGGTAGGCGACCTCGTCGAGCTGGACGCCGAAGCTGTCCGGGGCAGTTGCGCCGTTGATCAGCGAGTTGCGCGGGAACGAGCCGTCGGGCTGCTGCTGCCGCTCGAACAGGAAGCGCACCGTGTCCCGCGCGGTCGCCGGGTCCCCTGCGGCCAGCAGCCCGGTGAAGGTCTCGTACAGGTCCCTGGCGAAGACCTCGCGGTAGGAGCCGAAGTAGGTCAGCGCCGGATCGCCCGCGGTCACCGCCTGTCCCCAGGGGCTGGTCGGCGAGGCGACGACCGCGCCGGGGAAGGTCTTGTCCTCGGCGGCCTTGAGCACGTTGGCCGAGACGAGGTGGAGCCCGGACATCGGGCGCAGGCCGGCGTCGTAGGCACGCCAGCCCGCGAGGTAGCGGCGCAGGGTCGCCTCCGGGTCGGCCGACGCGCCGGCACCGGCGACCCGGACGGCCTCGGCCCGGGTCTCGCCGAAGCCGAGGGCGAGCACGGCCCGGTGCCCGGGCCCGTGCAGCCGCACCCTGGCGGTCAGCACCGCGTTGCCGTCCTCGGCGGCGGCGTGGGTCGGGGTGAGGCGGTGCCCGGCGTCGAGCGCGGTCAGCCCGTCGCTCTCGGTGCCGGCGTAGCCGACGCTCGCCGCCGGGAACGGCCGGTCGGCCCGCAGGGCCAGGTGGACCGGCCGGGCGTAGTCGCGGTTGGCCGCCGTCGTCGCGGTCACCGGGTCGCTCGCCACGGGGACCGGTGCTCCGGTGGAGGTGTCGACGGCCGCGTCGTCCGCGCCGGCGTTGCCGGAGCCGCCCCCGCCGTTGCCGTTCACCGTCGGGTCCAGCCGGACGTAGAGGTCGAGGTCGTCACCCGCCCGGGTGGGGGTGAGGGCGACCCGCAGCACGACGGCGTTCCGTGCCGGGTCGGTGAGGTAGTCGGTGACCAGGGTGTACCGGCCGTTGCGGGCCGTGCTGGTCACCCGGCAGGCCATCCCGGACCGGTCGAGGGCGCGCACCGTGTAGGTGGTGTCCCTGGTGGACAGGTCGGTGAACGTCGCGCCGTCGGTGACGACGAACTGCAGCGTCTCGACGTTGGTGGTGTCGATGGTGGGGTGGTGGACGTCGGACAGCGCACCCCCCGCCACCGTGAACCAGACCTTCGAGGTGCGGTTGCGGGCGGTGCCGATGCAGTCCTTGCGGGCCAGCCCGAAGTGGGAGGCCGTTCCCGGAGCGCCGGGGGCCCGGCCCTCCGGCTGTCCCGTCGCGGGCACGGACCCCGCGGGTAGGGATCCTGCGGTCGCCGTCGACGACGGGGAGCCGACGACGGCGGCCGTCAGCAGCGATCCCAGCGTCAGCAGGGCTGCGGCGGCCCTGGCCGACCCGCCGCCCCGGGGAGATCTCCCGCTCCGGACCGATCTCGTGGACGGGACACGCCGCATGACGACCTCCGGTGGTCGGCGGACCGGTGACCACGATCGCCCCGTGGTGGCGAGGATCACCGGGAGTGTGTCCACCTCATCCCGGTTGATACCGGTGCGTCAAGGAGTTCCCCAGGGGAACCCGTGACCGTTATGACCGAAAAAGCCGACGTCAGGAGCGGGTCCCCGGTGTAGCCCGGCGAGGTGATCGTGGAGGGGCGGCCCGCGATGCGGGCCGCCCCTCCACGATCACGGGGTTCCGGTGGTCAGCCGACCGTCCAGGTGTCGTTGCCCGCGAGCAGCGCGGCGAGGTCGTCCCGCGTCGCCGGCCCGCCCGCCGCGTCGACCGCGACCGCGATCTGGTCCCGGACCAGATCGTCGTAGGCCGGCCGGGACACCGAGCGGAACACCCCGACCGGGACGCCGGCCATCTCCGGGCTCTCCAGCCGGGACAGCGCGAAGGCCAGGGACGGGTCGGCGGCGTGCGCGTCGTGGACGACGAGTCGCGACTCGGCGTCCGGCCCCAGCTCGTCGAGGTCGACGATCCGGAGGCCGCCGTCCCCGTCCCGGACGACGCCCCTGCTGCCCGAGCGCACCGGCTTGCCGTGCTCCAGCCGGAGCAGCCGGGCCGCCGACTCGTCCCGGTCCTTGAGCAGCTCGTACGCGCCGTTGTTGAAGATCGGGCAGTTCTGGTAGATCTCGATCAGGGCGGTCCCGCGGTGGGCCGCCGCCTGGCGCAGGATCGACGTCAGCAGCGCCCGGTCGGAGTCCACCGTCCTGGCCACGAACGTCGCCTCGGCGCCGAGCGCCAGCGAGACCGGGTTGAACGGCAGGTCGACCGTCCCCATCGGCGAGGACTTGGTGATCTTCCCCTGCTCCGAGGTCGGCGAGTACTGGCCCTTGGTCAACCCGTAGATCCGGTTGTTGAACAGCAGGATGGTCATGTTGACGTTGCGCCGGATCGCGTGGATGAGGTGGTTCCCGCCGATGGAGAGCGCGTCACCGTCCCCGGTGACCACCCAGACCGACAGGTCCGGCCGGGTGGTGGCCAGCCCGGTCGCGATGGCCGTCGCCCGGCCGTGGATGGAGTGCATCCCGTAGGTGTCGAGGTAGTACGGCAGCCGCGACGAGCAGCCGATGCCGGAGACGCACACGATGTTGTCCCGGGGGACGCCCAGTTCGGGGAGGAAGGACTGGAACGCCGCGAGGATGGCGTAGTCCCCGCAGCCGGGGCACCAGCGCACCTCGGCGGTCGAGGTGAAGTCCTTCTTCGTCAGCTTCGGCGAGCCCTCGGGGAGGGTGGGGACGCCGAACAGCCCCGGGCGCCGGCCGGTGGGGTCGAGGTGGAGGTTCGTGGTGCTCACAGCGTGCCCTCCTGGGCGAACTTCGTGATGGCCTCGGCGATCTCGGTGGAGGTGAACGGCAGCCCGCGCACCCGGTTGAAGCCGACGGCGTCCACGAGGTACCGGGACCGCAGCAGCACGGTGAGCTGGCCGAGGTTCATCTCGGGGACGAGCACGCGGCGGTAGCGGCGCAGCACGTCACCGGCGTTGGCTGGGAGCGGGTTGAGGTGCCGCAGGTGGGCGTGCGCGACCTCGACCCCGTCCCTGCGGGCCTCCTGGGCTCCGGTGCTGATCGGCCCGTAGGTCGAGCCCCAGCCGATGACGAGCGTCTCCGCGGTGCCCGTCGGGTCGTCGACCTCCAGGTCCGGGACCGGGATGCGCTCGACCTTGGCCTGGCGCAGCCGGATCATCCGGTCGTGGTTGTCCGGGTCGTAGGAGACCATCCCGGTGACGTCGGCCTTCTCCAGCCCGCCGATCCGGTGCGCGAGACCCGGCACCCCGGGGATCGCCCACGGGCGGGCCAGGGTCTCCGGGTCGCGGAGGTAGGGCCGGAAGACCGGTTTGCCGTCCGCGTCCACCGCGTTGGGACCGGAGGCGAACTCGACCGGCATGTCCGGCAGCGAGTCCAGGTCCGGGATCCGCCACGGCTCCGAGCCGTTGGCGAGGTAGCCGTCGGTGAGCAGCAGGACCGGCGTCCGGTAGGTCGTCGCGATCCGGATCGCCTCGACGGCGGCGTCGAAGCAGTCGTTGGGGGAGCGGGCGGCGAGGACCGGGATCGGGGCCTCACCGTTGCGGCCGTAGAGCGCCTGCAGCAGGTCGGCCTGCTCGGTCTTGGTCGGCAGCCCGGTGCTGGGGCCGCCGCGCTGCACGTTGACGATCACCAACGGCAGTTCGAGCATCACCGCGAGGCCCATCGCCTCGGTCTTCAGCGCCAGCCCCGGCCCGGAGGTGGTGGTGACCCCCATCGCCCCGCCGTAGGAGGCCCCGATCGCCGTGGTGATCCCGGCGATCTCGTCCTCGACCTGGAGGGTCTTCACGCCGAACCGCTTGAGCTCGCTGAGGTGGTGCAGGATGTCCGACGCCGGCGTGATCGGGTAGGAGCCGAGCACCAGCGGAAGCCCGGTCCGGTGCGCCCCGGCGAGGAGTCCGTAGGCGGTGGCCATATTGCCGGTGATGTTCCGGTAGGTGCCTGCGGGGGTCGCGGCGGGGGCCACCTCGTAGCTGACCGCGAAGATCTCCGCCGTCTCGCCGTAGGACCAGCCGGCCTCGAGCGCGGCCAGGTTCGCATTCATGATCTCGGGCTTGCGGCCGAACTTCGTCCGGATGAAGCTCTCCGTCGGCTCGGTGGGGGTGGAGTACAGCCACGAGACGACCCCGAGGGCGAACATGTTCTTGGCCCGGACGGCCTCCTTCTTCGTGAGCGCGAAGGAGGACAGCGCCTCGACCGTCAGCGACGTCATCGGGAAGGCGTAGACCTGGTAGGAGTCCAGGCTGCCGTCGTCGAGCGGGTCGCCGGTGTAGCCGGCCTTGGTGAGGTTCCGCGGGGTGAACTCGTCGGAGTCGGCGATCACGATCGCGCCGCGGGGGAGGTCGGAGACGCTCGCCGCGAGCGCGGCCGGGTTCATCGCGACGAGGACGTCCGGGGCGTCGCCCGGGGTGTTCACGTCGTGATCGGCGAACTGCACCTGGAAGCTGGAGACCCCCGCGATGGTGCCCTGGGGCGCGCGGATCTCCGCCGGGTAGTTGGGCAGGGTGGCGAGGTCGTTCCCCTGTGCCGCGGATTGGGCGGTGAACCGGTCACCGGTCAACTGCATGCCGTCGCCGGAGTCACCGGCGAAGCGGATGACGACGTGATCGACCCGTTCGACGGTCTTGCTGCTCATGCGTCCCCGCAAGTCCTGTCACTCATGCCGCCCCGTCGGGGCGGCGAGACGGTGCTCGGCTGAAGGTGAGGACGCGTCGTCGGGCCGCACACCGTGCCGGGCTGCTTCTGCGGCCCACCTCCGTCATGGAGTCCACGACATCGTAGAAGTCTCCGGGAGGCCAACCCGAGCGGGCCACGGACATGTTCCCGATGATTGTCTCGATGCGGTAACGGCGTGCCAGGGCCGAAAGGTCCTGGTGGAACCCCTGGTTGCGATCAGTGTGCGGCCGGTGTCAGCAAGGTCACCACCTGAGGATGCAGGCTACTCACGTAGCGTAAATCCCCAACTCCGCAGCGTAACGCTCTGGTGATCGTCACGGCCGAGGGGCGTGCCTGCCGGACGGCCCCGGGGTTCGCCTGCCTACCGGACGGCGCGGTCGCCCCCGGCGGTGCCGTCGAGGACGGCGAGGTCGACGCCCGCCGCCATGGCCGCGTTCCCGGCGTCGTTGAGGTGGAGGTGGTCCCCGCAGTCGTAGGCGGACAGCAGCCGGTCGGGCCGCTCGGGGTCCCGGAGGATGCGGTCGGCGTCGATCACCCCGTCGTAGGCCTCGCCCGACCGGATCCAGGCGTTCACCTCGGCTCTGACGCTCTCCACCTCGGCACCGGGGCAGCCGAGGTCGCAGCCGAACGGGGTGAGGGTGACCCCCACGGTCCGCAACCCTGCGGCCCTGGCCTGGGCGGCGAGCTGGCTCAGCCCGGCGATGACGCTCCCGGCGGACGCGCCGTCACGGACGTCGTTGACCCCGACAGCGATGATCACCGTGCCGGTCCCGGCCTGGGTGAGCGCGTCCCGACCGAGACGGGTCAGTGCCGCGTCATTCGCACCGCAGCACGTCGCGGCCCGCAGCACCCGGTTCCCGGCGACGCCCTGGTTGAGCACGGCGTGCCGCTGCTCCGCCGGGAGCCGGTTCAGCCGGGCCGCCAGCAGGTCGGTCCAGCGCCGGTCGAAGGCGGGGCCGCTGCGCCTGCCGTCGGCCAGTGAGTCCCCGAGGACCACCACCGCGTCGCCGACCCCCGGATCCCGGACGACGTCCACCGCCTCGAGCCAGAGCCAGGAACTGAGCCGGGTGGTGAAGGGGGCCCCGGTCCCCTCGCCGACCTGGTTCCCCTGGGCCGCGAGGCAGGGGAAGCCCGCGGAGGCGTGGCCGGTGACGGTCACCTGGTGCCGGCTGACCCCGAGATCGACGACGAGGTCCTGCCCGTACCGGAGCGCGAGCGCCACCGGGTCGCTGAGCACCCGACCGCCCGCGGGGACGGTCACGGTCTGCGATCCGCCGAAGGTCACCGCGCGGGAGGTCTCCGGTTCCAGGGCAGGGCCGGTGCCCGCCGCGACCGCGACCCCGACCGCGGCGAACGTCACCGGTCCCTCGCCGAAGGTGTTCGCCAGCCGGATCCGCACCGCGGAGCCGCCGAGGGTCGGCCGGACGAGCATGCGCAGGGTCGCGTCCACCGGGAACGGCTCCGGCGCGGCGGGTCTCGTGGCGGGACGGCCGGTCGGGCCGGTCGTCCCCGGCGACGGCCGCGACGACGGTCCCGGCGAGGGCACCGGGGACGGTACCGACGACGGTCCCGGCGAGGGCACCGAGGACGGCACCGGGGACGGCACCGGGGACGGCGCTGGGACCGTCCTCGGGGACCGGCCACGGCCGGTGGGCGGGTTCCAGCCGGTGGAGAGGCGCTGGGAGCTGACCGACCAGGCCCCGGTCCAGTCCGGTGCGACCTCGCCTCCCGTCCGCCGGGGTCCGCCCGCGGCGGTCGTCCCGCAGACGAGCCCGACCAGCAGACAGCCCAGGGCGGCGGCAACGGTGGAGGGCCCCGGCCTCAGCCGGGCGAGCGCCCAGGAGACGGCGCGGCGGAGCCGGCGCAGCCGGGAGTGGATCGGGGTGGCGAGGAGCACGGCGAACCTGCGATGTCTGGCCTACGGATGTCACGTGCCTTCGCGAGGTGTGCCGGACCGCTGTCGGTGCTGGGGCCCCACGCGTCGTGCACTCGCATCGTAGCAACGGGGCAGCCCGTTTCCCCGGATGTCCCGGCCGTGCCGGAGCCCGGCCGGGACGACGTTCACGAACCGGGGACGGGGGTGGGGCTCACCGGAGCAGTCGGAGGTCGACGGCCGCGGCCATGGCCTCGTACCCGGCGTCGTTGAGGTGCAGGTGGTCGGAGTCGTACGCGGGCAGCAGCCGGTCCGGGTGCTGGGGGTCGCGGACGGCGAGGTCGAAGTCGGCGACGCCGTCCAGGAGCGTCGTCGTCCGCACCCAGGTGTTGACCGTCTGCCGGGTGGCCTCCTGCTCCGCGCCGAAGCAGCCGGCGTCGCAGCCGTACGGGGTGATGGTTCCGCCGATGACGGTGAGGCCCGCCGCCTTCGCCCGCAGCACGATCTCCCGCATCCCGGCGATGAGGTCCTCGGCGGTCGCGTTGTAGCCGATGTCGTTGATCCCGTCGGCGATGATCAGGTACTTGACGTCGGTCTGGGCGAGGACGTCGGTGTCCAGCCTCTTCAGCGCCGAGACGCTGGTGCCGGAGCCGCAGCAGTCGGTGCGGTCGGCGAGGATCCGGTTGCCGCCGATGCCCTGGTTGAGCACGCCGTGCCGGTGCCGGACCGGCAGGCGCTGGATCCGGGCCGCGAGGTCGTCGGTCCAGCGCCTGTTGCCGTTCCACGCCGAGTACGCGCCGTCCGTGATCGAGTCGCCGAGGGCGACGATGCTGCCGCGCATCCCGCGCGGCGGGACGACGTCCACGCCGTCCAGCCAGTACCAGGAGGTCAGGGACCCGGTGAACGCCTCGCCGCTCACCTCGCCGACGTGCCTGCCGTCGGCGACGAAGGAGCCCTGGTTGGCGCTCTCGTGGCCGGTGACCGCCTCGCCGTCGCTGTTCCGCAGGTAGAGGTCGACGGCGAGGTCCTGCCCGTGGCGGACCCCGAGCGGGACGGGATCGCTGACCACCTTGGCCCCTGCCCTGACGGTCACCGAGGCCCTGCCGCGGAAGGTCACCGCACGCCTGCTGCCCGGTACCAGGCCGGCGGCCGAGGGCGACGCGGCGAGTGCGATGCCGACCCGGTCGAAGGTCACCTGCTCGCTGCCGAAGGTGTTCGCCAGCCGGATCCGCAGCGCGGAGCCGCCGGTCGTGGGATGGACGATGAGCCGGAGGGTCTTGTCCGTGAAGGTCGTGCCGGTGAGGCGCTGCGGGCTGGAGGCCCAGGCCCCGGTCCACGACCGGCCGGACCCGACGGGTGGTGCGAGGTCGGGGGAGGTCGCCGCACCGGAGGATGCGGCGACGGTGACGGCGCCGGCCGTGAGCAGGAGGGTGGAGACGACGACAGCCGCGACGGGCGCCGGGCGTCGCAGCGGGAATCTACGCATCATGCGGTCCTGAGGTGGGTGAGCGGGCCGTGCGGTCACGGTCCTGGTGGCTGTCGATCCTGGCCCTCGTGCGGTCGAATCGCAATAAACCGGTGCGATCCGTCAGGTGACCGCCACGGTTCGTGATCCCCGGCGGCGACGAGCGACAGCCGGTGACTGGCAGGTGGTACCCGGGCGGCTAGAGTCGGCCGGGTGACACCGCATCCGTACGTCGTGGTGGCCGCGACCGTGGCCGGCGGGGTCCTGTTCTTCGCGGTCGCCATGCTGGCCAACCGTCTGCTACGGCCGCAGGCGATCACGCGGGAGAAGCTCACCACCTACGAGAGCGGGGTCGACCCGGTCGGGCACGGGTGGGCGCAGACCCAGGTGCGGTACTACCTGTACACCTTCCTCTACGTCGTGTTCGCCGTCGACGCCGTCTACCTGTTCCCGTGGGCGACCGTCGTCGAGGCCTTCGGCTGGGCGACCCTGGCGGAGATGGGTGTCTTCCTCGGGGTCCTGGCGCTCGGCCTGCTGCACGCCTGGCGCCGGCTGGCGCTGCGATGGACGTGACCGGCGCTCGCCCGACACCGGGCACGACGGCGGCGGATCCCACGGGCCTCACGGTGACGGCCCCGACGACGGAGGACACGAGGGACGGATGACCGGCCGACAGCCCGAGCACCCCGCACCGGCACCGGTCCGGCTGCCGACGCCGACGGTCGGCGGGGTCACCGCCCTCGCCCCGCGACCGCTGCGGGTCGTCCTCAACTGGGGCAGGCGTTACAGCCTCTGGGTCTTCAACTTCGGTCTGGCCTGCTGCGCCATCGAGTTCATCTCCGCCAGCATGGCCCGGCACGACTTCATCCGGTTCGGCGTCATCCCGTTCGCCCACGGGCCGCGCCAGGCCGACCTCATGATCATCTCGGGCACGGTCACCGACAAGATGGCTCCCGCGGTGCGCCGGCTGTGGGAGCAGATGCCCGAGCCGAAGTACGTGATCTCCTTCGGGTCCTGCGCCAACTCCGGCGGCCCCTACTGGGACTCCTACTGCGTCACGAAGGGCGTCGACCAGATCCTCCCCGTCGACGTCTACGTCCCCGGCTGCCCGCCCCGTCCGGAGGCGCTGCTCCAGGGCATCCTCAAGCTCCAGGAGAAGATCGCCGGCGAGAACCTCGGTCACCGGTACACCGGGCCCGGCCGGCGGGTGACCGCCGCGACGGCGACCCGCGCCCTGGTGTCCCCGCCGAACAGGGGACGGCGGGCACCCCGCCGGAGCCCGGGGCGGGGCGCGGCCGCGGCGGAGCCCGTCGGCGATGCGGAGGCGGACGCGGGCACGACCGTTTCCCCGGAACCCGCATCGCTCGTCCTCGCCCCGGCCCCCGGGACACCGTCGCGGCCGAACACGAGACAGCAGCGGCGCAGGCTGGCCGAGCGGCGCAAGCGGGCCCTCAGCCGCTCCGCCGCCGTCGCGACGGCGGTCGATCCGGTGCGGGTGGTCGCCGAGCCGGAGCCGGCTCCGGTGGCCGCAGTGTCCGACCCGGCTCCGGTCATCGCGGAGGCGGACCCGGCTCCGGCCGTCGCCGAGGCCGACCCGGTGTCGCCGGACGTGCAGGGCGTCGTCGAGCGGGCACGGTACGAGCCTCACCCGAGAGTCCCCAGGACCGTGACTCCCGAGTGGATCGCGCAGGCGGTGCTGGCCGACCCCAGGCCGCGGTGCTCCAGGGGGCTGCCGGCCCCCGGCGGTCCCCCGGCCGTCGCCCCGGACTCCACCGGCGATGGGCAACCCGCCGGCGCGGACGAGGTCGCCCCGGGGGAGTCGCGGGGCGGGAGCCCGGTCGCGGCGCCCGCCGGGTTCGGCGGCCTCCCCCCGACCAGGATCATCGAGTCCATCGAGGAGATCGCGTCCCTCGCCAACCAGGGCTTCGACCCCGGTCGGTCCTCGGCGGGCTCCTCCGGCGGCACCGAGCTCGACCCGCTGCCGCCCGGCAGCTCCTGGCCGGAGGTCCTGCGGCTGTCGGGACCGGTGCCCGGTGGGACCGGTGACCCGTTCGTGGGAACGCCCTCCCGCCAGGACGAGGCCCCCGACGACCACGGCGTCCCCCTCACGGGGCGGCTGCTCCCCGGCGTCGGCCCCGACCCGGCCGAGCAGCAGCAGGGCCTCGGCGTCGCCGACGGTCCACAGACCATCCTTCCCGAGCGTCGACGGTGGTGGCAGCGACGGTGACCGTTCTCTGGACCTCAGGCAGCCCGGCGGACATCGCCGAGGCCATCGCGAGCGGCATGTCGGCCGCACTCGGCGTCGAGGTCGTGGCCTCGACCGACGGCGACGGCGTGCCCTGCCTCGACGTCCCCGCGAGCTCCTGGCTGCTCGCGGCCACCCACGTCCGCGACGTGCTGCACCTGGACTTCTTCGACTGGCTGTCCGCCGTCGACCTCCCCGACGCCGAGGAACCGGCGCTCGAGGTCGTCCTCCACGTGGCCGCGACACCCGCACCCGACGGGCACTCCGACGTCATGGATCCGGCCGACCGCGGCCGCCGGATCCGCCGGGTGCTGCTGCGCACCCGGGTGCCCGACGCCGAGGGCTCGCTGCCCAGCCTCACCGCCGTGTGGCCGGGGGCCGCCTGGCACGAGCGGGAGACGTTCGAGATGTTCGGGCTCGAGTTCCGGGACTTCATCGACCCGGCCGGGCTCGGGCTGCGGCCGCTGCTGCTCCCCGAGGGGTTCCAGGGGACGCCGCTGCGCAAGTCGTTCGTGCTGGCCTCCCGGGTGGTCAAGCCGTGGCCGGGGGCCAAGGAACCGGGGGAGTCCGACCAGCACGGCGCGCCGGCCCGCCGCAAGGTCCAGCCGCCGGGGGTGCCGGACCCGTCGTGGGGGCCGAGACCGCAGCCCTCCGCCGACCCGGTCGACCCGGGTGAGCCGGTCGAACCGGGTGAGTCGTCCGGCGTGCGGGACGGGGACGACACCGGGGGGCGGGACACCGATGCCTGAGCTGCTGGACACCACCGCCGGGTCCGTCACGATCCGGGTCCTCGCGGTGATCGTCGTCTTCCTGGTGAGTCCGCTCGTGGTCGGCCAGCTCGAGCACAAGGCGATGGCGCACATGCAGGGCCGGATGGGCCCGATGTACGCCGGCGGCTACCACGGCTGGGCGCAGCTCGTCGCGGACGCGGTGAAGTTCGTCCAGAAGGAGGAGGTGATCCCGGCCGCGGCCGACCGGTGGGTGTACCGGATCGCCCCCGCCGTCTCCCTGGTGCCGTACATGGTCGCCATGTCGGTGATCCCGCTGTCGGCCACGATCGTGGCCGCGGACGCCGAGGCGAGCCTGCTGTTCGTGCTCGCCGCCTCGGCCGTCGGGATCGTCGGGACCCTGATGGCCGGCTGGGCCAGCGCCAGCAAGTACTCCCTGCTCGGCGCCATGCGCTCGGCGGCGCAGCTGCTGTCCTACGAGGTACCCGTGGTGCTGGCCGCGGGCAGCGTCGCGATGGCCGCGGGCTCGCTGTCGCTGACCGCGATCGTCGACGCGTGGCAGCCGTGGTGGCTGCTCTGGCAGGCCCCGGCGGCGTTCGTCTTCTTCGCGGCCGGGCTGGCCGAGATCCAGCGCTCGCCGTTCGACATGCCCATCGCGGACACGGAGCTCGTCGTCGGCCCGTACACCGAGTACGGCGGGCTGCGGTTCGCGCTGTTCCTGTTCGTGGAGTACGCGGGCATGGTGCTGCTGTCGGGCATGACCTCGGTGCTGTTCCTCGGCGGGTGGCGAGGGCCGTTCTCCGACCAGCTCGGGCCGCTGTGGACCCTTGTCAAGATCGGTCTGCTCGCGTTCGTGATCATCTGGATCCGGGTGTCCTGGCCCCGGCTGCGGGAGGACCAGCTGCAGCGGTTCGCCTGGGTCGTCCTCGTCCCCGTCGCGCTGCTCCAGCTCGTGATCACCTCGGTGGTCGTGGTCCTCCGGTAGGGGATCGGCGGGGGCGCCGCCCCACCACCCCACCTTGCGACCCGGTCACCCAGGCACTACGGTCGACGACTTCGTCGCCCGACGGAGCGGGCCAGTCGCCGGAGAAGGGTTGTTCGTGACCTCCGAGATCCACGAGACCGTCCCGGCCGCTGCGGCCGCACCGGTTCCCGGTCCCGGCGGGTCCCGTGACCCCTCGTCCGCCCCGTCGCACCAGTCGTCCGTCCCCTCGCACCAGTCGTCCACCCCGTCGCAACGGTCGTCCGTCCCCTCGCAGCGATCGGCCGACCGGCCACCGCGGTTCCGCGCGGACGTCGAGGGCCTGCGGGCCGTGGCCGTGCTGGCCGTGCTGGCCTTCCACTCCGGGATCCCCCTGGTCACCGGCGGGTACGTCGGGGTGGACGTGTTCTTCGTCGTCTCCGGCTTCCTGATCACCGGGCTGCTGCTCGCCGAGGTGCGGCGCAGCGGGACGGTGCGACTCGGCGACTTCTACGCCCGCCGGGCCCGGCGGATCCTCCCCGCCGCAGGCCTCGTCCTCGTGGTGACCGGTCTCGCCGCGGCCCTGCTGCTCCCGCCGCTGCGGCTGCTCGACATCACCCGGGACGTCGTCTCCTCGGCGCTGTACGTCGCCAACTGGCGGTTCGTCGACGGTCAGGTCGACTACCTGGCCTCGGCCCGTGAGCACAGTCCGCTGCTGCACTACTGGTCCCTGGCCGTGGAGGAGCAGTTCTACCTCGTCTGGCCGGCGATGGTGCTGCTCGCGGCGTGGCTGGCCCGGCGCACCGGGCGCAGGGTCGGGCCGATCGTCGCGGGGTCCTGCCTGTTGCTCACCGCGGGGTCGCTGGCCCTGAGCCTGCACCTGACCCGCACCGCGGAGCCGGTGGCGTACCTGTCCTCGCCGAGCCGGGCCTGGCAGTTCGGTACCGGCGCGCTGGTGGCCGTCGTGGTCGCCCGGGTCTGGGCGGCCAGCACCAGGCGGGGCGTCGGACCGGTGCTCGCCCTGGCCGGGTGGGTCGGTCTCGCGCTCGTGCTGGTCTCCGCCGTGGTCTTCGACGACGACACGCCCTATCCGGGGACCGCGGCCCTGGTCCCGACCGTCGGCACGGCCCTGGTGATCCTCGCCGGTCTCGACGCCAGGCGGCGCCGCGGCGACCGGACCGGGGACCACCGGACCGGGGACCAGCTGTCGCGGGGCCTCGGCGTGCCGCGGGTGGGTGACCTGCTCGCCCACCCGGTCCTGCGCCACCTCGGCCGGCTGTCCTACGCCTGGTACCTGTGGCACTGGCCGGTCATCGTCCTCACCGAGGGGGTCGCCGGATCGCTGCCCTGGCCGGTGAAGACGGCTCTCGCCGCGGCGTCGGCGGTGCCGGCCGAGCTCACCGTGCGACTGTTGGAGGGGCCGATCCGGTTCTCGCCGCGGGTGGCGACCTCGGTGCGGTTCAGCTTCGCCGTCGGCCTCGTCGCCATGCTCGTCCCGGTCGGCGGTGGGATGGGACTGCGCGGGTTCGCGACGACGAGCATCGCCGCCGCAGCAGCCCCCGCGCCGTCCCAGACCGTGCTGCAGGCCGCCATGACCGGCCCCGTCTCGCACCGGGAGTCGGGGCCGGTGACCCCGGGACCGGGTGCGGCGCGGGTCAACCGCCCGGAGTCGGTGGACTGCCTGCTCCAGCCGGACCAGCGCCGGAGCGAGGAGTGCGTGTTCGGGGACGCGCCGCAGGGACGGCGGGTGGTGCTGTTCGGGGACTCCCACGCGGAGCAGTGGTTCACCCCGCTGCGGACCACCGCCGAGGAACGCGGCTATCGGGTCCGGGTGCTCAGCAAGGCCGCCTGCCCGCCCATGATCATGAAGACGAGGCACCCGTGGACCAATCAGCCCTACGCGGCGTGCGACGACTGGCGGTCCTGGGCCCTCGACGAGATCGAGCGCGAGCGACCGGACCTGATCGTGATCGGCAGCCTCAGCCAGTACGCGGAGAGCTACGGCGTGGACAGCGCCGTCACCGGCTGGGACCTGGTCCACGAGCGGCTCGCCGCCAGCGGCGCGACCCTCGTCTACCTCAGGGACACCCCGTTCATGGAGGTCGACGTCCCGGTGTGCGTCTCCGGAGCCGTCGGGAACTGGGAGCACTGCGCCTCCTCCCGGAAGACGGCGCTGGCGGAGGACCCGGTCGCCACCCGGGTCGCCGACGCCTACCCCGACGTGCGGCTGGTCGACCTCACCCCCTACCTGTGCCCCGGTCGGGCGAAGGACCCCTGCCCCGCGGTGCGGGACGGGGTGATGCTCTACCGGGACCGCAACCACCTCACCGACGCCGCGGCCCGTGGCCTGCAGCCGGTGCTCGCCGCGGCGCTGGACCCGGTCCTGGACGAGGGCCGGGCGGGGCTGCACTGAGCCCGGCGGTCGACGGGCCCTAGGGTCGAGACGTGATCGCTCCCGAGGAGACCCGGTTCGACCTGGTGCGGCTCGGTCCGGCGGACGCCGGTGAGGTGCTGACCCTCCAGCGGGCCGCCTACGTCACCGAGGCGGCCGCGCACGACGACCTCGCCCTGCCCCCGCTCGTGCAGACCCTCGCCGAGCTGCGGGAGGAGCTCGCCGACGGCGACGTCCTCGCCGTCGGGCTCCGGGCGGCCGGGCGGCTCGTCGCCTCGGTCCGGGTGCGCGTCGACGGCGACGTCGGACACCTCGGGCGGCTGGTCGTCGTGCCCGACCTCCAGCGCAGGGGGCTCGGCACCCGGCTGCTGCTCGCGGTCGAGAGCGTGGTCCCGCCGGGGACCCGACGCATCCTGCTCTTCACCGGAGAGCGCTCGCTGGGCAACCTCACCCTGTACCGCGGGCACGGGTACCTGGAGACGCACCGCACCCCGGTGGGCGGCAGGGGCTATCGGCTCGTGCACCTGGCGAAGGACCTCACCGGCGCCGGGCCGGGGCACCCCGAGGAGGTCGCCGCCGTGCCGACCGCCGCGGTCGAGGCCGTGCCCGCCGTACCCGCACCACCCGCGGCCGGGGTCAGAGCAGCCCCTCCGCCCGCCACCGGCTGACCCGTGGCTCCGGGGCGCGCCCGGGATCGGCCGCGGTCGCGCCGTCCAGCAGCCAGCGCAGCCCGTCGAGGTTCTCGGCGAGCCGCTGCTCCGCGTCGTCGTCGGTGTGCCCGAGCAGGGCGAGCGGTCCGCGGTACCCGGAGGCGTCGAGGGCTGCGAACAGGGACCGGTCCAGCTCGCCGTGCCCCAGCGGGAGGATCTTCCGGCCGGTGCGGTCGCCGTCCCGCGTCGTCCCGTTCAGGGTCACGCAGAGCAGGTGCGGCAGGACGGCGTCGAGCAGCTCCGCGAACCGGTCGACGTGCGCGTGACCGTGGTGCTGGTTGTAGACGATCCCGATCAGGGGGCTGCCGAGCGCGTCGAGGATCTCGAGCTGGTGCTCCGGCTCCCCGAACCAGCCGAGGTGGTTGTACAGCCCGACCCGGGCGCCGAGGGTCTCCGCCGCCTCCACCAGCGGGGTCAGCGTCCGCACGTGCTCGGCGACCAGCCGGGCGTGGGTCGCCGGGTCGTGGCGTTCCGGGCCGTCGAACATCGTCGTCGTCCACAGCTCCGGTGCCAGGCCGGCGTCGGCGAGGACGTCGAGCAGGTACCGGGCGTCGGCGTCGAGCCGGGGTGGGAACCACACCGCGTGCAGCGCGATCCCCGCCCGGGCGAGCGCCGCGAGCTCGGCGGGGAGCGACGGCAGGTGCTCGGCCCGCCAGTCGTAGGCGAACCGGCGGAACCCGAGCCGGGCCAGCATCTCGGCGCGCTCGTCCGGGCCGCGGCGCCGCCCGTCGAACGGGACGACGCACCAGGCGACCACTCGGTCCGGGCCGGCGGGGTCGGGCGGACCGAGCGGGTCCGTGGTGCCGCTGGTGTCGTTCATCCGCCCATCCTCGCCGCTCGGTCGGGTTCCGTCGCCCCTGGCGAACCGGGAGCGGCCCGGCGTCGGGAGCAGGGGCTCCGAAGGTGGGGTCTCGGCGGGCGAGGACCGGTGACCCGAGGGAGCATCGGTGCCGCGGCAGACGCCGGATAGGGTGGTCCGCCGCCCGATACCACCGGCCGTTTCGGCCTCCGGCGGGGGGTCGCGCCCCCGCGCCCGGCCCGGCAGGAGAGGATGCGAGTCGTGAGGGTGCAGTCAACCGGTGGCCCACCAGGCCGCGACGACGGGCACGGTCACGGTCCGGTGCACGACCCAGGAGGTCGGAACCTCGGCGGCGGGATGCTGCGCGGGCTGGTGACCACGGCGAAGGTCATGCTCCGACCGGCGCACACGGCGGAGTACCCCGACGTGCGGCCGGTGCTCCCCCCGCGCAGCCGCGGCGTCATCGCACTCGTGCAGGAGAACTGCACGGTGTGCATGCTGTGCGCGCGGGAGTGCCCCGACTGGTGCATCTACATCGAGGCGCACAAGGAGACGCTGCCCCCGACGACCGAGGGCGGGCGGGCGAGGCAGCGCAACGTCCTCGACCGGTTCGCCATCGACTTCTCGCTGTGCATGTACTGCGGGATCTGCGTCGAGGTGTGCCCCTTCGACGCGCTGCACTGGTCGCCGGAGTTCGAGTACGCGGAGTTCGACCTCCACGACCTGCTCCACGAGAAGGAGCGCCTCGGCCAGTGGATGCCGACGGTCCTGCCTCCCCAGCCGCCCGACCCGGCGGCCCCGGAGCCCAAGGAGATCGCCCAGGCCGCGAAGGCCGCCGCGCGGGCGGCGAGGACGGCGACGGCGACGGCAGGCAGGGCGGCCACGACCGGGAGGGCGGCCGGGTCACGTAAGGCGGCTGATGCAGGCAGGGCGGCCGAGGCTGGCAAGGCCGACGCCGCCGGCGGAACGCCCGGGCGACGGGAGCTGCCGGAGTGAGCGGTCTGGAGATGGTCTTCACGGCGCTGGCCGTGCTCGCCGTTGCCGCGGGCGCGGCCGCGGTGACCAGCAGGCAGGTCGTGCATGCCGCGCTCTGGCTGGTGGTCATGCTCGGCAGCCTCGCCGGGGTCTACCTGGTCCTCGGGGCCGAGGTCGTCGCGCTGGTGCAGCTGCTCGTCTACGTCGGTGCCGTCGTCGTCCTGGTCCTGTTCGCGCTCATGCTCACCAGGGCACCGATCGGGCGCCGGGACGATCTGGACGCCGGTCGCGGGCAGCGGGTCGCAGCGGCCGTCGCCGGGCTCGCCGTGACCGGGCTGGTCGCCGGGACCCTGCTCGTGGCGGTCGGCGGCACCACCGTCGAGATCGACGACGGCCGGGGGTCCGCCAGGGCCCTCGGCGAGGCCGTCTTCGGGGGCTGGCTGCTGCCGTTCGAGCTGCTGTCGGTCCTGCTGCTCGCCGCCCTCGTCGCCGCGCTCGCCGTCGCCCGCGGGGGTGACGGTCGGTGAGATCACCGACCGGCGTCGAGCCGGCCGAGGTCAGGGTGTTCGGCGAACCGGGTACCAGCGGGCACGTCGTCACCGGGGATCACCGGATCGAGGTCCCGCTCGACCACGGTGCCCCCGACCGGGGCACGATCACGGTGTACGCGCGCGAGGTCCGTGCCGCGACCCACGCCGGGTCGGAGCAGCCCTACCTGGTGTTCCTCCAGGGCGGTCCCGGGGGACGGGCACCCCGTCCCGGCGCGGACGCCCCCGGCTGGCTGGAGTGGGCGCTGGCGCGCTACCGGGTGCTGCTCCTCGACCAGCGCGGGACCGGCCGGTCGACGCCGATGGACCGGCACACCCTCGCCCGGCTCGGCAGCCCGTCCCGGCAGGCGGAGCACCTCGCCCGGTTCCGCGCCGACGCGATCGTCGCCGACGCGGAGTGCCTGCGCCGCCACCTGCTCGGCGACCGGCCGTGGACCGCGCTGGGGCAGTCCTTCGGCGGGTTCTGCACCTGGACCTACCTGTCCTTCGCGCCGGAGGGCCTGGACGCCGCCCTGGTCACCGGCGGTGTCCCCCCGGTCGGCGTGCACCCGGACGACGTCTACGTCGCGACCACCGCTGCCACCGAGCGCCGGGTGCGGCACCTGGACGCCGTCCACCCGCAGGCCCGGGTGGTCCTCGCCGAGGTGGCGCGGCACCTGGAACGGACCGAGGAGCACCTGCCGACCGGCGAGCGGCTGACGGCACGGCGGCTGGCCGAGATCGGCGCCCTCCTCGGCGGGGCAGGCGGGCCGGACCGGCTGGCCCTGCTCGCCGAGGACGCCTGGTCGCTGCCGGGGCAACGGCTCTCGGACACCTTCCTCGCCACCGTCGCCGACGCGGTCTCCTACGCGACCCGCCCGCTCTACGCCCTGGTGCACGAGGCCTGCTACGCCGAGGGCGGCGTGGTCACCGGGTGGTCGGCGCGCCGGGTACGGCAGCGGCTCGGGTACGGCGACGAGCCGGTCCCCGGGCCGGACGGCGTCGAGCGGCTGCCGCTGACCGGCGAGACGGTGCACCCGCACACGGTCACCGCGGATCCCGCCCTCGCGCCGCTGGCCGAGGCCGCGCACCTGCTCGCCGAGCGGTCCTGGACCGAGCCGCTGTACGACCGGGACCGGCTGCGCGCCAACCGGGTCCCCGTCGCGGCCTGCGTCTACACCGAGGACATGTTCGTCGACCCCGCCCTGTCCAGGACCACCGCGGCCGCCACCGGCGCGGTGCGCGTGGTCGAGGACGGAACCCACCACCACGACGGCCTGCGTCGCGCCGGACCGGAGATCCTCGACCGGCTCGCCGCCGAACTGGGCGGAGCCGTCCCGGAACCCCGACCGTTGACGAGCGAGGCGTCGTGATCCACCTGTTCGGTCCCGTGCTGCTGGCGGCCGCCCTGGCCGGGCTCGGCGTCTACGGGCTGCTCGCCCGGCGCAACGCCGTCCTCGTACTGATCGGTGCCGAGTTGCTGCTCAACGCCGTCAACGTGCTGCTGGTCACGGTCGCGGCGATGCCGAGGGGCGGCCTGCTGGCCCTGACCGCGCCCACCGGCGCGCGGCAGGGTGCCGCCGACCCCCTGCTCGGCGGCCAGGTCCTCACCATCTTCGTGATCACGATCGCCGCTGCCGAGATCGGCCTCGCCCTCGCCGTCGTGCTGCTGCTGTTCCGGCACCGGGCGACGCCGGACCTCACCGAGGTCCGGGAGCTGGGTGAGGCCTCGCCCACGTACACCGAGGAGTTCGGTGCCGTGGGTGTGCCCGGTGGCACGGGCGGGTCCGGCCCGGTGGACGGCCCCGACACCGGGGCGTCCCCCTCCACCCGCGAGGAGGTCCACCCGTGAGCTCGTCCGCAGCGGTGCTGTGCGTGCTGCTTCCCGCGGCCGCCGCAGCGTTCGGGATGGTCGTCGGCCGGTCCCGGTCCTGGGCGAGGGACTGGGCCGTCGCCGGGACGGCCGGTGCCCTGGTCGCGGCCGTCGTCGAACTGGTGGGGGTGCTCCGGGACGGGCCGGTGCACTCCGTGCGGTTCCTCGGCACCCTCGACACCGGGGTGACGGTCCTCGACCTCGACCTGCGGGCGGACACCCTGTCGGCGACCGTCGCCGTCGCCGTCGCCCTGGTCGCCGCCTGCGTCCAGATCTACTCCTCGGCCTACCTGGACGGCGAGGGCACGCCGGAGGCACCGACCCGGTACCGCCCCTACGCGGCGACCGTCTCCATGTTCACGGCGGCGATGATGGTCGTCGTCCACGCCGACGACCTGCTGTTGCTGGTCATCGGCTGGGAGGTGATGGGGCTCAGCTCCTACCTGCTCGTCGGGCACCACTCCGAGCGGCCGGCCGCTCGGGCGGCCGCCGTGAAGGCCTTCCTGGTGACCAGGGTCGGCGACCTCGGGGTCATGCTCGCCCTGGTCGTCCTGCTCACCGGCGCGGGCACGACGTCGGTCTCCGGGCTGGTGGAGCTGGCGGAGCGGGGTGAGCTCGGCGGCGGCACGGTGACCCTGGCCGCCCTGCTCCTGCTCGCCGGGGTCGCCGGCAAGTCGGCGCAGTTCCCCCTGCACACCTGGCTGCCGGACGCCATGGAGGGCCCGTCGCCGGTCTCGGCGCTCATCCACGCCGCCACCATGGTGGCTGCGGGCGTCTACCTCGTCGCCCGGCTGCTGCCGGTGTTCCTCGCCGCGGAGGTGGCCCTCCGGGTCGCGGCCTGCATCGCCGCGGTGACCATGCTCGGCGCCGCGCTGGCCGCCGTGGCCCAGGACGACTTCAAGCGGCTGCTCGCCTACTCGACGATCAGCCAGGTGGCCTACATGCTCGCCGGGGTCGCGGTGGCGACCGACGCCGCCGGTGCCGGGCCGGGGGTCTTCCACCTGCTCTCGCACGCGACCTGGAAGGCGATGCTGTTCCTCATCGCGGGCTGCCTCGCCCACCTGGTCGGCGGCAGCACCCTGATGGCCGACTACTCGGGGCTGCGGCGGGCCCGGCCGTGGCTCGCCGGGCTGCTCGGCGTCGGACTGGCCAGCCTCGCCGGCATCCCGCCGCTCGGCGGGTTCTGGTCGAAGGAGGCCGTGCTCAGCGCCGCGGAGCACGCCGCCCTGCACGGCGGGGGGTGGACGGCGTGGACGGTGCTCGTCGCCGGCCTCGTCACCAGCCTGCTCACCGGCCTGTACGCGGGCAGGGCCTGGGCGGTCATCGCCGGAGGGGACCCGGACCTCGGCATCGCCAGGACCGACCGGGACCCGCACCCCGACACCGGTGGGCACGGGCACCACCTGCCGGCGGCGATGAGCGTCCCCCTCGTCCTGCTCGCGATCCCCTCCGTGCTCGTCGGGCTGGTCCTGCTGGACCCGCCCGAGGTGCTCGCCGAGGTCGAGATCTCCCCGGTCACCGCGCTCATCGGAACCCTGCTCTCGCTCGCCGGCATCGGCTGGGCCCTCAACGCGCCGCGCCGGGGCTTCCTCGACGTCGCCGACGCCCTCCCCGAGCGCCAACGGGCGTTCCTGCGGGACGGGTACCGCCTGGACGACGTGCAGGACGCCCTCGTGGTCCGGCCGGTCCGGCGGCTCGCCGCCCGGGTCGCCGCCGCCGACCGGGACGTCGTCGACGGGGCGGTCAGGGGCACCGTGGTGCTCACCCGGTGGGGCGGGGTGCGGCTGCGCCGGGCGCAGACCGGCCTGGCCACCGGGTACCTGGTCTGGGTGTTCGCCGGTGCGGCGCTCGTCGGTCTCGCGGGGGT
Organism: Actinomycetales bacterium; assembly: GCA_012719445.1. Lineage (GTDB taxonomy): Bacteria > Actinomycetota > Actinomycetes > Actinomycetales > Kineosporiaceae > JAAYAH01. The sequence continues at coordinate 22,877 of JAAYAH010000010.1, read as the reverse complement.
GGTGCTGTCGTGAACGCGGAGCTCCTCGACGGGCTCGGCTGGCTGCTGCCGGTGATCGTCGGCGTCCCGCTGGCCACCGCGGTCCTGCTGCTGACGTGGCGGACCCTGAGCGACCGGGCGGCCGCCCTCGTCGGGGCGGTGGTGGCCACCGCCGTCGCCGTCGGAGCGGTGCTCGCCGCCCTCGCCGCCGCCCCGTTCGACCCGGCGGGGTACGGGCTGGAGGTGGACGGCAGCTGGATCCCGGCCCTCGGCGTCCGGTTCCACCTCGGCCTCGACGGCATCTCGGTCCCGCTGGTGCTGCTCACCGCGCTGCTGGCGCTGCTGGTGTGCTGGCACCTGGTGCGTTCCGACGCCGCCCCAGCCCGGCGCGGCCTCACCGCCTGCGTGCTCGCCGTGGAGGGCGGCGCGATGGGCACCTTCACCGCGCTGGACCTGATCCTGTTCTTCGTCGCCTTCGAGACCGTCCTCGTGCCGATGTGGTTCGTCATCGCGAACTGGGGCGACGACACCCAGCCCGAGCGGTCCACGGCCTCCGGCGCGACGCTGCCGGGCGGCCCCGAGGCGCGCCGGGACGCCGCCAACCGGTTCATCCTGTTCACCGCCCTCGGCTCGGCGGTGATGCTGCTCGGCCTGCTGCTGGTCGCGTTGCGGACCGGGACGACGGACCTCGTCGAGCTGACCGAGCGGTCGGGTGCCGGGATGAGCACCGGCGTCCAGGTGGTGGCCGCCGTGCTCATCGTGCTCGGGCTCGCCGTCAAGGCCCCGATGTGGCCGCTGCACACCTGGCTGCCCCCCGCGCACACCATCGCCCCGACCGGGGGCTCGGTGCTGCTCGCCGGCGTGCTGCTGAAGATGGGCACCTACGGCCTGGCCCGGCTGGCCCTGCCCGTCCTCCCCGACGGCATGCGCGAGATCGCGCCGGTGCTCGGTGCCCTCGGCGTCGCCGGCATCCTCTGGGGCGGTCTCGCCTGTCTCGCCGAACGCGACCTCAAGCGGCTGGTCGCGTTCTCCTCGGTGGCGCACATGGGGTTCGTCCTGCTCGGCATCGCCTCGATGACGCCGCAGGGCCTGCAGGGTGCGCTGTTCGCCAACATCGCGCACGGCCTGATCACCGGGGTGCTGTTCCTCGTCGCCGGGGCGGTCAAGGACCGGTACCACACCACGGACCTCGTCCTCCTCGGCTCCGGGCTGCGGGACCGGCTGCCCCGGCTGGGCTGGCTGCTCGCCTTCGGTGCCGTCGCCGGGCTCGGGCTACCGGGGCTCGCCGGGTTCTGGGGCGAGATCCTCGCCGTGGTCGGCAGTTGGCGGGGCGAGGACGCGCTCGCCGGCCTGGCGCGGCCGCTGGCCGTGCTGGCGACCGTCGGCACCGTGATCGCTGCGGCCTACCTGCTGCGGGTGCTGTTCCTGCTCTGGCACGGGCCGCGGCTGCTGCCGGGGACGCATGCCACGACGACCGAGGTGGACGCCACCGGATCCGAGGTGGCGGTGGTCATGCCGTTGGTGCTGGCCACCCTCGCCCTCGGGCTGCTGCCGTGGCTGCTGCTCGACGTCACCGGACCGGCGGTCAGGGTCCTGCTCAGCGGAGGTGTTCTCTCGTGACGCGCGTGCCGTCCGTCGACTGGGTAGCACTCGCCCCGGTCGTCGCCCCGCTCCTCGGCGTCGTCCTCGTGCTCGTCGTGGACGCCGTGGCGCCGCGGGCGGCCCGCCTGGCCCGGGTGCACGACGCCCTCGCCGTCGCCGGACTCGTGGCCGCGGGTGCCGCCGTGACCTGGCTCGCCGTCGACGGTGCCGCGCGGTCGACGGTCTGCGTCCCGGGCGGGGACGGGGAGGCCGGGCTGGTCCTGCCGTCGTGCTCCTACGTCGTGTCCGACCTCACCCTGACCCTGCAGGCGATCGCCGTCGTCGGCGCCCTCGGCTGCCTGCTGCTCGCCGTCGACGGCCCGGCCGCAGCGGACAGGACCCCGCACCACGTGCTCCTGCTCTCCGCCGTCGCCGGGGTCGCGGCCCTCGCCGGTGCCCGTGACCTGGCCACCCTCGTCATCGCCCTGGAGACCGCGTCGCTGCCCGCCGTCGGGCTCGTCGCCCTCCGCAGGGACGCCCAGGGGGCGCAGGCCGGGATCACCCTGCTGCTCACCGCCGTCGCGTCCCTCGGCCTGCTGCTGCTGGGCGTCGCCCTGATCCACGCCGCCACCGGCGAGCTGCACCTGGACCGGATCGCGACCGCCCTGTCCGGGCCGGACCTGTCGGGAGCCGTGCTCGCGGTGGCCGGGCTGGGCACGGTGCTCGGCGTCGCCGGCATCGGCTTCAAGCTGTCCGCGGTGCCGTTCCACCTGTGGACCCCGGACACCTACGCCGGTGCGCCGCTGCCCATCGCCGCCTTCCTCGCCGTCGTCTCGAAGACGGCAGGGCTCGCCGCCGTCGTGGTGCTGCTCGCCCTCGGCCTGCCCGCGCTCGCCGGGTCCTGGGGTCTCGTCGTCGCCGTGCTCGCCGCGGTGACGGTCACCGTCGGCAACCTCGTCGCGCTGCGGCAGCGGGTCGCCGTCCGGCTGCTCGCCTGGTCGACGGTGGCGCAGGCCGGGTGGGTGCTGCTCCCGCTCGGTGCCGCGGTGGACGCCGCGTCGGTGCCGACGGCGGTCGCCGCGTCCGTCGGGTACCTCGTCGCCTACGCCGCCGCGACGCTGGCGGTGTTCACCGTCGTCGTCCTCCTCGCCCGGCACCACCCGGCGGGGGAGGAGCACACCCTGGCGGACTACCGGGGGCTCGCCAGGAGGGAGCCGGTCGCGGCCGCGGTGCTCGGCTTCGGTCTCGCCTGTCTCGCCGGGCTGCCGCCGGGGGTGATGGGGCTGGTCGCCAAGCTCGTCGCCGTCCGGCCCCTCGTCGACAACGGAGTGTGGGTGATCGCGGTGATCGCTGCGGTCAACGTCGTCCTCGGCGTCCTGTACTACCTGCGCTGGGGAGCCCTGCTCGTCGCGGCTCCCGGTGCCGGGGACGGGGCGCCGGTGACCTGGCGGGTGCGCCCGGCGGAGGGACTGGTCCTCGGCGGGGCCGCCGCGCTCTGCGTCGCCTTCTCGGTGCTGCCCCAGGTCGTCGCCGGGGTGCTGCCCGGCGTGCTGCGCTGAGGCTGCCGACGTGCTGCGCTGAGGCGGTTCGGCGCCGTTCCGCCCCACCCACGACTCACCGCCCGGCCGTCGCCCGGCGGCCTCGCAGCTCCGGTGCCGGGAACGTGCGGGTGGTTCGGGTCGTTGCCCTGCTGGGAACACCCGTCCCTGCCGGCACCGGGTCGGCGAGGGGACCGATGCGGAGAGGAGCGGGCGTCGTCCGATGGGTCATCGTCACTTGAACGGGGTGAAGACGGCTCTGCTGTTCGGTGCGATCTGGGCGCTGCTGCTGGGGATCGGCAGCCTGGTCGGGGGCGGTCGCTTCATCTGGATCTTCGCGGTGATCGGCCTGGCCACCACCGCGTACGGGTACTGGAACAGTGACAAGATCGCTATTCGGGCGATGCGTGCCCGTCCGGTGAGCGAGGCGGAGCAGCCGACGATGTACCGGATCGTCCGCGAGCTGTCCACCGCCGCGCGCCAGCCCATGCCACGGCTCTACGTGAGCCCGACCATGGCGCCCAACGCGTTCGCCACCGGACGCAACCCGCGCAACGCCGCCGTCTGCTGCACCGACGGCATCCTCCGCCTGCTCGACGAGCGCGAGCTGAGGGGCGTGCTCGGGCACGAGCTCATGCACGTCTACAACCGCGACATCCTCACCTCCTCCGTCGCCGCGGCGATCGCCGGAGTGATCACGTCCATCGCGCAGTTCGCCGTGTTCTTCAGCATGTTCGGCGGGGACGACGAGGACCGGCCGAACCCGCTGGTGCTGCTGCTCATGTCGCTGGTGGCGCCGCTGGCCGCGGGGATGATCCAGCTCGCGATCAGCAGGACCCGGGAGTTCGACGCCGACGAGGACGGCGCCCGGCTCACCGGGGATCCGCTGGCTCTCGCCTCCGCGCTGGCCAAGCTCGAGGGCGGCACGCGGGTGTACCCGCTGCCCCCGGAGCGGCAGCTCATGAACGCCGGCCACCTCATGATCGCCAATCCGTTCCGGGGCGAGGGCATGGTCCGGCTGTTCAGCACGCACCCGCCGATGGCGGACCGGATCGCGCGGCTGGAGTACCAGGCCGGGTACCGGGGCTGACCGCAGGCGAGTCGCGGCGGGCGGCGGACGGAATACATCACCGGGTATCGCGATCAGGGTACGAAAACGTTAAGCGGATGCGTTCCGGTGTCGTGAGCCGAATGTATTCATTGACGCTCGTCCCTCATCAACTTACACTGCTGGGCGCCCTGCCTCCCGTGATTGTCTCCCGTTCGGTTGTTATTCGGGAGGGAGTTCCCGCGTGCCTGCCCGGTAGTGATGGTGAGGAGCCCTCATGAAACATCGCGCCATGTCAGCCGTCGTGTGCCTCGTCGGTCTCACCTGTCTGTCCGCCGTCTCTCCCGCGGTCGCCGAGGACGCCCCTGCGGCCACGCGGCAGCAGGCTGCGACGTTCCAGGTGGCGCCCGCCAGGGCGGGCCGTGTCCTGGCCGGGGTCCACACGGCAGGCAGAGTCGTCGACGCGGGGGACGTCGTCCGGTACAGCTGGCCCGGCATCTACTTCGAGGGCCGCTTCCGGGGCACGGGGGTCGGGATCGTCCTCGACGACCCCGACAACGACTACGACGTGCAGATCGACGGGAAGACGGTCACCACCCTGGTCACCCCGGCCCCCGGCACCCACTGGGTCAGGGGCCTGTCGAAGGGGAGGCACAGCGTCCGGCTGGTCAAGCGCAGCGAGAGCCCGTGGACGACGAGCGAGTTCGGCGGTCTCGTCGCGGTGCCCGGCGGTGCGATCCTGCCGAGACCGGCCCCGCGGCATCGGCAGATAGAGTTCATCGGCAACTCCTACACGGCCGGGTACGGCAATACCTCCACAACCAGGGAGTGCACCGGTGAGGAGGTCAACCGCACCACCAACGCGGATCTCGGTTTCGCCGCCCTCACCGCGCGGAAGCTCGGGGCGGACTATCAGATCAACGCTTTCTCCGGTCGCGGCATGGTCCGCAATTACGGTGGTGGTGAGCCCGGGACCAGTTACCGCACCTACTACGACAGGGCGCTGCTGAGCGTCGACGGCGACGTCTGGAAGAAGCCGGTGACCTGGAGACCTCAGCTCGTCGTGGTCGGCCTGGGCATCAACGACTTCTCCACCCCGCTCAACCCGGGTGAGCAGTGGACCCTGCCGGAGGCCCTGGTCGACGACTTCCGCGCCTCCTACCACGGCTTCCTCGACACGCTCCGGGCCAGGTACGGCCCGAGGACGGTCATCGTGGTCAGCGCGACGCACGTCTACGGCACGACCCTGCTGGCCGAGACCACGGAGCAGATCGTCCGGGAGCGCAACGCGCAGGGCGACCATCGCGTCCGCTACTGGTACTACAGCGACGAGGGCATGGAGTACACCGGCTGCCACTGGCACCCGTCCCTCGCCGACCACGAGCTCATCTCCAGCCGGCTCGACGACGTCATCGACACCCTGCCGCTGAGGTGGTAGCGGGTACGGCGTTCCGATGATCACCGATCCGGCGGTCGCGTGGTCGGACCGGATGCATCCCGACGGGTACGGGGAGCCCAACCCCTGGGTCACCCTCCACGCCCTGCTCGCGAGGAGGTTCCGCGAAACGGTGCCCGCACGCGGGAGGGGTGCGGGTGAGGCGTGGCGGGGGACTCTACGATCATGACGTGACCGCGCCGACCCCGGAGACCCCGGTGTCCACCCCTCGGGCTTCCGGGGCGGCCAGTCACCTCCCGGCACGGTCCCCCGACCTCCCGACCCGGCCCCCCGACGTCCCACGGGGAGCCCGCCGTCTCCTGCCGACCGCGTCGCGACATCGACAGGGGGTGCTGCCGAACGCGCACCCGGTCGTCGTGGACGTGCTCGCCGCCACCGTGCTCGCCGCGGTGCTCCTCCCGGTGACGGTCAGCTCGATGCTCGCGCTGCAGCTGTCCCGGGGGTGGGCCGTCGCCGTCCTGGTCGCGTTCGGGATCCTCCACCTGACCCCCGCGACCCGGCGGTCGGTCCCGGTCGTCGGCTACGTCGTGGCCTGCGCGGCCATGCTCGTCGTCGTGATCGCTCCGAACGGGCAACTGGGGTCGGCGCACTCCGTCATGGCGGGGTTCCCGATGCTGTTCATGCCGTCGAGCCTGGTGTTCCTGCCGGTCCTCAACGGGGTCGCCGTCGCCGCGTCCCGGCGGCTCAGCCTGCTCGCCCTGCTCGGGGCCCTCGGCGGCGTCGGGCTCTCCCTGGTCCGGATCGGGATGACGGTCCCGGACGAGTACCCGAGTGTCCAGTACCGGATCTACGTCGCGCTGGCCCTGTCCATCGCCGTCCTCGCGGCCTGGGGGCTCGGGACGGCGCATGTCGTCCACGCCCGGCTCGAGGCCGTCGAGCGGGCCGAGGCGGCCCGGGACGCGACTCTCGCCGAACGTGCCCGGATCGCCCAGGACATGCACGACATCGTCGCCCACTCCCTCGCGGTGATCGTCCGGCAGGCGGAGGGCGGAGCCGCCGTCGCCCCGCGGTCCCCCGACCGCGCGGTCGAGGTGCTGAACACGGTCTCCGCCTGTGCCCGTGACGCGCTCCACGACCTGCGCGGGATGCTCGGGGTGCTGCGATCGCCCGACGGCCGGGCCGGCCCCGGCACCGACGCGCGCCGAGACCCGCCGTCCGCCCCGCAACCGTCGCTCGCCGAGCTCGACGCCCTGTGCGAGCGGGTCTCGGGCTCGGGGATCCGGGTCACCAGGTCCACCTCGGGAACCCCGGTCGATCTCGGTCCGGCCGCCGAGCTCGCGGCGTACCACGTCGTTCGGGAGGCGCTGACCAACACCGTCAAGCACGCCGGTCGCGGCGCCACCGCCGAGGTGGACCTGGGGTGGCACGCCGACCGGCTCGTCCTCCGGGTCTGCGACGACGGCGGGGACCCGGACGGGGTGGACGGCGAGCGACCGCGCACGCCGGTCCCGGGGGCCGGGGCGGGACTCCCGGGGCTGCGGGAGCGGGTCACCGCCGTCGGCGGGACTCTCGTGGCCGAGCGCCGGGACCCCGGGTTCGTCGTCCGCGCGGAGCTGCCTCGGCGGGCAGGGGACAGGGGGAACCGATGATCAGGGTCGCTCTCGTCGACGACCAGGAACTGGTCCGGATCGGCCTGCGCATGGTCATCGAGGCGAGCGACGACATGAAGGTCGTCGCGGAGGCGCCGGACGGCGAGCAGGCCGTGGCCGTGGTCACCCGCATCCCGACCGACGTCGTCCTCATGGACATCCGGATGCCCCGGCTGGACGGGGTCGAGGCCACCCGCCGCATCGTCGCCCGCCCGGACGCACCCCGGGTGATCGCGCTGACCACCTTCGACCTCGACGAGTACGCCTACGCGGCGCTGCGGGCCGGGGCGAGCGGCTTCCTGCTCAAGGACGCGACGTCCGCCGAGGTGCTCACCGCCATCCGTACCGTGCACGCCGGTGACGCGGTGATCGCCCCGTCGACCACCCGCCGGATGCTCGACCACCTCGTGCACGCGAGGGAGCTGGACGTCGACGAGGAGGCCGTCTCCTGCCTCACCGACCGTGAGCGCACGGTGCTGCTGGAGATCGCCGCCGGCTACACGAATCCCGAGATCACCCGTCGGCTGCACCTGTCGGAGGCGACGGTCAAGACCCACGTCGGTCACATCCTCGCCAAGCTCGGCCTGCGGGACCGGGTCCAGATCGTGATCTTCGCGTACGACCACGGGCTCGTCCACCCGCGATAGGCGGTCCTCGCTCCCGTCCCGGAGGGGACCGGTGCGCGTGACGGAGTCCCCCGGAGCGCCGGCCGTGCGTGACGGAGTCCCCCCGGGGCTGGCTGCGCATGACCGAGTCCCCGGGGTCGGCTGCGCATGACCGGGTCCTCCGGGGCACCGGCCGGACGACTCCACCCGGGGGAGGAGCGCTCCCCGACCACGCTCCGATGCTCGTCCCGGTCCCGGTCGACGAGGCTGCGGGTGCGGGGCCGGAGCGGTGGCGCCGGTACGCCGCGCTCACACCACAGGACTGCGGGAGCCACCACGGAACGGGTGAGGAACAACCATGAGACGTCGCATCGGTGAGCTGTGGATCGCGTTCGCCGTCATCCACTTCGTCGGCGTCACCATCGGCGGATGGAGCACCGTCCAGGACGTGTTCGCGGACGGCCCGATCAACTGCATCCACGGCGATGTCGAGCGGGACGCCTTCTTCGGGTGGTTCTTCATGGGCGTGCCGATCCTGACCACCGGGGTCGTGACCAGGTGGGCTCAGCGGCGTACCGGGACGCTCCCGGAGTCGATGGGCTGGATCACCGTGGTCGCCTTCGGAATCGGGGCGCTGGTGGCACCGCTGTCGGGAGCCTGGCTGGGCATCGCGCTCGGGATCGGCACCATCGCGGTGTCCAGGCACCAGGGGAGAGGTCCGCAGCTCCCCGGGGACCCGAGCGACGGATTCGTGAGCTACGAGAGGGGTGAACCGCGTCATGAGACGACGCATCGGTGAACTGTGGATCGGCCTGGGGGTCCTCCATCTCCTGCTGATCATGGTGATGGGGTGGAGTGAGTTCCGTGACCTGCTCGGCGACGGGTACGTGAATGCCGGCGAGACCGACGCCGAACGCCAGGCGTTCTTCTGGTTGCTCTACCTCGGCGTTCCCTTCATCATCGTCGGAGTGGTGACCCGGTGGGCGCAGCGACGGCTCGGGACCGTCCCGGAGTCGATGGGCTGGGTCTCGCTCGTGTGCTTCCTGCTCGGGGCCCTCGCGGTCCCCGCCTCCGGGTTCTGGCTCGGTCTGGTGCTCGCCGGGTACGGCATCGTCGTGGCGCGCACCGGGGGAGCAGGAACCCCGGAGTCACTCGGCAGCGGTGGGGGGATTCGCTCGAAGGCGCACGGGTAGGGCACCGGATCATCGGGACCGCCCGCCCCATGGCATGACCGGTGAAGGCCGGAAGGTGCTGGACTCGACGAGGGGCGCTCGTCGAGTCCAGCGGCGATCACGAGTGGTACGGTCCGCCGGGCGGCTGCTCCGCGGTCCTCCAGGACTGAGGGACACGTTCGCCCATGCGGTCCACGGCGACTCCGCCGGGTCCAGCGTCACGCTCGTGTGAGGTGGATGATGCGCATTCCGAGACGCGGCCCGCAGGTTCTCCTCCTGGGGTTGGTGGTTGCGCCGCTGCTGGGCGGGTGCTCAGGGGATGAAGGAATCGAGACCCAGGAACACGGAGGGACGACTGCCCTGGTCGAGCGGAGGACCGACGGCGGTATGGACGCGGGCATCGGGGGAGAACTCGTTCGCGGCCAGGGCGGTTGCCTCGCCATGCAGTCTGCCGGGATACAACAGGTGATTATCTGGCCCGAGGGGTCAAGACTGCACTCGGACGGTCAGTCCATCGACGTCGGTGACGTCACGATTCGCGTCGGGGACACCTTCTCGGGGGGTGGAGGGGATATCAGCGATCCGATGGGATCAGGGTATGAGATCCCGTCCCCGTGTCGGAACGAGGAAGATGCTGTGGCCATCGCCTCCGTCACGGTGACGTCTCCCGCCTCCTGATCGCGTCGTGGGTGCTGCGCACGTGGACCAGTACCGGGCCTGGTTCGACGCGATGCAGTCCTCCATCGCCCGGGACCGCTCACTGTGACCAGCCCCCAGAACCCGGCCGCCCCGGCCCGCGTCGTCGGCAGCACCCACGCGGTGCTGCCGGACTTCGACGGCCCCGTGTGCTCGGTCTTCGCCGGATCTCCCGCCCACCACATCGCCGATGACCTCCGCGCCGTCCCGGCTGCTCACGCCCCGCTCGACGGCGAGGTCCTGACCACCCGCGACCCGATGGCCGTCCTCCGCCACGCAGGCGAGGTCTCTCCCGAGGCCGCCCACGCCGTGGAGCAGGCTCTCCACGACGCGGAGATCCAGGCGATCGACACCGCCGCGCCGACACCCGGGGCGGTCGAGGTCCTCCACGCCTGCCAGGCCGCCGGGCGGCCGGTCGTCGTCAGCAACAACACCGCCGACGCGATCCGGAGCTACCTCGACACCCGCCACCTCACCGGCCACGTCGCCGATGTCGTGGGTCGTGACCCGGACGATCCGCGGTTGATGAAGCCCCACCCTCACCTGCTCGCCACCGCCGTGCAGCGCCTCGACCAGGCCCCCGACCGGTGCGTGCTCATCGGCGACGCCGTCACCGACATCCAGGCCACCCGCGCAGCAGGAACCCGCGTCATCGGCTACGCCAACCGGCCCCACAAGCCGGTCACCCTCGCCGACGCCGACGCTGTCGTCACCGACATGCACGAGATCGCACGGGCCATCACCAGCGTCACCGTCTGACAGCGAAGGCAGTTCACCGACGGGAACTTGCCGAATTGACCTCTCTGAGATCAAGACGCCGCTGACGCGGCCCAACCGCCGGGGCCTACGGCCCGACGGGAGTGCGGCTCACCTACGGCAGACGACCCGCCGGACCAGGCCCGGCGGCCTCATGCCCGTCGCACGATGAGCCACGATCGGCGCTGCGTTTGTCCCGCCAAGCCAGGCCACCTGCTGCCACTGCCGACAACAGAAGCGGAGCGATCGCCCAGTTCGACAAGCCGTCGGCCAGCCACTTCGGAAGATCCGCATCGTCCGACAGCCCGCTCATCACCACGAAAGCCGCCACACCCAGGTAGATCAGGCCAGTCGTGCGCGGAGACTGATGCTCTCTCAGCCACGGAAGCATCCACCCCCACACCAAGGCAGCGAGACCCAGCCCGCCGAAGAAGGTCACCAGCACAGCGAGGATGACCAAGCCGACGGGGTCCATGCAGCCCTCTTCCCAGCGAGCGAATCGTCCGACTTGGCCTCACCCTAGTGGTGTGTATTTGATTTGACTTGTGCAAGGGTGGTTCGGCCTCGGCGGACCTTGGTGATGATGGCCTCGGCTCCGGCGTGCCAGGCGAGGGGCTTCGGGTCGGTGTTGCCGTGCTCGACCCAGGTCATGATGGCCTCGATGAGGTCAGGGACGCTGGTGAAGACCCCACGGCGTAGTCGCCGGTCGGTGAGGTTCTTGAACCACCGTTCGACCAGGTTCAGCCAGGAACTTGAGGTCGGGGTGAAGTGCAGGTGCCAGCGGGCCCGGCGGGGGTGGGCCAACACGGTCAACAGCGGTCACCAAGGGCCTCACATGCGAAGGCCCCTCCCCTGCGTCTCCGCAGGTCAGGGGCCCTCCGTGGTACTGGTGGCGGGTGATGGATTCGAACCATCGTAGGCTGTGCCGACGGTTTTACAGACCGCTCCCTTTGGCCGCTCGGGCAACCCGCCAACCCCGCGGGCGTCGAGCCCCGGTGGCGGATGGAAGGATAGCAAGCCCCAGGGGTACGGACGCACAGGCATTGTGAGAGGGGTTGCAGCGTGGCTGGCGAGTCGTCGTTCGATGTCGTGAGCAAGGTGGACCGGCAGGAGGTCGACAACGCTCTCAACCAGGCCGCGAAGGAGATAGCCCAGCGCTACGACTTCAAGGGCACCGGAGCGGCGATCGCCTGGAGCGGTACCGAGACCATCGTCATGAGGGCGAACAGCGAGGACCGGGTCAAGGCCGTCTACGACGTGTTCCAGACGAAGCTGATCCGTCGCGGCGTCTCTCTCAAGGCCGTCGACGCCGGGGAGCCGAAGCCCTCCGGCAAGGAGTACCGGATCGAGGCCGGTATCAAGGAGGGCTTGAGCCAGGAGAACGCCAAGAAGATCGGCAAGATCGTCCGGGAGCAGGGGCCGAAGGGCGTCAAGACCCAGGTCACCGGCGACGAGCTCCGGGTGTCGAGCAAGAGCCGCAACGACCTCCAGGCGGTCATCGCTCTGCTCAAGGACGCCGATCTGGACATCGCGCTGCAGTTCGTCAACTACCGCTGACCCGGAGCGTCTTCCCAGGTCACGAAGGGTTTGCTCCCTCGTGGGACAGCTCGGGGAACGCCATGTCCGGTCGACCACGGCATTGAGGTCGGGAGGGACGACCGGCTCCAGGGGACCTGAGCTGATGGCCCGGGACACCACGACCGTCGGTCGGCGGCTCAGGACCCGGTGGCCATCGTCGTCAGGAGCTGGTGGAACTTCGGTTCCGAGACCATGCGGATGCCGAGTTCGCGGGCCCTCCTCGCCTTGCCGGACAGGGAGTCGGCGTCCGCACACACGAGCATGGTCGTCATCCGGGACACGGCACTGGTCACCCGTAGCCCCGCCCGGACGGCGCGTGCCGTGAGCTCCTCGCGGCTGAGGCTCATCTCCCCGGTGAAGCAGATCCTGTCTCCCGACCGGAGGCGCAGGCTGCCGAGGACCTCCGCGGTCCCGCAGCCGAACCCCCGCCCGTCCCACGGATCCCGCCGGCCCGGCAGATCCCGCCGGTCCCGCAGTGCCTCCTGGACGGCGGCGCCGGGCAGCCCCAGCAGCACGGCCACATCGTCCAGGTCCGCCCGTCCGTGGTCCGTCAGGACGCCGTCCTCCCCGGCGGCCATGGCCAGGCTGACCAGGTAGGAACGGTGCAACGTCTCCACGGCGCCCCGATCCAGGCCGAGGCCGGTGGCCAGGGCGACGAGAGCATCCGCCTCGGCGGCGTCGATCTTCCGGTCGGCGAGCGCGTCGTCCAGTGCCCCGAGGTAGGAGCCGGCCGCCGACGGGTCGGGCACCCGGGGGAGTGCCGGGGCCAGCCGGGCGAGCAGGCGCTGCGCCGCCGAGAGGCGTTGCGCGACGAGCCGTTCGCGGGTCAACGCCGGGCGGGCTGACGGCGGTGCCGGCACCTCCGGCCAGGACCACGACAGTGCCTCCCGTGGCAGCAGCGGCCAGTCCTCGGTGCCGTCGATCCGGTCCAGGTAGCAGCCGAGCAGCCGGGCGGCGGCGCGGGCGTCGGTCAGGGCCTGGTGGGCGTCCTCGTGGGTCCATCCGGCGGCGGCGCAGCAGTCCGCGAGGGAGCGGGGGGCGCCGGGCAGGTACCGGGTGCCCAGTCGCATCGTGCACACGCCGCGATCCGGAGCCAGTGGGACGTCGGGGCAGCCGAGCCTGCCGTACTCGGCCCGTAGGAACCGCACCTCGAACGGGAGGTTGTGTGCCACGAGGACCCGCCCGGCCAGCAGGCCGGCGAGCTCGACCGCGATGTCGGCGAACTCCGGGGCATCCACCAGGTCCCTGGCCCTGACCCCGTGCACGCAGGTGGGGCCGACGTCGCGGCGCGGGTCGACGAGGCTCGTCCACTCCCCGATGACCGTTCCGTCGGTGGCCAGCAGGACGACGGCGACCTCGACCACCCGGTCGTGGTGGTTGGCCGCCAGCCCGGTGGTCTCCAGGTCGACCACCGCGAATCCCGACGAGCCCCTCGGCGGGGAGTCCTCCAGGAGCGTCGGCTCAGGATCTCCCGTGGCCACCGATGGCGCACCCGTCGCGGACCCCACTGGCGACATCCGTCCCCTCACGCTGTCGGACCGGACTCCCGATCCTTTCTCACCGAGGGTCGGCCGAGGACGGCCCGAGGTCCCGTGGCGGGTGCCGAGATCCTCACGGCCCGCCACTCCGTCGGATTCCGGACGGCGAGCTGGGTGCGGTGCTGTCGCCGGTCGGGTCGCGGGCGGCCAGGAGGTGCACCGTCGTGACGGCCCGGGTCACCCCAGGGGAGCCGCGAACGTCCGCCCCGCGGAGACCAGGTCGTCGCAGGCCCGGAGCGCCCGCTCGACCCGCTCCCCGAGGGTGCCGGTGAGGGAGACCCACGGTCGACCGGTCTCGGTGAGCCGGGCGCGGAACTCCTCCGTCATCCACGACCGCAGGTGCTCGCCGTCCCGCAGGCCGTCCTGGACGAACGGGACGCCGTCCTGCTCGGTGAGCAGGTAGAGGTCTGCTCGTCGGCTCTCGGCCAGGTGCCGCAGGCCGGGTGGCAGGGGCAGCCCGGACCAGGGGATGGCGGACGCCGCGGCGGTCCCGACCCGCTCCGCCGTTACGTACCTGGTGTGCCAGACGCACGTCGTGAAGACGTCGGTGTCGCAGACCAGGACCGGTGACCCGGCCCCGGCCGCGGCGTCCTCGAGGTCCTGCTGGCGGCGGGCGACGGCGGTGAAGTCCTCGGGGGTCCACACGAGGTCCTCCACCACGGGCACGCCCGGCCGCCCCGCGTGGGCGTGCTGGGCGCGCTGCACCGCCACCCGCTCCTCGGTGTAGACGCGCCCGTACTCCGGCACCCAGCCCGTCGTGGACCACACGCCGCTGCGGGCGCGCAGCCGCTCGGCCAGGGCCCGGGAGACGGCCGTCGTCCCGGTCGACTCCGCCCCCAGCACGGCGACCCGCCGGGCGAGCCCCGCCCGGACCGGGTGGCGCAGCCACTCCCAGCAGCCCACGGGGTCGGCCCGCACCACCGTGCCCGACACCGGGTGGGCGGTCCTGGCCTGGTCGACGAGCAGGTGCGCCGCGCCGAGCCTCCTGGCCAGCTCGGCACCGTAGGGCTCGCTGGTGGCCACCAGGTCGACCGTCGCCGAGGTCGCCCTGTCCACGTCCGTCGACGGGCCCTCCTCGCCGGGGCGGACGGCGGTGACGACCATTCGCGCCAGGGCCGCCTCGACCAGGTCCACGTGTCGGCTCCACACCTCGGGGTCCTCGTAGTCGATGCGGACGTCGTCGGTCACCCCGACCACCTCCAGCCCGGGGAGATCCCGGTGGGCGGCGCGCAGCCAGCGGACCCGGTCATCCAGCGGCACCAACTCCCTGCTGGCCGCCATGACCACGACGCTGAGCCGACGGCAGTGCTGGGCCGCCGTCTCGATGAGGTGGTGGTGGCCGGCGTGCGGCGGGTAGAACTTGCCGATCACCAGCCCGTGCCGCGCCGTGCCCCCGCCGGAGGGGCCGCCGGAGCGACTGCCGGTCACGCGAGGTCCAGTTGGGCCGAGGCGGGGACCTCGGGGACCTCGGCGGCCCGGTGGCCCGGGCGGCTGCGCAGGTCCCGGGTCCAGGAGCGCAACCCCAGCCCGCACAGGGCGAGGAAGCCGAGGTAGAGCAGGGCGGTCAGGGTGAGTCCCTTGTACTGGTACAGCGGGACGTAGATCAGGTCAGCCGTGATCCACAGCCACCAGGACTCCAGCTTCTTGCGGGTCTGTCCCCAGGCGGCGAGGAGGCTCACCCCGCGACCTCCCCCCAGGTGGTGGACGCGCCGAACAGCTCGAACGCGGTCGCGGTGAAGGGCGCCAGCAGGGGCTCGAGGATGTCCCGCACGGGTGGAGTCCTCCGGGCCGGGGAGCTGGCCGGTCGCCGCTCATGGTTATCGTCATAGTGACGATAGCAGTTCACCGGCGCGTGTCGCCATCCCCCTGGGTTCCGCCGTGACCACGGCGGGACGGGATTACGATGGGTGCGATCACGAGGAGGGGAATGCTCCAGAACGCGTTCGTCAACAGGTCGGAGCCACCGGCGGACGAGGAGCTGACCGCGGCCCTCGGGGCGTCCCGAGCGCTGTGGGACCGGGTGGTCCGGGAGTTGGGTGAGGCTCACGGGACCGACGCCGGGGCCTGGGGGTCCTCCTCGGCGAAGCTCGGCTGGTCGCTGAGGGTCCGCAGGGGCAAGCGGATCATCGTGTACCTGTCTCCGGGGGCCGGTCGGTTCCTGGCGTCCTTCGCCCTCGGTGACCGTGCGGTCCACGCGGCGGGGGACAGCGCGCTCCCGGACCGGGTCCTGGACCTCATCGCCGGTGCCCGGCGTTACGCCGAGGGCACGGCGGTGCGGATCGAGGTGGCGTCGCCGGAGGAGGTCGACGCGGTCCTCGGGGTGGCCGCCCTCAAGGTCGCCTACTGATTCCCTGTCGGGGATCGGCTGTCGAGAGGCTGTGCGTGTGGTGCTCCTGACGGTCGTGGTGGAGGACGTTGACGTCGTCCGGGGGCCGGGTCGGCCCCTGACCGTGACGTGATCGTGCCGTGCCGTCCGGCGACGCGCACGATCGGCCCACGCGACCGCCGCCATGCGCGTCACCGCCGTGTCGCCCGGCTGGACGACGCCCGGCAGCACGTCGTCCGCCACGACGACCCGGGAGGTCCGGTCCTCCCCGCTGGACGGTGCCGTCGGCCCACGTGACGACGGGTGAACTGTTCCGGACGGCGCGGGTTGTGCGTGTTGCCGCCTGTCGCGACGGTCCGGGGGCGATGGGTTGGTTAGCGTGCCTTGCCGGGCGTGCCGGAAGAGGTCGCGGCGCGACCGGGTCCGGTCGGGCGAGCGGAGGTCGAGAAGCCGTGGGCAGCAGGCGACGGGGAGCGGGGGACCGCGACATCCGGTGGGTGCCGTGTCTCGCGGCCGTGGTGATCACGACGACGTCCCTCACCGGGCCGTCGGCCGCCGCTCTGCCCGGTGGGGCGGCGACCCGGGCCCGGACCTCCTCGGCGACCCGGGCCCTGTCGACCCCCGCGACGCAGTCCGCCACCTGGCGCACCGTCTCCGCCGGTGGATCCCACACCTGTGCCCTCCGTCTCGACGGCTCCCTCTGGTGCTGGGGGAGCGACGAGTTCGGCCAACTCGGGGTGCCCGGCGTCGCCGAGCGGCGCCGCCCGGTCCGGGTGCCGGCGTCCAGGACCTCGCCGTCCACGGCCTCGGCGTCCAGGACCTCGCCGTCCACGACCCCGGCGGGCGCGGTTGCCGGACCGGTGGGCGCGGGCTCGACCCCGGCGGCCGCGGGACCGGTGGCGACGGATCGGCGGGATGCCCTCGTCTGGACCATGGTCTCCACCGGTGGCGACAGCACCTGCGCCGTGCGGGCCGACGGCAGCCTGTGGTGCTGGGGCGCCAACGGCAACGGCCAGGTCGGTGACGGTTCGACGGAGGACAGGGACGAGCCGGTGCCGGTCACCGGCGGGGCCGGGCCCGGTGACCCTCCTGCGGCGGCCTGGACCGTTGTCGACGTCGGGGGCAGGCATGCCTGCGCGCTCCGGGCCGACGCGTCCCTGTGGTGCTGGGGCGAGAACGGGCGGGCGCAGCTCGGCGACGGCACCACGACCGACCGCTCCCGACCGGTCCAGGTCGGAGCGGGGGCGGTGTGGGCCCGGATCTCGGTCGGAGGCGCCGGGACCTGTGCCGTCCGCAGGGACGGCTCGCTGTGGTGCTGGGGCAGCATCGCGGCGACGGGCGCCGAGTACGCAGGTGACCCGCGGGCCGTCCCGGTGCGGGTGGGCACGGACGCGACCTGGACCCAGGTCTCGGTGGGGCACGACCACGCGTGTGCGCTGCGACGGGAGGGGTCTCTGTGGTGCTGGGGTGGCAACGTCTCCGGGGGCCTGGGCGACGGCACCACCTCCGACCGGGCGGTTCCGACCCGGGTGGATCGCGCCTCGGCCTGGTCGGGGGCGACCGCAGGGGACGGCGCGAGCTGCGGCCTTCGTCCGGGCGGTGCCCTGTGGTGCTGGGGGGCGAACGCGACCGGGCAGGTCGGGGACGGCGCCGCGACCGACCGGCACGTCCCGGTGCGGGTCGGCGGCGACCACCGGTGGCGCCGGGTCTCGGCCGGAGGCTCGCACACCTGCGCGATCCGGTCCGACCGCAGCCTGTGGTGCTGGGGTGACAACGGCTCCGGCCGGCTCGGTGACGGAACGGTCCTGCCGTCGCTGACCTCGGCCCGTCCAGGGCGGGTCGGCACCGGCTCGGTCTGGACGGTGGTGGTCACCGGCCGGCAGCACACCTGCGCGATCCGGTCCGACCGCGGCCTGTGGTGCTGGGGTGACAACCGTCAGGGGCAGCTCGGCGGTCGTGGGGCTCGCGGCGGGCGGGCTCCGGCCCGGGTGGCCCCGGGCTGGTCCTGGGTGTCGGTGACGGCGGGCGGTGCGCACACCTGCGCCGTCCGGTCCGACCGCAGCCTGTGGTGCTGGGGGTACAACGGGCAGGGGCAGCTCGGCGACGGGAGCCGTGTCGACCGCGCCGTTCCGGTGCGGGTCGGCGGTTCGTCCCGATGGGCGACCGTCTCGGCGGGGGCGAACCACACCTGCGCCGTCCGGGCCGACGCGTCCCTGTGGTGCTGGGGACTCGGGTCGCGTGTCGGCGTCCCGGGGGCTGCGGGCACGGCCGGTGGACGTCCGCGGCCGGTGCGGGTCCGGCCGGACGGCGGCTGGCGCAGGGTCAGCGCCGCGGCCACCCACACCTGCGCCCTCCGCTCCGACCGCAGCGTGTGGTGCTGGGGCGACAACTCCTACGGCGAGCTCGGCGACGGCACCACGACCGCGAGGGCGACGCCGGTGCGTGCGGGGATCGGCACCGACTGGCGGGGGGTCACCGCCGGGGGCAACCACACCTGCGCCCTCCGCTCCGACCGCAGCGTGTGGTGCTGGGGTGCCAACTGGGACGGGCGGCTCGGTGACGGGACCAGGACGGACCGGCGCGGTCCGGTACCGGTCGTCGGGACCACCGCCTGGAGCTGGGTCAGGACAGGGGAGAGCCACACCTGCGCCGTTCGGTCCGACCGCAGCCTGTGGTGCTGGGGCGCTGCCTGGAACGGGCGGATCGGGGACGGCGCGCCGGGCCGGGACGCCGGCCCGGCGCGGCTCGGTCGCGCGGCTCGGTGGCGGCTCGTCGCCGCGGGGTGGGGCCACTCCTGTGCCGTCACGGCCGGCGGGTCGCTCTGGTGCTGGGGGGCTGACCAGGCGGGGCAGCTCGGCGTCCGCTCGACCGTACTGCGCCGGGTGCTGGACGGCTCGGCCTGATCCAGCCCCCGAACGTCCCCGCTCGCAGGCCCCAGAACGCCCCGATTCTCGAAGGTATGTGATATTCGATGCTGTATCTCCCGTTCTGCCGCTGCGTGTGGCACTCTCCTGACCATGGACGCCTGCTGTCGGGGGTGGCTCTGATCATGGATGGGTGCTCGTGAACGCGGGACCCGGGCCCGAGGTCGTCCCCGCGCCCGTCGGTGCCCGATCTGCTGCCCGCGGAGGGCTGGGGGCGGCCACCTCCGTCCGGGCAACGGTCTTCGGTGTCCTCGGCGCGATGGTTCTCGGCGTCGTGCTCGGCGGGTGCGCCCTGCCGTCCCCGCGGGACCGGGGATCCGTTCGGGTGCGGACGGTCAACGAGGCGGATGTCGACGGGCTCCTGGTCGCGAACGAGTCGCACCGGAGGAGCTACCGGAGGACGGCCTTCGGTCGGGGATGGTTCGACATCGACGACAACGGATGCGACACCCGCGACGACATGCTGGCCCGTGACCTGGCCGAGGTCCGGTACCGGAGCGGCTCGCGGTGCGTCGTCCTGAGCGGTGTCCTGATCGACGACCCGTACGGCGACGGGCGGATCGAGTTCCGGCGTGGCGGCCGGTCCGAGATCGACATCGACCACGTCGTGCCGCTCGCCGAGGCCTGGCGGTCCGGTGCCTGGGCATGGACGAAGGCCCGGCGCACGGAGTTCGCCAACAGCCCGGAGAACCTGCTCGCGGTGTCGGCCCGGCTCAACCGGGGCAAGGGCGACGACGACATCCGGGGGTGGCTGCCGGAGGACCCGGATCGTGCCTGCGAGTACGTCGCCCGCTTCGTCGCGGTCAAGCGCCGGTGGCAGCTCAGCGTGGACAAGGCGGAGCTGGCGAGCATCCGGCGCGTCGTCGCGGGATGCGGTTCCGAGGGGCAGGCTGTCGCCGTGTCCCAGCCCTGATCGGTGGCTGCCCGGCGGCACGTGATCCCGGGTCCGCGGCACGGGTCGGAACGGATTTCATCCCTGGCGGGTAGGCCGTGTACCCTGAACGACCGTTGCCCCGATAGCTCAGTCGGCAGAGCGTCTCCATGGTAAGGAGAAGGTCTAGGGTTCGATTCCCTATCGGGGCTCTGATCGGTGGGCGGCGTCCGCGCCGTCCACCACTGCGGCGGAGTAGCTCAGTCGGTAGAGCAAGCGGCTCATAATCGCTGTGTCGCCGGTTCAAGTCCGGCCTCCGCTACGGCGGGCGAGGTGCTCGGACCAGCCATCGGCTGGTGTCGTATCCTCGTTCTTCGCGTGCCCGCGCGGCACATGGCGTCCCTGCGACATCGTTCGCTCCGACATCGAGAGAAGGCTGCCTCGTGGCCAGCAAGACCCAGGACATCCGCCCCAAGATCACGATGGCGTGCACCGAGTGCAAGGAGCGGAACTACATCACGAAGAAGAACCGTCGCAACGACCCGGACCGTCTCCAGCTGCAGAAGTACTGCCCGCGGTGCCGCAAGCACACCGGTCACCGCGAGACCCGCTGACGGGTACCGCTGCCGACATCGACGACGACCGCCCCAGCGGGGCGGTCGTCACCCGTTTGTCCATCGCCGGCGGCCGGGCAGGGACCGGCGGCCACGGCCCGGGCCCGCGGGCGTCCCGGTAGCCGGGCACGGCGACCGGGAGCTGTCCCGCTAGGGTCTCCCTCGCGCAGCAGATCCCGTCCGACGTCCTCGGCGCCGGGCACGACGAAGGGATGAGCCGATGGCCGTCAACCCCGACATCGTGGGCCGGGTGTACCCGCCGGCCGCGGTCTACGAGGTGGGCAGGGAGAAGATCCGCGAGTTCGCCGAGGCGATCGGATCCCAGGACCCGGTGCACACGGATCCCGAGGCGGCGCGCGCCCTCGGCCACCGGGACGTCATCGCCACTCCGACCTTCGCCGTGATCGTCGCCCAGCGGGCAGAGGCCCAGGTCATCAACGATCCCGAGGCGGGGATCGACTTCTCCCGCGTCGTCCACGGCGAGGAGCGGTTCACCCACCACCGGCCGATCGTCGCCGGTGACCGCTTGGTGGCAACGCTGCACGTCGACGCGGTGAAGGCCGTGGGCGGACATGCGATGGTGACCACGCGCGTCGAGATCGGCACGGAGCCCGTCGCCCCCGCCGGGGCGGGAGAGCCGGTGAGCACCGTCGTGTCGACCCTGGTCGTGAGGGGTGAGTGAGATGAGGCCGACCTTCGACAGCGTCTCCGTCGGAGACAACCTGCCCGAGCAGGCCTACCCGGTACGACGCGTCGACCTGGTGCGCTACGCGGGCGCGAGCGGCGACTTCAACCGGATCCACTGGAGCGACAGGGTCGCCACCTCGGTCGGCCTGCCCAGCGTGATCGCCCACGGCATGTTCACCATGGCGACGGCCGTCCGCCTGGTGACCGACTGGTGCGGCGATCCCGGCGCGGTCGTCTCCTACGGTGTGCGGTTCACCAAGCCGGTCCCGGTGCCGGACGACGACGAGGGGACGGCGATCACGGTCGGCGGGACCGTCGCTACCCGTGACGAGGAGGCCCGGACCGTCCGGGTCGACCTGACCGCCGTCAGCGCCGGTGACCGGGTGCTGGGGCGGGCGCAGGTCGTCGTCCGCCTGCCCTGAGCGGTGCCCTCGCTCCCCGGGAGGGGAGTCCCGCCGGAGCCGTCCGGCGGTCCGGCCGTCCACCCGCGGCGGCGGACTCCTGTCATCGGACCCTGACGTCGCGCTCGGATGCGACCCTGGGGACGGTCGTCCCGTCGCGGTGGTATGGCGCCGTCGCCGGGTCCTGACATCTCGCTCGGATCTCGCGTTCCTGGCAATGTGCTGAACCGCACCATTTCCCACTCCCGCCCGCGTAGCATCCGTGATCAATGATGTCCGGCATCCGTGATCGAAGGTGATGAACGGTGCAGGGGACGACGCCCTCTGCCGAATACGCGACCACAGCAGAGCCGCGGGACCGGGAGGATCGTCCTGGTCGGGTGGGTGGCCGGGGCCCGTTCTGGTGGCGGGGGCGGGGTCGGTCGGTGGTGGAGGGTCTTGTCGTCGGTGTGGCGGGGGTGGTTCTTGCGGTGGTGCACACCTGGCCGTTGGCCAGGACTCTGCGCACCACCGTGCCGGGCGACACCGGGGACCCGATGCTGATCAGCTGGCAGCTGGCCTGGGCGGGAAGGCTGCTGCGCGGTGGCGGTGGGGACTTCTGGACCACACCTGCCTTCATGGGCACCCCGGACAACCTCGCGTTCACCGACGTCACCCTGGGCTACGCGCCGCTGACCTTCGTCTCGGGGGAGGGGTTCACCGGGGCGGTGGTCCAGATGAACCTGGCGGTGCTCGTGGCGGCCGCGTTGGCCTTCGTGGGGGGGTACGTGCTGGCCAGGGTGATCGGGGCGAGGGTTCCCGGGGCACTGGTCGCGGGTGCAGCGCTCGCCTTCGCGCCGTGGCGCAGTGGCCAGGTGACCCATCTCAACGTGTATTCGATCGGTGGGATCGCGTTGGCGTTGGGTCTGTTGGTGCGTGGGCACGGGTGGTCGGCGCGGGAGGGGTTTCGCCGGGACCGGGTGAGCCCGGGGTGGGTCCTGGCCGGGTGGGTGGTCGCAGCCTGGCAGCTCAGTCTCGGGTTCGCGACCGGGATCGTCTTCGGGTACGTGCTGGGGCTGGTGGTGGTCCTGCTCCTGCTCGGCTGGGCGGTGCGGTTCGGCCGGACCACACCCCGCGGTGCCCTGCTGGCGGAGGCCGTCGGCGGGGCTGCGTTCGCCCTCGTCGTCTGGGCGATGAGCCGCCCGTACTACCGGGTGGTCGAGCAGTACCCGGAGGCGCGTCGGGACGAGGGATGGCTGCCGGTCTTCGCGCCGTCGTGGCGAGGGCTGCTGACCGCTCCGGACACCAACGTGTTCTGGCGGGACCACCAGCAGGGGTGGCGGGAGGGCCTGGACTGGCCCAACGAGACGGCGTTGTTGCCGGGGGCGGTGTTGCTGGTCCTTGCGGTGGTGGGGCTGGTGTATTCGGCGTGGTCGTGGCGGTTGAGGGCGGGGTTGGCGGCCGCGACGGTGGTGGCTGCGGTGTTGGCGTTGGGCACGGATGCTCCGGGGGAGGGGCGGTACACCCTGCTCCCGCTCT
>JAAYAH010000108.1 GCA_012719445.1 Actinomycetales bacterium | reverse complement strand
TCGGCCAGGGCGCGTTCGGGTTGCCAACCGGCCTGGTGGGCGCGGCGCAGCTCGACCAGGAGGTTCGGGTAGGCATCGTCGGTGCGGGCACATGCCACGTCGATCGCGTCCAGGCGCTCCTCCAGCACGCGCTCGTAGTAGGGCGCGGTGAACACCGCGATGGCGTGCTCGTAGCGGGGGACGAGGGTGGCCAGGGACGCGGCGGTGGCATAGGCGTCGGTGATGGCGCCGGTGGCAGACGTCTCGGCGGCCTCGCGGTCCAGGATGCGTTGCAGAACAACCGTGGCGTCCACCCCGGCGGGGTCCCAGGAACGGCGGTCCACTCGCTCGTCCTCATCGACCGGCAGGACGGCGTGGGTCGCCACGTACAGGTGCGTGGCGTGGCGGGCACGGGTGGCCAGGACATACAGGTGTTCCCGGGCCGCCTCACCGGTGATCAGGGCGTGGGCGGTATCCACGGTGGCGCCCTGGACGCGGTGGGCGGTAGTGGCGTACAGGAGCTCCACATGCGCGGCCACGTACCCGGGCGGCAGGACCACGCGGGCGGCGTCGCGCAGGTGTTGCACGGTCAGGGCGCCGTCGTCGCGGCGGTGGATGACCCGCCAGGCGTCACCGTTGCGGACCCAGGTTCTCCGGTCGAGGCTGGTCAGGCGCCGGTCGTTGGCGCGGGTGACGATCCAGTCCCCCACCCCGGCGGTGTTCCCGTCATGCAGGAGGACACCGCCGGCCTCGACGTGGCCGCTGGCCACGCGGTCGGCGCGGGCCCGGGTGGCCAGGCGGGTCACGTCCGCGGTGGTGGTGGTCGCCAGGACCGAGGTCTTCCCGGCGGTGACGTCGACCAGCCAGGCGGCGTAGGCGGCGTCGGTCATCTCCTGCGCCGAGCCGCCGTGGACACGCCCATGGTCGGCGTAGAAGGCCAGGGCTCGGTGATCCCCGGTCCGCAGTTGGAGCGTGGCTGCTGCCTCTTCGGGGTTGGTGAACCGGTGCACGACGTCCAGTTCCACCGCCCCGGCCTGGTCCACGAGCAGGCGCAGGGCCCCGCCGGATTCGACGGCGGCAAGCTGCCGGTCGTCCCCCAGCAGCCGAACCGTGGCGCCGGCTCGTTGGGCGAGGGCGAGGATGTGGTCGAGGTTGGGGGTGCCGGCCATCCCGGCCTCGTCGATCAGGACCACATCGCCCGCGGCGAGGGTGATGCGTCGGGGGTTCTGTGTGGTGTGGTCGTGGAGGAACTTGTGCACGTTCTCCGCGCGCACCCCCAGCTCGGCGCCCAGGATCGCGGCGGCGTGGGCGGAGGTCGCCAACGGGATCAGACGCCCGGTGTGGGTGTGGTCCAGGACGGCCTTGAGGGCGCGCATGGCGGTGGTCTTGCCGGTGCCCGCCGGCCCCAGGCCCACGACCAGGTCGCGGGCATCGGTGGCGAAGGCGGTGACCAGGCCGGCTTGCCCGGCGTCCAGGGTGGTGCCGACCTCCTGCTGCCAGGCGCCCAGGACGGCGTCGACCTCGGCGGGGGTGAGGTCGCCCCGAGGGCGCGGGGTGGTGGCTGCGGTCAGGAGCCGACCTTCGGCGTCCAGGACGGCCTGGGAGGTGTAGCGAGTCATGCCGTGGCGAGTGAACACCGAGGCGCCGTCGGCCCGGCGCAGGTTGGCCGGTTCGGTGATGAGGGTGGGTGGGTCGATGCGCAGGCTCATCCCCGGGCCGGCCGCACGAGCGAGGACGGCCTCGGCGAGGCGGTCCAGGTCTGCGGCGGAGACGGCGTCGAGGTGGTGTTCGGCCAGGAGTGCGGGGTGGCGCAGGGCGCGTTCGGTCTCGGCGCGCAGGTTCCACTGCGTCCAGGTCGAGCGCTCGTTCTGGACCACGTCCAGGACCCGGCCGGCCAGGTGCTCGACGAGCCGGTCGTGGCCGGGGGTGCCCGGCGCCAGGGACGCCGGGCCGTCCTGGGCGGTGGCGGTGGACTCCCCGACGGGTCCGACCGCATCAGTCAGGGCCGCCAGGGCGGAGGGTCCGAAGACGTCGGTCAGTTCCTGGCGCCAGGCTGCGCGCATGTGGTCCAGGGAGCGGACGGGGCCCTTGGCCCGGCGGGTTTCCAGGTTCGCCCGCTCGGCGAGTGCTCGGGCGGTGGCGAAGTCCGGGTCACGTCCGTGGGTGGTGCGGTAGGCGGCCAGGAGGGTGTCGTAGCGGGCTTCGAGCTGGGCGCGGCGCCGGGAGAAGTGGTCGATGACCCGCTGGTCGATCCCCGCGACCTCCATGATCTCCCGCTTGCCCCGACCGGTGGGGCGGGCGGCGAACCGCACCCCCAGGCGATGGGACACGTGGGCCTGCAGGCGGGTGTTGTAGTGATCGGAGGCGGTCACGGCCAGGGCGTGCAGGCCCCGGGCGTCCAGGGCCCGCCAGATGCCGTCGACGCCTTGGACCTT
>JAAYAH010000107.1 GCA_012719445.1 Actinomycetales bacterium | reverse complement strand
GGCCAGGACGTGGGCGGAGCCGGGGCATGCCGGCTGCCGTGCATGGACTGTGCGGTGGTCATGAGTGACCTCCATGGAGACGATCGTTCGGCGGGATCCTTCCGACGCCCCTGGCCGGTGTCAATAGCGAACGAACGTTCTCTTTTCGTTACCATCTCGACCATGCCCCGCGTCTCCCAGCAGCACCGTGATGCCCGGAGGCGCCAGATCGTGGCGGCGGCGGCGCGCAGCTTCGCCGGGAAGGGGTTCCACCGGACGTCGATGCAGGACGTCGTCGCCGAGTCAGGGTTGTCCGCCGGTGCCGTCTACCGCTACTTCCGGAGCAAGGACGAACTCGTCCGGACGGTGGCGGAGGAGGGTGTCGCCACGCTGGAGGAGGCGCTGGACCTCGTCCTCGCCGGGGAGGGTGGGCAGCTCCCCCACCAGGAGATCACGCAGGTGCTGCGGCACGTCCTGGCCATCGCGACCCGCGGGGACGTCGACCTCACCCGGATCGCCGTCAGCGCGTGGGCCGAGGCGCTGGGTGACGACGACCTGCGCGCCCTGGTGCACCAGGCGTACGCGGGCCCCCGCCACCGGCTGGCCACGCTGGCCAGCCGGTGGCGGGACGCCGGTCACCTCCGCGCGGACGCCGACCCGGACGCCGTCGCCCAGGTCCTCCTCTCCGCCGTCACCGGCTTCGTCCTGCTGCGCCTCGTCCTCGGGGAGGGTGACCCGGAGCGGTACGCGCAGGGGCTCCGCGACCTGCTGCCGCCGGACTGATCGGGTCAGCCGGCGGTGCAGGTCACCGACGGGACGGAGTTGGTGCCGTTCCAGGTGCCGATGAACCCCAGGCTGGTACTCGCCCCGGCGCCGAGGGAGCCGTTCCAGGACTCGTTGGTCGCCGTCACCGACGACCCCGAGGCGGTCACCCGCCCGCCCCAGGCCTGACTGATCGTCTGGCCGTCGGCGAAGGTCCAGCTCAACCGCCAGCCCGAGATCGCGCTACTGCCAGCGGTCACCCTGACCTCGCCCTGGAAGCCGCCCTGCCACTGGTTGACCACCGAGTAGGTCGCCGAGCACGCGCCCCCGCCCGCGGAGGACGTCGTCGTCGTGGTGGTGGTCGGCCGGGTGGTCGTGGTCGTGGTGGTGGTCGGCCGGGTGGTCGACGTCGTGGTGGTGGTCGGCCGGGTGGTCGTCGTGGTCGTGGTGGTGCGGGTGGTCGAGCCGGTCCCCGACGCGGCAGGCGGGATCTCCCCGGTCCAGTTCCCACTGCCGAAGCCGAAGTTCATGCCCGAGTACCGGCCCGCCGTCACGGTGCTCAACCGCGTCGCGCCGGACGGGGTGGACCCGGGGTACATTCCGCCGATGCCGGTCCCGGAGACGCTGCCACCGGTGTAGACGTCGTAGCTGCCGCCGGAGGAGATCTGGTTCGAGGAGTAGAGCACCGTCCGGAAGCTCTTGGCTGCCCGGAACCCCACGAGGCCGCTGCCATTGCTCGAGGCCAGGTGGAGCACGGTGCCGGAGGACCGGCTGCTGCCGAGATCGGCGAACACCCAGCCCTGCCGGGACGTCGTCGAGGGCGCCAGGGTGGACGCGTTGGTGGCGACGCTCATGACCGTCCCGCCGTGGAAGAAGACGGCGCCGTTGGCGTCGATACC
This sequence comes from Actinomycetales bacterium, assembly GCA_012719445.1. GTDB lineage: Bacteria > Actinomycetota > Actinomycetes > Actinomycetales > Kineosporiaceae > JAAYAH01. The sequence continues at coordinate 540 of JAAYAH010000107.1, read as the reverse complement.
TCCCTCGCCGCCACCCGCCGTGGGACCGTTCACCACCGTCGTCCCGCCGAGGAAGGCGACGGCTCCGTTGGAGTCCAGCCCGTCGACCCCGGAGTTGACCACAACGGTCCCTCCGTGGACCACGATGACAGCCCGCTGGGACACGGAGAACTCGTTCAGCCCGGCCTCCACGGCGTTGAGCCCGTCGTCGGTCGAGGTGGCGTTCACCGTTCCGCCGCTGATGATGACCCGAGTGCCCTCCAGGCTCTCGAAGGACCGGGTGACGGTGATGTTGCCGTCGACGACGTTGAGGTCGGACTCCGCGTGGATGCCGTCGTCGCCGGCGGAGATGGTGATGGTCCCTCCGGTGATGGTGACCTGGCCGAGGGCGGGGTCTTCGTCCTCGGTGGACTTCAGGCCGTCGGCGGTGGAGGTCACGGTGATGTTCCCGCCCCTGATCAGCAGTGCGTCCTTGCCGCGGATGCCGTCGTCGGCGGCGTTGACGTTGATGGTGCCGGACTCGATGGTCAGGGTGTCCTTGCACGCGATGCCGTCGTAGGC
>JAAYAH010000009.1 GCA_012719445.1 Actinomycetales bacterium | reverse complement strand
GTGGTGGTCGGCCGGGTCGTGGTGGTCGTCGTCGGCCGCGTGGTGGTGCTCGTCGTGGTCGTCGTCGTGGTGGGACGCGTGGTGGTGGTTCTCGTGGTGGTGGTGGTTCTCGTGGTGGTCGGGGTACCGCCTGGTTCCTCACCGAAGACCCGGACGCCGTCCCGGTACACCGGGATGTTGACCGACTCGGCGAGGGCGGCACCGGAGACGCCGACCAGGCTGGGGTCGTTGGAGCTGTCCCAGTTGGACTGCCAACTGCTGTCCTGTCCGGCGATGAGTCCGAACTGCAGCTCCCGCTTGCCCCAGAACGCGATCCCGGCCCACGAGATCTCGACGTAGTAGACGTTCCCGGAGGCCTGCGTCGGTCCGGTGATCTTCGCGGGTGACCCGTTGAGGGTGCCCGACTCGTCGTAGTAGATCGCGGTGGACACGGCGCTGATGCTCTGGCCCCTGGCGACCAGCTCGCTGATGTCGAAGTAGTAGCGCAGGGACAGGTCGTCGACGAGGGCCGGCGGGTGGGTGGCCCGGTTGTTGACCTCGACGGTGACCTGGGTGCGCTGGTCGCTGTCCTGCTCCAGCTTCGCCTTCGCGTAGTACGCGGTCTCGGCCGGCTCGGCCGGCGGTGTCCACGGGGTCACCGTCTGCCCGGAGCCGAAGTACGTGTAGAGCCCGGCGAGGGCGCCGACGAAGCCGGCGTTGTAGTCGATCGCGACCTCGTTGTAGACGTAGTCGGTCGTCACGTCCTCGTGCTGGTCCGTCGTGTCCGGTCCGCCGACGAGGGCGCCCCACAGCGTGTGCCGGTGGTCGACCGGGTCGAGCATGCTGTTGGTCGAGGAGCCGTGCGCCGCCCGGTGGTGCGGGTGCGAGGCGTAGTGGTCGGCGGAGTTCGCGGTGAAGCCGACGATGTAGGACCGGCTCAGCGGGTTGTCCCCCATGATGTAGTTCATCTGGGACAGCGCCCACTGCGAGAGCTGGACGCCCTTCTCGGTGGAGCCGCCCGGGTCGTCGGCGCAGTACTTGCGGTAGACGAGGGCCTGGAGCTGGGCCGCGGTGTTGTAGCGGGCGGAGCCCCAGGTCGAGATGACGCTGTAGCCGGCAGGGCTGGCCTTGAGGTAGTTGCCGTCGTTGGGGTCGGCGTGCCGGACAGCTCCCGCGGTCCAGTACTCGGCGTTCCAGCGGAAGAAGTACCAGTAGGTCTCGAGATCGGATGCCGGGATCACGTCGGCGGCCGCAGGGGCGAGCTTGGCGAAGACCCCACCCCAGACGCTGTCCCAGGAGTGGACCCAGATGTTCTGCCAGGTGCTGCCGGGACCCGAGATGATCGCCTTCAGGTAGCCCGTGTAGTTGCCGTCGCTGCCCTTGGCGATGATGTCGTCGACGAAGTCCTCGGTGCCGGTGGCGACGTACAGCCACACCGCGGCCCAGGACAGGTCGTCGGCGTCGGAGGAGGAGGGGTAGAACCCGTCGCCGTTACCCATGCCGCGGTTGGCCGCGGCGAAGGCGTACAACGCCTCGGCGACGTCGAGGCACCGTGCCGCGTACGTGGCGTCGTCGTCCCGGGTGACCAGGGACATCAGGGCGAGGGCAGCGGCGGCCTCGGCCGCCTGGTCGGCAGCCGGGGCCGCGGACCAGCCCGACCCCGCGGGGTAGGCGAAGGTCGCCGGCCGCGGGTACTTGGCGCCGTCCTGCAGCTCCGGCGGGCCCCAGTAGGTGTGGTCGACGCCGCCCCGGCCGACCATGTAGTTGAAGGCGATGACCTTGCCCGACGCGTCCCGGAACGTCGACCGGAGGAGGTAGTCGCTGAACCAGCGCAGCTCCTCCATGACGTGGTCGTAGCTGCCGGTCCTGACGTAGGCGTCCTTGAACTCGTAGACGCCCCAGGCCAGCGTGGAGGCGGTGTAGGACTGCGGGAGCCCGAACTTCACGTGGTCACCGGCGTCGTGGAACCCCTGGGACAGGTCGAGGAACCCGTCGCCGTCCGGGTCGAGGACCTCGCGGTACTGGCTGATGAGCGCCGCAGGCAGGTTCGTCCCGGTGAGCGCGAGGTCGGTCGTCCCCGAGCCGCCGGACTCCAGCGGGATCCGGGCATCCGTCGGCTCGGAGTCCCCGCGCCACTCCAGCGGCTGCTGGCCCATGGAGCGGGAGGGACCCGACTCCTCGGCGTCGTAGAAGTAGACGGACTTCTGCAGCGCCTCGGCCAGGTTCCCGTAGGGGGTCGTGGTCAGGGTCGGGGCGGCTCCCGCGGCCGGGGAGGTCGTCGCGGTGAGCAGGGCGGCGGTGACGGCTCCCGCACCCACCACGGCCACGGCGAGCCGGTTGCCCGCCCGGTGCTGTCTGGTGACCACTCACGTGCTCCTTTCCGGACGTCGCGGTGGTGACCGCGACTCGGGGAGTGCCGTGGGAACGCTCCCGCGACACCGGCCGCGCGGCCGGACCATAACTCCCAGGAATGTCGCGCCCATAGAGGTGGAGCTGCACGGCGTCCAGGGGGAGGTCGGGCTTCCGCGGATAACGGGCGCTCACCTCGGAACACCCTTTCCTGGCCTCCCTGTGGCATTGGTCACAGGGCTGGCGGCGAGTTCATATCATTCCGGCTGCGCCGTATTCCCTTGTCGTCATCTCTGGTTGTCGTTGCCGTCGGTGGTCCCTGTCGACGGCTCCTGTCGGCATTCCCTGCGCGTCATTCCCGTTCGGTATTCCCTGTTCGCTGTTCCCTGCGCGTGGTCCCGGTGATCGTGCCGCCGGATCCCCGGGCCGGGACCGGGAACGGTGAGGGCCCGGAACCCGTCGGTTCCGGGCCCTCACCGGTGGCGCCCGGCGGATCGGTCGACCGCCGGGCGGATCACCTCAGGAGGCGGTGCAGGTGAGCGTCGGAACGGAGTTGCTGCCGGTCCAGGTGCCGGTGAACCCGAAGGCCGTGGAGGCCGACGGGGCGAGGGAGCCGTTCCAGGCGGCGTTCGTGACGCTGACGGAGGAACCGGAGACGGCCAGGGCCCCGCTCCACAACTGGCCGATGGTCTGGCCGTCGGCGAAGGTCCAGGTGACCTTCCAACTGCGCACCGCGGACGTTCCGGTGTTGGTCACCGTGACGTTGCCCTGGAAGCCGGTCGGCCACTGGTTGGCGACCGTGTAGGTCGCCGTGCAGGACGTGCCGGGGCCGTCGCTCGTGGTCGTGGTGGTGGTCGGCCGCGTCGTGGTCCGCGTCGTGGTCGTCGTGGTGGTCGGCCGCGTCGTCGTGGTGGTGGTCGGCCGCGTCGTGGTCGTGGTGGTGGGCTGCGTCGTCGTCGTGGTCGACCGCGTGGTGGTGGTCGGCCGCGTCGTGGTGGTGGTCCGCGTGGTCGTGGTGGTGGTCACGCTGCCGTCGTCCGGGCCGGCGCCGTAGACGAGGACCCCGTCCTTGTACACGGGGATGCGCAGGGTGTCGGTGATCTCCGTGGCGGAGAGGCCGTCCCGGCTGTAGTCGTTGGTGGGATCCCAGTTGTCGGTGTAGGTGCTGGTGTTCTGGGCCGCGATGATGCCGAGCTGGATGTCCCGCTTGCCGAAGAAGGCGCCGGTCCAGGCCATGTCGATGTAGTAGACCGAGCCGGAGGCGAGCCTCGGTTCGCTGACCGTCACCGGGGTCTCGCCGAGGGACTTGGCCTCGTCGTAGTACACCGCGAGCGACACGTCGTCGATGCCCTGACCCGCGGCCTCCAGTTCGCTGATGTCGAAGTAGTACCGCACGGACAGGTCGTCGATCCGGGCCGGCGGCGTCGTCTGCTCCTGGAACAGTCGGATCGTCACCTGACTGCGCTGCTTGTTCTCCTGCTCGACCTTGGCCTGGGTCCGGAACGGCAGGGTCGGCTTGGACTTGGGCGGCGCCCACTTGGTGTTCGTCTGGTCGGCGCCGAAGTAGGTGTAGAGCCCGGCCAGCGCCCCGACGAAGCCGGCGTTGAAGTCGACGGCGACCTCGTTGTAGACGAAGTCGTTCGTGAGGTCCTTGTGCTCGTCGCCCTCGTCCGGGCCGCCGACCAGGGCGCCCCAGAGGGTGTTCCGGTGCTCCGGCGGGTCGAACATGCTGTTGGTGAAGGAGCCGTGCGCCGCCCGGTGGTGCGGGTGGGAGGCGTGGTGGTCGCTGTCACGGGCGGTGAAGCCGACGATGTAGGACCGGTTCAGCGGGTTGTCGCCCATGACGTAGTTCATCTGCGACAGCGCCCACTGGGAGAGCTTGACGCCCTGCTCGACGGCGCCCGGCGTCGGGTCCTGGGCGGAGTACTTGCGGTAGAGCAGCGCGCAGAGCTGGGCCGCGGTGTTGTACCGGGCCGAGCCCCAGGTGTTGACCACGCTGAACCCGGCGGGGCTGCCCGCCATGAAGCTGCCGCCGCTCACGGAGTCGATGTGCGGCACCGATCCGGCGCTCCAGTACTCGACGTTCCACCGGAAGTAGTACCAGTACTGCTCGTTGAGCGCGTCGTCGACGATGCCCTTGCTCAGCGGGGCGAGCTTGGCGAAGACGCCGCCCCAGACGGTGTCCCAGGAGTGCACCCAGATGTTCTGCCAGGTGCTCTGGGCGTCGGAGATCAGCTTCTTCATGTAGCCGGTGTAGATGCCGCTGGAGTTCTTGGCGACGATGTCGTCGATGTACCCGGTGTCGCCGGTGGCGTCGTAGAGCCAGATCGCGGCCCAGGACAGCTCGTCGTTGTCGTCGGCGGAGCCGTAGTACCCGCCGCTCTCACCGAGGCCGCGGTGGGCGACGGCGAACTCGTAGAGGGCCTTCGCGGTGTCCAGGCACTTCTCCGAGTAGCTGGGGTCGCTCTTCTTGGTGAGCAGGGACATCGCGGTGAGGGCCGCGCTGGCACCGGCCGCCTGGTCGGAGCCGGGGGTCTCCGCCGTCGCGAACATCGCCGGGCGCTTGTGGGTCATCAGCTCCGGCGGGCCCCAGACGGTGTGGTCGACGGAGCCGTTGCCCACCTGGTAGGCGAAGGCGACGACGTCACCGCTGGCGTTGCGGAAGGTCGACTTCAGGAAGTAGTCGTTGAACCAGTAGAGCTGGTCCATGAGGTGGTCGTAGCTGTAGGTCTCCGTGTAGGCGTCGGGGAACTCCAGCAGCCCCCAGGCGAGGGTGGACGCGGAGAAGGTCTGCGGGAGCCCGAACTTCACGTGGTCACCGGCGTCGTGCATGCCCTGGGACAGGTCGAGGGTCCCGTTGCCGTCCGGGTCGAGGACGGACTTGTTCGCGCTGATGAACGAGGCCGACAGGTTGGTCCCGGAGACCGGGATCACCCCTCCGGAGTCGGCGTCGCCGGGAACCAGCGGGACGGCGGCGTCCTCCGGCTCGGAGTCCCCGCGCCAGTCCAGCGGCTGGCGGTCCATGGAGCGGGAGGGGCCGGACTTCTCGGCGTCGTAGAAGTAGATGGACTTCTGCAGCGCCTCGGAGAGGTTGCCGTACGGCGTCGAGGTCAACGTGGGGGCTCCCGCCGTGGCCGGGGCCGTCACCGAGGTGAGGAGGCCCGCGGCGAGGGCTCCGACGCCCACCACGGCGGTGACGAGACGTCTGCCCGTCCGATGCTGACTGGTGACCACTCACATGCTCCTTTCAGGGCGTCGCGGCAAGGGGCTCCGCGACTTCTGGGGTGCGATGGGAGCGCTCCCACGACACCGGCCGCGCGGGCGGACGGTAACTCTCCGAAGCGTTCTGCGGTAGGAGGCAAAGATGCACGGCCGGTCGCGGACGGCGACTTTTTTCGAGGTTGGCCGTATCACCTCGGAGAACGCCGCCCGGAAGGGAGATGTGATATCGGTCTCACCGGTCGAGAAGGTTTCTCTCCGTAATCACGGGGTTGACGAATCGTCAACCGGTCGTTTTTCGGAATGCCCATGACCGGCGACGACCACAGCGCCCGAGAACGCCGGCGAATGGCAGGGAGGCCGGTTCAGGACCCGGGGGCCAGGTAGTCGTAGCGGTGGTGGACGGAGAAACCGAGACCGAGGTAGAGCCGCGTCGCCGCCGTGTTGCCGTCCGCGACCTGCAGCAGCATCGAGGACGATCCCCGCTGCCTGCCCCATCGGGCGACCCCGCCCAACAGCGCGGTGGCCAGCCCGCGCCGGCGGTGGGTCTCCTCGACCCGGACCCCGTACAGCCCCGTCCACCCCTGGGCGAAGGATCCCCTGGCCACCGCGACGGTGCGATCGCCGTCGCGGATCGAGAGGAACACCTGTTCCGGGGCGCTGACCAGCAGGTGGCGCGCCTCCGGCCGGGTCGCGCTCCCGTCCGGTCGGTAGCAGCGCAGCCAGTCCTCGTCCGGGGTTGGGGCGGACACGAGGGCGAGGCCCGCGTCGAGCGCGCGGGCGGCCCGGCGCAGCGGTGCGACCGGCGCCGTCAGGACGAGCGCCCCGGCCCCCGGCCGGACCAGCCACCCGGCGGCGGTGAAGGCCTCCGCCGCCGCGACGGGGACGGCGGCGTCGCGGGGGGGCACGCCGGAGAGGTCGACGGCGGCCGGGCAGCTGGCCATGGGCCGCATGCCTCGCTCGGCGTACCAGCGCCCCACCGCGGCGACGGCGCGGGGCAGGGGCATACCGGGATCCCCGAGCGGAAGCACCGAGTTGGCGCGCCCGGTGAAGGAGCCGGAGGCCCGCAGCAGCCACTCGCCGAGGTGCTCCCGCTCGGGCGCTCGCCAGTGGTCCGCGGCGACCCGCTCCAGGGTCGGGATGTCCAGGGCCCGGTGCGGAGGCCCCTTGCGCCGGGCCTTCGGCGGGACGACGCGGCTCGCCGTGACCTCGCTCCCGGCGAGGGCGAGCGTCGTCCCGTCCGGCAGCCGGAGACGGAGGGCGGCCTCGTCCACCGTGAGCAGTTCGCCCGTGAGGTCGGTCACCCCGCCCTCCGGCAGCAGCCGGCGGACGGCGATCCGCGACCCGACGTGTCGCGCCAGCCGCCTGGTCGACGGAGGGACCGCAACGGGAGCCGGTTCGGCGGCCGGAGAGGCGATCGGATCCCCGTCACTCTCCGACACGACGACCCCCTGACACTCGTTCACCGCGGACGTCGGTGATACTAGGCGCGACAACGCACCGGGCCAGCCCGGTTGGTCGCCCAGGAGGATCTTCGTGACGTACGTCATCGCCCAGCCCTGCGTCGACGTCAAGGACAAGGCCTGCATCGAGGAGTGTCCGGTCGACTGCATCTACGAGGGGCTCCGGACGCTCTACATCCACCCCGACGAGTGCGTGGACTGCGGCGCGTGCGAGCCGGTCTGCCCGACCGAGGCGATCTTCTACGAAGACGACGTGCCGGAGCAGTGGAAGGACTACTACAAGGCCAACGTGGAGTTCTTCGACGACCTCGGGTCGCCCGGCGGTGCCGCCAAGATGGGCGTCATCCAGAAGGACCACCCGCTCGTCGAGGCGCTCCCGCCGCAGGGCGAGAGCTGACCGGTCATCCGGCGGTGACGAGGCCGGACCGACCCCGTACGGTCCGGCCGTGAGCCGGGTGACGCTCCCGGACTTCCCGTGGGACCGGTTGCGGCCCCACGCCGAGGTCGCGCGCGCCCATCCGGACGTGATCGTCGACCTCTCGATCGGTGCGCCGGTCGACCCGACGCCCCCGGTGCTCCGCGCCGCGCTCGCCGCGGCGGCCGACGCCCCGGGGTACCCGCAGACCTACGGGACGCCGCAGCTGAGGGAGGCCGTCGCCGCCTGGTTCGCCCGGCGGCGCGGCGTTCCCGATGTCGACCCGGCCGGGGTCATGCCGACGGTCGGGTCGAAGGAGCTCGTCGGCTGGCTGCCCACCCTGCTCGGCCTGGGGCCCGGTGACCTCGTCGCGCACCCGGAGATCGCCTACCCGACCTACGACGTCGGTGCCAGGGTCGCCGGGGCGACCCCGTTCCCTGCCGACGACGTCGCCGTGCTGCGCGACGTCTCGGACGCGGTGCGGCTGGTCTGGGTCAACTCGCCGGCCAACCCCACCGGCCGGGTGCTCGACGCCGAGCGGCTCGCCGCGATCGTGGCCTGGGCGCGGTCGGTCGGCGCGGTCGTCGCCAGCGACGAGTGCTACGCGGAGCTGGTCTGGGACGTCGCCGAGGCGCCGAGCATCCTCGACCCCCGGGTGTGCGGAGGGTCGCACGAGGGGCTGCTGGCGGTGTACTCGCTGTCCAAGCAGTCCAACCTCGCCGGGTACCGGGCCGCCTTCGTCGCCGGGGACCCCGCCCTGGTGCGCCGGCTCCTGGAGCTGCGCAAGCACCTCGGGATGATGGTGCCGCTGCCGGTGCAGCACGTGCTGGGCGTCGCCCTCGCCGACGACGCCCACGTCGCCGAACAGCGGGAGCGCTACCGGGTCCGCCGACGGACGGCGACGGCCGCGCTGCGCCGGGCGGGCTTCCGGGTCGAGGACTCCGAGGCCGGCCTCTACCTGTGGGCGACCAGGGACGAGCCGTGCCTGGACACCGTGGGCTGGCTCGCGGCCCGAGGCGTCCTGGCGGCACCCGGCGAGTTCTACGGGCCGCGGGGCTCCCGGCACGTCCGGATCGCCCTGACCGCCCCGGACGAGCGGATCGGCCGGCTGGCCGTCCGCCTCGGCGGGACCGGGCCGGACCGGGAGGCGACCGGAGACGGCGCCGACGCGCCGGCCGCCGTGTCGCCGGCCTTCGAATGGCCGAGGGTGACCACCCGGGAGTAGGTTCCGGAGAAACGGGACGGCTTCGGTACGCGTGCGGTCTGCGCACGTGCTGCCAGTGGCGTCAGCACCGAGCCCCGTCCGGCGCACCCCGGAACGCGCAGACCGAGAGATGAACCCACGAGGCCGTCGACAGGACCAACGAGGTCGTTGACCGTCGCCGTCCGGCGACAGTCCACCGAGGAGCCCGCATGTCCGACGCCGCTGTACCCGATGTCACCCTGACCTACGACGGCACGTCGATCGATCTCGGCGCCGTCACCGCGACCGAGGGCGGCAACGGGATCGACACCTCCGGACTGCTGCGGACCACCGGCCTCGTCACCGTCGACCCCGGATTCGTCAACACCGCCTCCTGCACGTCCGCGATCACCTACATCGACGGGGAGGCGGGCGTCCTCCGCTACCGCGGGTACCCGATCGAGCAGCTCGCGGAGCAGAGCAGCTTCCTCGAGGTCGCCTATCTGCTCATCTACGGCGAACTGCCGACAGCGACCCAGTTGACGGAGTTCGACCAGGTCATCCGGCGGCACACGATGCTGCACGAGGGCCTGAAGCGGTTCTTCGACGGCTTCCCCCGCGACGCCCACCCGATGCCCGTCCTGTCCAGCGCGGTGAGCGCCCTGTCCACGTTCTTCCAGGACAGCCTCGACCCCTTCAACGAGCGGCACGTCGAGATCTCGACCTGTCGGCTGCTGGCGAAGGTGCCGACGATCGCCGCGTACGCCTACAAGAAGTCCATCGGGGAGCCCTTCCTCTACCCCGACAACTCGCTGGGGCTGGTGGAGAACTTCCTCCGGCTGACCTTCGGGGTGCCCACCGAGCCGTACGAGGTGAACCCCGTCATGGCCAGGGCCCTCGACCTGCTGTTCATCCTGCACGCCGACCACGAGCAGAACTGCTCGACGTCGACGGTCCGGCTGGTCGGGTCCTCCCACGCCAACCTCTTCGCCTCGGTCTCCGCCGGCATCAGCGCCCTGTTCGGTCCGCTGCACGGGGGCGCCAACCAGGCGGTGCTGGAGATGCTGGAGCGGATCCGGTCCACCGACGGGGACGTGCGCTCCTTCGTGCGCAGGGTGAAGGACCGCGGGGACGGCGTCCGGCTGATGGGGTTCGGGCACCGGGTCTACCGGAACTACGACCCCCGGGCGACGATCATCAAGAGGACGGCCGACGAGGTGCTCTCCCAGTTGGGGCAGCGGGACGAGCTGCTCGACCTGGCCATGGAACTGGAGGAGGCGGCCCTGCACGACGACTACTTCGTCGAGCGGCGGCTCTACCCCAACGTCGACTTCTACACCGGGCTGATCTACCGGGCGATGGGCTTCCCCGGCAAGATGTTCACCGTCCTCTTCGCGATCGGGAGGCTGCCCGGCTGGATCGCGCAGTGGCGGGAGATGATGGCCGATCGGACCACCAAGATCGGAAGGCCGCGGCAGATCTACGTCGGCGAGACGAAGCGCGACTACGTGCCCATCACCGGGCGCTGACCGTCCGGGACCCGGTCCGCCGACCGCACCGTGGTGCGGGCTCACCCTCCGGCGGCCACCTCGACGACGACGGTGCCGGCCGGTGGCCGTGGACCGGATCCGGCGGCGATCCGGGACCACCTGGCACCGGGGGCCTCCCGCCGCCAGCGCAGGCCGTCGGTCGCCACCGCGACGACGTCGAGCCCGTCCGCGCGGGCAACGGCCCAGTGGGCGAGGCTCCAGCCGCGGCGTTCCGCGTCGCTGCCGCCGATCCGGAACCGCACCGCGGTGCCGTCCGGAGAGGCAGGCTCGCTCCTGGTCTGTCCGGTCTCCCGCCTGGCGGCCGTGGCGACCCTCCGGGCGCGGGTGGTGAGACCGGCGGCGCCGGGGTCCTCCCGGGCCAGCTGTCCCGGAGGGTGGAGCACGCAGGCGAAGCTCCCCTCGGAGTACCCGGTCAGGGCCGAGGCCAGGGCTCTCGCCTCGGGCTCGTGCTCGGCGTACGCCGTGGGGAAGGCCGACCTCTGCACCCGTTGCGCCGCGTCGGTGATGGTCAGGTCCTGGAACCCCTCGATCTTCATCAGCACGTCGTAGAAGGCGTTGGTCGCGTAGACCGGGTCGGTGATCTGCCTGACGGTGCCCCAGCCCTGGGACGGCCGCTGCTGGAACAGGCCGAGCGAGTCCCGGTCCCCGTAGTCGAGGTTGCGCAGCTTCGACTCCTGCATGGCCGTGGCGATGCCGATGGAGGCAGCCCGCGCCGGTAGTCCCCTCTCCACGGCTATCGTCGCGATCAGCGCCGCGTACCCCGACTGCTCCGGGTCCAGTTCCGTCGTCGCCCCGCCGACCTCTGCCGAGCAGTGCGGGCGGACGACGATGTGCCCGGTGTACCCCCGCCACCACAGCCAGACTCCGGAGCCGGCGAGGGCGAGCACGACGAGGAACGCCAGGCTGCCCCTGCGCCGCCGGGAGCGGTGTCGCACGGGGTCCGGAGCCGCGAGGACCGAACTGACCGAACTCATGTCCTGCCGTAGACCATCGCTGTCGGGGACACCTCGTCACCGGCCGGCCGCGTCATGACCGCCCGGGACAGGTCGTCCGCTGACGTCATCCGTTGGCGTGCAGGGCCGCGTTGAGCCGGATCCCCCGACCGGATCTCGGCAGCGCCTCGACGGCACCGGTGACGGAGTTGCGCCGGAACAGTAACCCGGAACCCCCGGAGAGCTCCGCCGCCTTCACCACCCGGGGCCCGGCGGTCGCCGTGCCGTCGCCGGTGCCGGCCGGCAGGGTCACCTTCGTCCCCGCCGTGACGTAGCAGCCGGCCTCGACGACGCAGTCGTCGCCGAGACTGATCCCGATGCCCGCGTTGGCACCGATGAGGCAGCGCCTGCCGATCCGGACGACCTCCCGGCCCCCGCCGGAGAGGGTTCCCATGATCGAGGCTCCACCGCCGACGTCCGACCCGTCGCCCACCACGACCCCGGCCGAGACCCGGCCCTCCACCATGGAGGTGCCGAGCGTCCCGGCGTTGTAGTTGACGAATCCCTCGTGCATCACCGTCGTCCCCTGGGCCAGGTACGCCCCGAGGCGCACCCGGTCGGCGTCCGCGATGCGTACGCCGGACGGCACGACGTAGTCGGTCATCCGCGGGAACTTGTCGACGCCGTACACCTCGACCCGGCTGCCGTCGGCGCGGAGCCGGAGCCGGGTGTCCTCGAAGTCCTCGACGGCGCAGGGCCCGTGGTTGGTCCAGGCCACGTTGCCGAGCACGGAGAAGATCCCGGTGAGGTCGAGGCCGTGCGGCCGGACCAGCCGGTGCGAGAGCAGGTGCAGCCGGAGGTAGGCGTCGGGGACGTCGGCTGGGGCGGCGTCCAGGTCGATCACCGTGCGGACCACCTGCTGCCGGACCCGGCGGTTCGGGTCCATCCCCTCGAGGGTCGCCAGCGGGACGGGGATGCCGTGCGGACCGGCGTCCGCCGGAGCCCTGCCCAGCGCCGGTGCGGGGTACCAGGTGTCGAGCACGGCCCCGGCCTCGGTGACCGTCGCCAGCCCGTACGCCCAGGCCACACGGGGAGCGCCGGTGCCACCGGCGGGGGGTGCCTCGGACATGGCGACAGCCTACGTCGTCGGTCCGACCTCCGTGCCGGATCAGGTGAGGACCGCCTCGCCGAACCCCTGCCGTCCTCCGTCGCGCGGCGCGGGGCTCTAGCCTCGTCCCATGTCCGAACCCGGCACCGTCCCGCCGATCCTCGATCTCCGCGCCGACGCCGTGACGCTGACCCGTGCCCTGTGCGACATCCCGTCGGTCAGCGGGGCCGAGCGGGTCGTCGCTGACGCGGTGGAGCTGGCGCTGCGCCGGCTGGAGCACCTCGAGGTGCTCCGGGACGGGAACGCGGTGGTGGCCAGGACGTCGCTGGGCCGGGACACCCGCGTGGTGCTCGCGGGGCACCTGGACACCGTGCCCGTCGCCGGGAACCTCCCGAGCCGGATCGAGGGCAGCGGCGGGGACGCCGTGGTGTGGGGGCGGGGCAGCGTCGACATGAAGGCCGGGGTCGCGGTGGCCCTTCGGATCGCCGCCACGGTGAGCAGCCCCCGCTGCGACGTCAGCTACGTCTTCTACGACCAGGAGGAGGTCGAGGCCGCCCGGAACGGTCTCGGCCGGCTGGTCCGCACCCACCCGGAGTGGGTGCGCGGCGACTTCGCGGTTCTCGGGGAGCCCTCGGCGGCGCGGGTCGAGGGCGGCTGCAACGGGACGCTGCGGGTGGAGGTCCGGGTGCCGGGGGTCGCCGCCCACTCCGCGCGGTGGTGGCGGGGGCGCAACGCCGTCCACGAGGCGGTCGAGGTGCTCACCCGGCTCACCCGGTACCGGCCGCGGCAGGCGGAGGTCGACGGTCTGGTGTACCGGGAGGGGATGAACGCCGTCGGCATCCGGGGCGGGGTGGCCGGGAACGTCGTCCCCGACGAGTGCGTGGTGACGGTCAACCACCGGTTCGCCCCGGACCGCACCCCCGCCGAGGCCGAGCGGCACGTGCGGGAGCTGTTCGACGGGTTCGAGGTCACCCTCGTCGACCTCGCTCCGGGGGCACGGCCGGGTCTCGGCCATCCCGTCGCCGCGGCCTTCGTCGAGGCGATCGGGCAGCCGCCCGCGGCGAAGGAGGGGTGGACGGACGTGGCCCGGTTCGGCGAGCTCGGGATCCCCGCGGTCAACTTCGGCCCGGGGGACCCGGCGCTGGCCCACGCCGACGACGAACGCTGCCCGGTCACACAGATCCTCGACTGCGAGCGGGCCCTGCGGTCCTGGCTGACCTCGGCCTGACCCCGTCAGCCGAAGGGGGTGCGCCGGTTGGGCTCGTGCCAGGTCAGGTCGACGACGTCCGACCGGGACGAGCGCTCCCTCGACTCCCGGGACGTCCTCGCCTGCCGGTCCTCCTCACCGGGGACCAGGTCGTCCTGAGGGTCCCTCCTGGCGTCCCGGCGGGACCGCCGCGACGGCTCGGGCTGGGGCGGGAGGTCGGCCGGTCGGTGCCCGTTGGTCCTGGCACCGGCGGACGCCCTGCGCGGCTCCGCCGGTGGTCTGCGTGGTGACGCGGTCGGCTGCGGGAGCGGGTCGCGCACCGGGTCGGCGAGCGAGTCGGCCCGGTGGTCCGTCCATCGACCCGTCGCCCGGTCGTGGTCCGCCATCGCCTCGGGGGTGAGCGGGAACGGCGACAGCGGGATCCGGGTCACCGCCGCCTCCTCGGCAGGCGGCGGGGCGGCCGGTCGCTCCTGGCGGGGCTCCGGCTGTGGTCTCCGCTGGCGCCGGGGACCCTGGCCCTGCTCGGTCTCGGCGGCCGGTCGCGCCTGGCGTGCCGGTGCTCCGGACGGCTGGCTGCTGCGGGATCCCGGCGGGACGGCGGGGAGGATCGTCGTCCGGTGCGGTTCCACGCGAGCCGGCGACGGGCGCTGCTGCGGCCCGGCCGACCGGGGCCTGCTCGCCTGCTGCGGAGCGGCGTGCTGCTCGCGGTGACCCGGCGGTTCGGTCGCCGCGGGACGCGCGACCGGCCGGGGGGCAGGCGCCGGAGCAGGGGCTGCGGGCAGGGCCGGGGGGAGCGCGGGCGCCGTCATCCAGGCCGGGGTGGCCGCTCCGTACCGGCGGTGGTCGTCGCGGGAGCTGCCGCCGGCTCCCGGCGGGCCGTCCGCGTAGCCGGTCGGGACCCTGGGCTCCGGCTGGTGCGTCGACCGCAGCTCGGGAGTGTGGATGCGATGGGGGTCGTGGGAACGGCTCCGCTCCGGCTCCGTCGCCCGCGGCTCGGGTGCCCTCCTCCGCCGGGGATCGGCGGCAGCAGGTCGTCGAGTTGGTTCGGCAGCGGCCGGTCGCCTGGCCGGTTCGGCGGTAGCGGGCCGTCTGGCCGGTTCGGCAGCGGCCGGTCGCCTGGCCGGTTCGGCAACGGGCCGTCGAGCTGGTTCGGCGGCGGGCAGCGCCGGCCGGGCCCGGTCGCGCTTGGCCTCGGCGAGGGAGAGTTCGGCCTCCTCGAACAGCCGCTCGGCGTCGCCCTCCGGACGGCGACCGGTCAGCGCCCACAGCGCGGAGCAGCCGGCGGTGACGCGGACCTCGAGCCCCGGTGCGAGCTCGGACCAGGACCGCGAGGCGACCGCCTGGGACATCCGGGCGGCGACCCGTCGGGCCTCCTGGTCTCCCGTCGCGGGCAGCAGGACCACGAACTCGTCACCGCCGTAGCGGAGCAGCCGGTCGCCCGCGCGCAGCTGACCGGACAGGGCGTCGGTGACCTGGCGCAGGACCTCGTCCCCGAGCGGGTGCCCGAACCGCTGGTTCACCAGGGTGAACTCGTCGACGTCGACGAGGACGAGGGCGAGCGGCAGCGGGCTGAACCGGAGCAGCTTCCGGAGCTCCTCGTCCACCGCCCTGCGGTTGCCGATCCCGGTGAGCTGGTCGGTACGGCTCTCCTCGCGCAGGGCGTGGCTGTCCAGGGCCTGACGGGCGGTGTCCGCGGCCAGGTTCATGCCCTGCCAGCCCAGCCGGACCAGCAGCTCGGAGAGGCGGTGCAGGACCGGGACGAGGTTCCCGCCCGCGTGCGTCTCCAACCACAGCCGCTCCCGGGCCCGGCAGACGTCGAGGATGAGGTGGACCAGCGAGGTCGGGTTGGACGGGATGGTCTCGTCGAGGCTGCGGGCCGCGGCGAGCGAGCCGACGTGGGCGTGCGCGCGCATGGCGGCGAGGGTCGCCAGTTGGCGCTCGACCGGCGGCAGGTCACGGGCCTCGCCGAAGGCGTCCTCGCCGAGCAGTCGGAGAGCCTCGGACGGGCGGCCCTGGTAGGCGGCGGCCACCGCCCGCACGGCGTCGGCGCGGCGTCGCACCAGGCGGGGAACCGAGGAGGCGGGCAGCTCCTCCAGCAGCATGGCGATCTCCACGGCCCTGCCGAGCAGGGCGTGGTCGGGGTCGCCGGTCCCCCCGGCGAGCGGCTCCATGGCCTGGATCGCCAGTTCACCGGCCCAGTGACCCCAGTGCACCGCCTGGTCGAGGGGCGGCCTGGCGAGCACCCCGGCGTCGATCCGGGTGCGGGCCTCGTCGAGCCGGTCGTAGAGGCGCAGCCGGGCGTAGACCCGGGACAGCAGGTCGAGCAGCCGGAACGTGGCTCCGGACGCCGGGTCGGCCGAGCCCAGCTCGAGGTCGGCCTTGGCCAGGTCCGACGTCGCGGCCCCGACGTCGCCCGCGTCGATCCGGGCCTTCGCCCGGAGCGCGGCGGCCACCGCGGCCCAGGTGGTGTCCCGTCGGGTGTGTGCGGCCCGTTCCAGGACGTCGCAGGCGTCGAGGACCTCCTCGACGGGGACACCGATCCGCGGCAGCAGGAGGGCCCGCCCGAACAGCGCGAGCAGGAGCACCCGGGAGTCGTGGCCGCGTTCGAGATCGGGGATCAGCGACTGGAGCCGCCCGAGGGCGAGGTCGGGACGACCGAACCGCCCCTCGGCGAGAAGCGCCTCGACCTCGTCGGCGACGGGCGAGCTCGACCTCACCACGTCCTCAGGCAGCCCGCGCACGAACGAACACTAGCGGTTGTCAGGGCCCGCGGTGGATGGGCTGAGCGGGCGGGATCGGAGGGTAATTGTCCTGTCGCAGAGCGCGACTATCTGGTGCCGAGGGGTGACGACTACGCCGTCCGGGTGACCCCCTCGGTCTGCCCGGACGGGCCGCCGTTCGGGTCGTCTCCGGCGTTCGCCCCGGCCCCGTCGTGGCGCTCCTCCCGCCGACGTTCTAGCGTCGTGCGGGTGAGGGAATCCCGACCCCGACCCGCCGGCGACGCGCGCCGGTCCCGCTCCGTCGAGTTCCACAGCGGACCGGTCGTGCTGAAGGGCGACCAGGTCCCCGGATCGACGACCGACCAACGGCTGCTCGACTCCCGCGACCCCGGGGACTGGGTGCGTGCCGACCCCTGGCGGGTGCTGCGGATCCAGGCGGAGTTCGTCGAGGGGTTCGGCGCCCTGGCCGGGCTCGGGCCGGCGGTGAGCGTCTTCGGCTCGGCGAGGACCCCAAGGGACGACCCGGACTACGCCCTGGGCGAGCGGGTCGGCCGGGCGCTCGCCGCCGCGGGCTTCGCGGTGATCACCGGCGGTGGCCCCGGCGCCATGGAGGCCGTGAACAAGGGCGCCTGCGAGGGGGGCGGGGTCTCGGTCGGGCTGGGCATCGAACTGCCCTTCGAGCAGCACATCAACGCGTGGGTGGACCGGGCGGTCAACTTCCGGTACTTCTTCGCCCGGAAGACGATGTTCGTGAAGTACGCCCAGGGGTTCATGGTCCTTCCGGGCGGGTTCGGCACCTTCGACGAGCTGTTCGAGGCCCTGGTCCTGGTGCAGACCCACAAGGTGACCTCCTTCCCGATCGTGCTCCTCGGCTCCGAGTACTGGACCGGGCTGATCACCTGGCTGGCCGGACCGGTCGTCGACCGCGGGATGATCCTTCCCGAGGACCTGGACCTGCTCCGGGTCACCGACGACGTCGACGAGGCCGTGAAGATCGTCGTCGACGCCCGTGAGGCCAGGCGGAACGGTCAGGGCGGCGTCCCGGAGGCCGACGGCTCCGGAGGGGACCCCGGTCTCGGCTGAGCCCGCGAGGGCCCAGCTCCCGGCCCCGGTCTCACCCCTCAGGACCGTCCGGCCTCACCCCTCGGGGATGTGAGGTGTGTCACCGTCGCCTGGACGCTCTCGCCGACCCGGGGCGACACTCGAGGTATGTACGTGGCACCGGTGCCCCGGAGCGGCGACGTCGTCGTCGGGCGGGACGCCGTGGGCAGGGTGCTGCGGGTCAGCCACCACCCCCGGCACGGCCGGGTGGTGCTCAGTATCTGGCAGGGGTCGGAGTGCCTGGCCACCCTGCGGCTGGCTCCCGAGGACCTCCCCGAACTGGTCGGCGTGCTCACCGCGGCGGCAGGCGGGCAGGTGGCCGCCGCGACCGCACCGGAGGACCCCGCCGCGGCCCCGGACGACCCGGCGGTGCCCATGCCCCGGCGGGAGTACCCGGCCGCGGGGTGAGGGCGCCGGTGGCCGTCGCCACACCCGCCCGGTCCTGGCGTCCCGTCCCCCGGGAGTGCGGCACGCTGGGCCGGTGGCCAGGATCTGCGTCTTCTGCGCGTCGTCCCAGCGGGTCGCGCCGCGTTACCTGCGGTTGGCGGAACTGGTGGGGGCCGAACTCGCGGGCAGGGGGCACCACCTGGTCTCCGGCTGCGGCCGGCACTCGATGATGGGCGCCCTCGCGCGGGCGGCCCGGGCGGCAGGCGGGCACACCCTCGGGGTGATCCCGGAGCTGTTCATGGGCGTCGGCGTCGAGGACGCCGAGGTGGACGAGCTCGAGGTCACCGCGGACCTGCACACCCGCAAGCACCGGATGATCCAGATGTCGGACGCCTTCCTCGCCCTTCCCGGAGGTCTCGGCACCCTCGACGAGCTGCTCGAGGTGTGGGTGGGCCGGGACCTCGGGGAGCACCCCAAGCCGGTGGTGGTCCTTGACCCCGACGGGGTGTTCACCCCGCTGCGCGACCTCGTCACCGCGTTGGGCGAGAGCGGGTTCGTGCTACCGACCGCCGTCTCCGCCGTCACCTGGACCAGCGCGGTCGGTGAGGCCCTCGACGCCGTGGAGGCGGCTCTGGCGACGGACGCGCGGCTCCCGGTCGCCCCACGGGGCCGAGGCGCCGAGGCTCACGGGGAGATGCGGCCGGCGTGACCCCCCGTCGGTAGCAGTCCCGCCGCCGTGACCTGGTCGAGGACGGCCGGGGGCAGGTCGGTGTCGTTCCCGTCGGTGTCGAGGCCGGTGACCAGGACGTCCCCGCGCAGCGGCGGCCACTCCGAGGCGGCGGGGGAGTCGGGGCCGGCGGTGCCGGGGACCCCGTCGGTCAGCCCCGCGACGAGCCCGGAGGCCCTGTCGTTCGCGGGGAGACCCCTGACCTCGCGGTCGGCGTCGGCGTAGACGCAGCAGGCCCACTCGTCCCGGCCGACGACGACCGCCTCGTCGAGGAGCCCGCCGCCGATGGCGTCGCTCAGCGCGACCGCGGTGGCGGGCACCCGGACCACGGCGCACGGCCGGACCGGATCGGCGGGGATCGTCAGCGCCAGCACGGTGTTCATGATCGTTTCCCCCAGCAGCCCAGGCCACTCGTGGTGTAACGCACTCATACCCAGCGTGACCTCTCCGGTGCGGGTCGGCAACCCACATCGGTCGGTCACATCGGTCGGTCACATCGGCCGGTGACCCGTCAACGGGACGGCGCGGGGTTCCCGTGGGGCTCAGGCGAGGGCGCGGAGCGCGATCCGGGGGACCCCGGTGCGCAGAGCGGTGACCATGTCCAGGGCGTGCCGGGTGGCCAGGACGTCGTGCGCCCGGAAGACCCTCGCGCCGTGCCAGGCGAGGACGGCGGTCGCGGCGAGCGTCGCGGGCAGCCGCCCCGGCTTGTCCCCGTCCCACCCCACCGCCTCGGCGACGAACTTCTTGTTGGACACCGCGCACAGCACCGGCCAGCCGGTGGCGACGAGTCGATCGGTCGCCGCCGCCACCGCCAGCGAGTGGTAGGTGTTCTTGCCGAAGTCGAAGGCCGCGTCGACGAGGATCCGGTCCCTGGCGACGCCAACGGCCACAGCTCGCTCGGCGAGGCCGGTCACCGTCGCCAGCACGTCGGCCACGACGTCGGCGTACTGCACCCGGTGCGGGTCCTGCCGCGGCGCGTGCCCACCCGTGTGGCTGACCACCAGTCCGGCGCCGTGCCGGGCCGCCACCTCGGCGATCCGGGGTTCCGCGCCCTGCCAGGCGTCGTTGACCAGGTCCGCCCCGGCGGAGCAGGCGGCGTCGGCGATCTCGGGCCGCCAGGTGTCCACGCTGAGCAGGAGGTCCGGGTACCGCCGCCGCAGCTCGGCGACGAACGGGACTACCCGGGCCAGCTCGGTCCCGGCGTCCACCTCCGGCCCCGGTCCCGCCCTGACCCCGCCGACGTCCACCAGGTCGGCCCCGGCCGCGACGGCGGCCTCCACGTGGGCGAAGGCCGCGGCGTCGTCCATGAACCGGCCCTGGTCGAAGAAGCTGTCCGGGGTGCGGTTGACGATCGCCATCACCAGCAGCCGGTCGGGGGCGAAGACCCGGTCCCGGATCGCCAGCGGTCCCGCGGGCAGGGGCTGGTGACGGTCCGGCACGCCGTCCAGCATGGCAGGCGGCTGCCGGTGCGCACGGCGGTCGAGGGGGAGCCGACCGGGGGGCAGAGGGAGGAGCCCGGGCAGGGCACGACGAGAGAATGCACAGGGCACTACGAGAGAACAGGGGAGACGTGGCACGATCTGCGCGTGAACCTGTTCTTCATCCTCCTCATCCTCGCCGTGCTGGGGCTGGTCTTCGCGGTGGCCAGCGGGCGGATCGCCGCGGGGTTCGACGCCCCGGAGACGAGCGTCCCACCGCGTGAGCTCCCACCGGGTCCGGTGACCGGGGCCGACCTCGACGGCCTCCGGTTCGTCCCGGCCCTGCGCGGCTACCGGATGGACCAGGTGGACGCCGCCCTCGACCGGCTGCGCGAGGAGCTGGACCGGCGGGACGCCGAGTTGGCGGAGTTGCGCGGCGGGGAGGACGGCGCCGACCAGGGCGCTGACGACCAGGGCGCTGACGACCAGGGCGCTGACGACCAGGGCGTTGACGTCGAGCAGGCCCCGGCGGCGCCGGGCGGCATCGCCTGAGGCCGTGGCCACCGAGGACGTCCCGACGCCCGGTCCCGGCGTACCGGTCCCCGGTCGCGAGGGGCTCCTGACCGGTGCCGACGGCCTGGTCCGCTGCTGGTGGGCCGACGCGCCGCCGGACTACACCGCCTACCACGACCGGGAGTGGGGGCTGCCGGTGCACGGCGAGGCCGCCCTCTACGAGCGGATCAGCCTGGAGGCCTTCCAGTCGGGGCTGTCCTGGCTGACCATCCTGCGCAAGCGGGAGAGCTTCCGGAGGGCCTTCGCCGGGTTCGACCCGGAGGCCGTGGCCCGGTTCGACCGCGCCGACGTCGAGCGGCTCCTGGCCGACCCCGGCATCGTGCGCAACCGGAGGAAGATCGCCGCGACCATCGCCAACGCCGCCGCCGTCCTCTCCCTCCGGGACTCCGTCGAGGGAGGTCTCGACACCCTGGTCTGGTCCTTCGCCCCCGCCACCTGGCCGGTTCCCCGGACCCCCGCGGACCTGCGCAGCTCCTCGCCCGAGGCCGTCGCCCTGGCGAAGGAGCTGCGACGCCGTGGGTTCGTCTTCGTCGGCCCGACCACCGCCCAGTCCGCCCTCCAGGCCTGCGGCCTGGTCGACGACCACCTCGAGGGCTGCTACGCCAGGGGGAGCTGCCGGCGACCCCCGGTGTCGCCCGTGCCCTGAACCTCCCACGATGCCCGGCCCGGTCGGGGACAGAGGGCTCCGCGCGGGACGATGTACCCGGGAACCGCCGCCGCACGGCTCGCCGTCCCGCTCGGGACGGCGCACCGGGGGCGTGACCACCTCGAGGCCGGTGTGTCAAGCGGGTGAGCCGGTGGTGACTGTTTCCCCTGGCGAGCCCGGGACGGGATAATGGTCTGGATAACACTCCGTGGCCAGGCGGGGTCTGCGCTCGCGCTGGCGGCCGGTCGTCGTCACTCGGCGTCCGGAAGACGGGTGGACAGTGACGAGGAAGGGGATGGCGCGCATGGCGGCCATGAAGCCGAGGACCGGCGACGGCCCGCTGGAGGTCACCAAGGAGGGACGGGGCATCGTGATGCGGGTCCCGCTCGAGGGCGGTGGTCGGTTGGTCGTGGAGATGTCCGCCATCGAGGCGAGCGAACTCGGCGACGCCCTGAAAGCTGTCGCAGGCTGACCAGCCCTCCGCGACGCGTCACGTCGGGGAGCCGGGCCCGGAGGCACTCGGTGGTCGTGCCCCCGGGCCCCGTTGTGTGCCCGGGGCGGCGATAACCTGCCCAGAGTGACTCCACGTCCCTCCTCCCCGTCCTCGGCACCGGTCCCGGACGGGGTTCCGGCCTCGTCGTGCTCCGCACCGGTCCCGGCGCCGGTGACCGACGTCGTCCCCACCGGGGCACCGGCCGGAGCCACCGCGACCGACACCGTGACCGACGAGGTCGAGGTCCTGGCCGTCCCGGTGGTCGCCGGCGCCGCGGCGGGCAGCGCGGCGCGGGCCCCCGTCGAGCCGGGTCCCGGCACCGTCGAGGCGCTGACCCGGTACGGGGTCGACCTGGAGTCCCTCGCCGCGGCCGAACGGGTGACCGGCCGGGTCGGCGAGATCGTCCGGGTCCCCGTCCAGGCGCCGCAGGGCTCTCCCCGGCGGCTGCTGCTCGTCGGCATGGGCTCCGGGACCCCCGGTGACCTCCGCGGCGCGGCGGCGGCCCTGGCCAGGGCCTGCCGCGGGCGTCGGGCGGTGGCGACGACCCTCGGCGCGGGCGGGACGCCGGAGCACACCCGGGCCGTCGTCGAGGGGCTCGTCCTCGGCGGGTACCAGCCGCCGTCCTCCGGACTCACCTCCCGCGCCGACGCGGCGCCCGTCGCCAGGGCCGACATGGTGGGTCGGCACGCCGCGGACGCGGTGGCCCGCGGGGTCGCCCACGCCGGGGCGACGGTCCTGGCCCGCGACCTCTCGGCGTGGCCGGCCAACGTCAAGAACCCCTCGTGGATGGTGCGGCGGGCGCTGGAGCTCGCGGCGGAGGAGGGTCTGGCCGCCGAGGTGTGGGACGCCGACCGGCTCGCGGCCGACGGCTTCGGCGGGCTGCTGGCCGTCGGCTCCGGATCGGTGCACGAACCCCGGCTGGTCCGCCTGGACTACCGCCCGGACCAGGGCGGGGACGCCGGTGCGGAGGCGAGGGGGCCGGTCGTCCTCGTCGGCAAGGGGATCACCTTCGACACCGGCGGACTGTCGATCAAGCCTCGTGAGGCCATGGTGCCCATGCGCACCGACATGACCGGGTCCGCCGTCGTGCTCGCCGTCCTGGCCGCGTGCCGCCGGCTCGGGATCCGCCGCCGGGTGGTCGGGCTGCTGCCGCTGGCCGAGAACGCCGTCGGCGCGGCGTCCTTCCGGCCTGCCGACGTGGTGACGATCCACGGCGGGCGGACCGTCGAGGTGACGAACACCGACGCCGAGGGCCGGCTGGTGCTCGCCGACGCCCTCGCCTACGCCGACGCCGTCCTCGACCCGGACCTCGTGGTCGACGTGGCGACCCTCACCGGGGCCGCGACGCTCGGGCTGGGCAGGCGCCACGCCGCCCTGTACGCGACCGACGACGCATTCGCCCTGCGGCTGGAGGAGGCCGCCGCGGCCAGCGGGGAGCGGGTCTGGCGGATGCCGCTGGTCGAGGACTACCGCCGGTCGCTGGACTCGGGGGTCGCCGACCTGCGGCAGGTCGCGAGCAACCCCCGGCTGGGCGGCGGGTCGATCACGGCTGCCCTCTTCCTGCGCGAGTTCGCGGGACGGCGCCGTTGGGCGCACCTGGACATCGCGGGCACGGCACGGGCGGACAAGGACGAGCGCGAGATCGTCAAGGGGGCGACCGGCTGGGGTGCCCGGCTGCTGCTGCGCCTGCTGGAGGGTCTCGGCCAGACAGGGCCGTCCGGGGCGTCGGGCCCCGGCGGACCGTCGCCGGAGTGAGGCCGGGGGCCGACCGGGATCAGGGTTCGGGGCCGGTTCCCAGGGTCTGCCCGTCCTCCGGCTCCATGAGCACGGACCAGGTGGTGAGCCAGTCCGGGTCGACGACCACCTCGCCGGTGCCGGCGAGGGTGTAGGTGCCGGCCGGTGCCGGCTCGTAGGCCTCCTCGTCCGCCGGCAGGACCGCCGGCCCGTGCTCGCCGGGACGGTCGACGACCACGACCCCCTCGCCCACCTCGACGACCCGCCCGCAGAACTGCTCCCGCCCGAGGACCTCGCCGTCGGCGTCCACGTAGGTGATCCC
The DNA here is from genome assembly GCA_012719445.1 of Actinomycetales bacterium. Lineage (GTDB taxonomy): Bacteria > Actinomycetota > Actinomycetes > Actinomycetales > Kineosporiaceae > JAAYAH01. The sequence goes on along the minus strand of JAAYAH010000009.1, from coordinate 12,122 downwards.
CACGAGCAGGCGGCTGCCGACGAGCATGGTCAGCCGCTCCGATCCGCGGAGCAGGCGGCGCGGCGGCGGACGTCTGGGGTCGATGGGATCGCTCAGTCGGCCACCGCCACCAGCAGGCCGTCCCCGCACGGCAGGAGCGCGGCGCGCATCCGCGGATGGTCGCGCACCGCCTTGTTCGTCTCCCGGATCAGGGTCGTGCGCTCGTCGCGCTGCGCCGGGTCGGCGACCCGGTTGTGCCACAGGGCGTTGTCGACGGCGAGGATCCCGCCCGGCCGGAGCAGCCGGGCGGCCTGCTCGACGTAGGCGTCGTACTCCGTCTTCTCGGCGTCGACGAGGACCAGGTCGTAGGCGGCGTCGGCGAGCCGGGGGAGGACGTCGAGAGCCCGGCCGGGGATGAACCGGGCCCGGTTGGTCCGGATCCCCGCCTCGGTGAACGCGAGCCGGGCTGCCCGCTGGTTCTCCACCTCGACGTCGATCGAGGTGAGCACTCCGTCCTCGGGCATGCCGCGGAGCAGGTAGAGCCCGGACACCCCGGCGCCGGTGCCGATCTCGACGACGGCGCGCGCCCGCAGCGAGGAGGTCAGCACGGTGAGCAGTGCCCCGGTGCCCTGGTGCACGGGTGGGCAGCCGAGTTCCCTCGCCCTGGCGCGGGCGCGGATGAGAGCCTCGTCCTCGAGGACGAAGCCCTCGGCGTAGGCCCAGGTGGCGGGCGACGGAGCGCTGATGGTGACCTCCCTGCGGACTCGGGCCTCGGGATCGTCGGTCACCGCGCGATGCGGTACCGGGTACGCGGCCGGGACGCCGCCAGCCTAGTGCTGACCGGTGCCGCAGGCTCCAGCCCGGTGAGGAACGCCACCGGCCGGAGGCGCGTCGGAGCGTTCGGGAACCTCCCGGCGGCGGCGGGCGTTCACCCACCGGGCCCACCCGACCTCCGATGGTCGGGTTGACCGGAGTGCACGCGGGCCCCGAGTCGGTGAGCATGGGAGGACACGTGTCGGCCTACTCGATCCCCCTCGGGGTCACCCCCGCCTGGGGTCGACCGGTGAGGTCGGCCAGCCGAAGGCCCGTGGTGACGCGGCGCCGGTCTGGAGGTTCTCCGGTGGCGGATGTGCCCGAGCCGCTCGCGGCCCGTGGCGGGCAGGCCTCGACCGTCGTCGAGCCCGAAGCCGACGCCACCTGGTCCCCGCCGTCCTGGGAGGACGTCGTCCGGGAGCACAGTGCCCGGGTGTACCGGCTCGCGTACCGGCTCACCGGCAACCGGCACGACGCGGAGGACCTCACCCAGGAGGTCTTCGTCCGGGTGTTCCGCTCGCTCGGCTCGTACACCCCCGGCACGTTCGAGGGCTGGCTGCATCGGATCACCACGAACCTCTTCCTCGACCAGGTCCGTCGCCGCCAGCGGATCCGGTTCGACTCCCTGCCCGTCGACGCCGACAACCGGCTGCCCGGTACGGACGAGGGCCCGGAACGGGCGTGGGAGCACAACAACCTCGACCACGACGTCCAGGCCGCGCTGGCGACCCTCCCGCCGGACTTCCGCGCCGCCGTCGTCCTCTGCGACATCGAGGGCCTGTCCTACGAGGAGATCGCCGCGACCCTCGACGTGAAGCTGGGAACGGTCCGCTCCCGGATCCACCGCGGCCGGGCCCAGCTGCGCGAGGCGCTCGCGCACCGCCGCGACCCGTCGCGGCGGGCCCCCGTACCGGTTCCCGACGACGGGGCGTCGGCACCGGCCTCCGTGGGCAGGAAGGGCAGCAGGCGGTGACCCACCTCGGTGACCGGGTCGCCGCCCTCGTGGACGGCCAGCTCTCGCCTGAGTCCTGCGAACAGGCCACCGTGCACGTCGTCTCCTGCTCGGACTGCTTCCAGGCGGTGGAGCGGGAACGGCTGACCAAGGCCCGGCTGGTCCGCCTGCCGGCGCCCTCGCCGGATCCCGAGCTCATCCACCGGTTGCTGCTCATCGGCGGCTCCGGTCCGCAGCTCCCGCAGGCCAAGGTCCGGCCGGGGGTCGTCGCGTCGGGCCGGGGGATCCCCCACCACGGCGCCCCGGCGGCCCGGTCGGCGCACCCCGGTCCCTCCGGCCGCCCCGGCAGCAGCCGGCGGGTCGGCCGGACCAGGCGCAGGCTCACCACCGCCGTGATCGGGACGATGTCCCTGATCGGCGCCGGAGTGGTCGGGCTGCGGGCGCCGGAGCCGGCCGTGGTGCCTCCGGTCGCCCGGTTCGTCACCGAGCACTCCGCGACCACCGACCCGCTGCCGTTCGGGGGTGGGCCGACCCTGGTGCCGGTCGTCGATCCGGTGACCGGTCGATGACCCCTCCGCGGTCGCTCGTCCACACCGCGGTCCCGATGGCGCTCGTCCTGCTCCTCGTGGCCCCGGTGGCCAGGGCCGATCCGGGCCGGGACGGTACCGACGAGCCGAGGGCGCTGGCCGTCATCGACCGGGCCGCGGCGGCGGGGACGCTGTCCTACCGGGGCACGCAGGTGGTCGGTGTCCTCACCCAGTCCGGCCCGCTGACGCAGGTCCGCGAGGTCAGCAGGGACGCCGTCGGAGCCGGTGCCGGGACCGGTGCCGCCGGGGGAGCCGCAGCGCTCGCCGCGCTGGTCGCGGGGTTCGAGCTGACCTCGGACGGGACCGGCTGGGTCGCCGGGCGGCTCGCCGACGTCGTGGTGGCCCGGCGGGCCGGTCGGGTCGCCGGGCGGCTGTGGATCGACCGGGAGACCGGACTGGCGCTCCGGCGGGAGCTCCTCGACCCCGCCGGGCGGACGGTCAGGGTGTGGGCGCTGGTGCGGATCGACGTCACCGGCCGGACCGGGCTCGTCCCGGCCCTCGTCCCCCCGCTCGGGGGCGAGGCAGCTCCCGTCGCGGTGGACGCCGACCGGCTGCGCCGGGACGGGTGGCCGTGCCGGGACGACCTCCCGGTGGGGTTCCGCCTGGTGGACGCCCGGTACACCGACGCCGTCCGGTCCACCCCGGCGGTCCACCTCACCTACACGGACGGGCTGTCCACCCTGTCGGTGTTCCTCCAGCCGGGGCGGCTCGAGGAGGCGGGGCTCACCGGGTTCCGCGAGCGCGTGTGGGGCGGTCTCCGGATCCACTCCGGGGACGGCTGGCCGGTCCGCCTGGTGTGGCAGGACGGGGACACGGTGGTGACCGTGGTCTCCGACGCACCGGAGGAGACGCTGCGAGAGGCGGTGGCCGCCGTCCCCGGCCGACGGGCCGAGCGCGACGAGGGCCTCCTCTCCGCCCTCGGCCGAGGGCTGCGCGAGGTCGTCGAGCTGCTCCCGGGGCTCTGACGCGGGAGGACCGGCGCGAATCCGCCCGGGCGGATCGTCCGCCCGGGAGCGTGGTCCGGCGCCGGATGTGAGAGTGTTCCGACGCGAGCGGGCCGGAACCGGGAGGCGGAGTGCCCGCGCGGACGAGCAGGAGGTCCGGATGGATCGTGAGGACCGCACCGTGCCGGAGGGCGCGCCGATCCCTGACCCCGCGGTCCCGCTCCCGGCATCCGGGTACCCCGAGCCGCAGCCTCCGGCACCCGTCGACCCGATCCCGACCCGGGGCTGGGGCTCCCCGGCGGGCGATCCGGTCGTCCGGCCCTCCGAGCAGGCAGGACCGCGGCCGGAGGAGGCGGCCCTCCCGGAACAGGCGGCGACTGTCCCGGAGCAGGAGGCGGCCCTCCCGGAGCAGGCGGCGACGGGAGCGGCGCACCCGTACCCCGCGGCCCACTACGGCTCGACCCCGTACGCCCGGTACGTCTCCTACCCCATGGCCGTCCCGGACCTGCGCGGCCCGGACCGGCAGGGCGGCGGAACCGGTCGCGGCCGGCTGGGCTCCGCCGCCGTCCTGGTGACGTCCTGCCTGGTCACCGGGCTTCTCGGTGGGGTGAGCGGAGCGTGGCTGCACGGCAGGTCCGAGGGCCCCCTCCACGACCCGGAGGTCACCCTGTCCACCGTCGAGGACGGTCCGGGACCGCGCCCGAGGGAGAGCGTCGCCGGGGTGGCCCGGGCCGTCCTGCCCGGCGTCGTCGCGCTGCGGATCCGCGGCCGGGAGGGGACGTCGGCGGGGTCGGGGTTCGTCATCGACGCCGACGGGTACGTGCTCACCAACAACCACGTGGTCGCCGAGGCCGCGGGCAGGAACTCGATCACGGTGGTCTTCCAGGACGGGTCGCGGGAGAAGGCCCGGCTGGTGGGCAGGGACCCGTCCTACGATCTCGCCGTGGTCAAGGTGGACCGGCGCAACCTGCGGGTGCTCGCGCTCGGTGACTCCGACGACGTCGTGGTCGGGGATCCCGTCGTCGCGGTCGGGGCGCCGCTCGGGCTGCAGGGCACCGTGACCTACGGCATCGTGAGCGCGCTGAACCGGCCGGTGCTGGCAGGTCAGGGCGGGGACGCCGACGAGCCCTCCTACATGAACGCCATCCAGACCGACGCCGCGATCAACCCGGGCAACTCGGGAGGACCGCTGGTCGACGCCGAGGGTCGGGTGATCGGGGTCGCCTCCGCCTTCGCCAGCCCGCTGGGCTCGGCGCGGGACTCCGCCGGGAACATCGGCCTCGGGTTCGCGATCCCCAGCGTCCAGGCCCGTCGCACCGCCCAGGAGCTGATCAGGACCGGTCATGCCCGGCATCCGGTGATCGGGGTGCTGCTCGACCCCGACTACGAGGGCGAGGGGGTCCGGGTGATGCGCCGGGGCTCCAACGGGCGTGACCCGGTGGAGGCGGGCGGCCCGGCCGACCGGGCGGGGATCCGCGAGGGCGACGTCATCACCCGCTTCGAGGGGCGGCCCGTCTCGGCGCCGGAGGAGCTCATCGTGGCCATCCGGGCTCAGGTCCCCGGCGACCGGGTGACCCTCACCGTCCGCAGGGGCGGGCGGGATCGTGCGGTGGAGGTCCGGCTCGATGCGGCGAGCGAGTAGGCGTGCGGTGATCGTGCCGGTGGCCGGGGCGGCGGCCGGTGCGGCGGCCGGTGCGGCGGCGAGGTCCGGGAGAGAGCCATGATGGGGATCAGCGGCGGCGAGTTCGTCGTCCTGCTGGTGGTGGTGGCGATCGTCCTCGGCCCCGAGCGGCTCCCCCAGTACGCCCAGCAGCTCGCCCGGCTGGTGCGGGAGCTGCGCCGGATGGCGCAGGGAGCCAGGGAACAGGTCCGGGCGGAGCTCGGGCCGGAGTTCGACGAGGTCGACTGGCGCAAGCTCGACCCCCGCCAGTACGACCCCCGACGGATCGTCCGGGACGCGCTCGCGGACACCTGGGATCCCGACGACCCGCTGGGCCTGCGCGGCACCGGCTGGGACAACCCCAGGGAGCTGCTGCGCTCGGACCCGGAGCCGCGGCGGCGCGCGACCGCGGACCGGGCAGGCGACCGCGACCCGGACGAGGACCGCGACCCGGACGAGGACCGGGACGGGATGCCGGCGGGGGAGCCGGACAGCGACCCGGTGCCGCGCTACGACGACGAGGCCACCTGAGCCGTCGGTTCCGTCAGTTCCCGACCGGCGTGACGTCGAGGCGGCGGCCGGCGAGCCCGCGGGACCGGGCGGCGAGGGTCCCGGCGATGCCCCGGAGGGCGACGGCAGCCGCGGACTCCGGGGACGAGAGCACGATCGGTGTCCCGGTGTCCCCGCCCTCGCGCAGGGCGACGTCGATGGGCACCTGGCCGAGCAGCGGCACCTCGCTGCCGACGACCTCGCTCAGCGACTCCGCGACCGTCGTGCCGCCCCCGGCACCGAACAGCTCCATCCGCGACCCGTCCGGCAGCTCCAGCCAGGACATGTTCTCGACGACCCCGGCGATCCGCTGCTTCGTCTGGGTGGCGATCGCGCCGGCTCGCTCCGCGACCTCGGCAGCGGCCTGCTGCGGGGTGGTCACCACGAGGAGTTCGGCGCCGGGCAGGAGCTGGGCGACGGAGATCGCCACGTCGCCGGTCCCGGGCGGGAGGTCGAGGAGGAGGACGTCGAGGTCGCCCCAGTAGACGTCGGAGAGGAACTGTTCGAGGGCCCGGTGCAGCATGGGACCGCGCCAGACCACCGGCTGCTTGCCGGGCACGAACATGCCGATGGAGATGACCTTCACGTCGTGGGCCACCGGCGGCAGGATCATGTCCTCCACCCGGGTCGGCGGCTGCTCCACCCCGAGCATGCGGGGGACGGAGAAGCCGTGGATGTCGGCGTCGAGGACCCCGACGGCCAGCCCGTCCGCGGCGAGGGCCGCGGCGAGGTTCACCGTCACGCTGGACTTGCCGACCCCGCCCTTGCCGGAGGCCACCGCGTAGACCCGGGTGAGGGAGTCCGGTCTGCTGAAGGGGATGTCCGCCTGCGGGCCGCGCAGGGACTCCCGCAGCGCCTCGCGCTGCTCGTCGGACATCACGTCCAGCTCCACCTGCACCGACTCCACGCCGGCGACGGCCTGCACGGCCTCGGTGACGTCGTTGGTCAGCCGGGTACGCATCGGACAGGCCGCGATGGTGAGCCAGACGCCGACCCGGACCAGCCCTCCGGCCTCGATCTCGATGGACTTGACCATGCCGAGCTCGGTGATCGGGCGGCGGATCTCGGGGTCCCGGACCGTGGCCAGAGCGGTCTCGACGGCCTCGCGCGTCGGTGTGGACATGCCTCGATGGTAGGCAGACCTCACCCGGGACGGCTCCCCGGGTCGGCTCGGGCGGGGTCGGTCGCCGTCCCCCGCGGCGACGGCGGGTGGTGACGTCTCCCGGGGCCTCAAGTCGGCAGCGCTTCGTCCCGATGTGACCAGGAGCGCTCATGCCCGGTGGGTGCTCGTGGCCGCGGGGGCTCACCGCGCGGGGGCGCCCGGCCGGTGGTCCGGCGATGAGGAGCCCGGTGAAGACGTCCGCACGCCTCGTGGTGGCGGTGATGACGGGCGTCGAGTCGTACCAGTTGCCGATGGTTCGGGGGATCTGCACGGTGCTGGAGGAGGCCGGCGTTCCGCTCCTCGTCCACGTCGGCAGCCCGTCGTCGGGGCGGTTCGGCATGTCGTCCCTCGAGCGGATCCTGCAGCGGATGGAACCGCGCGGGGTCATCACCACGAACGCCCTGATCGGGGAGACCGAGCGGACGCTCGTCGAGATCCTCGGTGGCACCGGGGTCCCCACCGTGCACCTCGGGCAGGAGATCCCCGGAGCGGTGTGCGTCCGAGGGGAGAACGTCACCGGGATGCGCGCGTTGACCAACCACGTGATCGACGACTGCGGGGCCGCCCGGATCGTCCTGGTCCGCGGGCTGCGGCACCAGCCGGACGCGATCAGCAGGGAGCGCGCCTTCCGCGAGGTCCTCGTCGAGCGCGGGATGGCCGTCGACGAGGACCTCGTCGTCGACGGCGAGTTCGACCACGACGTCGCCTACCAGGCGCTGCGGTGGCTGCTGCACCGGCGCCGGGACCTGGACGCCGTCGTCGCCCTCAACGACGGGTCCGCCCTGGGCGCCATCGAGGCGCTGACCGACGCGGGTCTCCGGGTTCCCGAGGACGTCGTGGTCACCGGGTTCGACAACGACCCGTCCGCCGCGCTGCACTGGCCGGGGGTGACCACCGTCGACCAGGACCTGGAGGGCCAGGGCCGGGCCGCGGCAGCCCTGCTCGTCGATTGGCTGAACGGGACACCTCCTCCCGAGCGCACGGCGGTGCCGTCCCGGGTGGTGCTGCGCCGGTCGACGCTGCGGCGCGAGGGCGAGGAGGGTCGGCTGCTGGCCACGGCGACGGAGATGGCGAAGGGCGCCAAGTCGCTGCTGGCGAAGCAGGCCGCGGTGCTCGACATCAACCGGATGATGATCAACTGTCGTACCGTCGAGCAGGTGGTCGGCACGCTGACCAACCACGTGCAACGGCACCTCAACGTCCGGCGGTGCTTCCTCGCCATCTACGACGGGCTGGGGGTTCCCGGCCGGTTCGCCGACATCCGGTCGGACCGGGCACGCCTGGTCATGGACTACCGGGACGGCTACCCGAGGACCCCGCCGCCGGAGCTGTTCCCCGCCCACCAGCTCCTGCCCGACGAGCTGCGGTACGAGCTGGACACCGGCGTGCTGGTCTTCCAGTCCCTCGCCTCGGCCGGGCGTGACCTGGGCTACGTGCTGTTCGAGCAGGGCACCAGCGAGGTGGGCATCAGCGAGGTGCTGCGGATGGACCTCGGCCGGACCCTCGGCGTCGTGGTGAGCACCCAGGAGCTGCGGGACAGGGCGACGTCCCTGGAACGTCTCGTCGCCCAGCGGACCGCGGAGCTCGCGCGGGTGAACCTGGAGCTCAGGCGGTCCCTCATGGTGGACCCGCTGACCCGGATCGCCAACAGGACCGCCTTCGACGCGCACCTGGAGCAGCACTGGGAGGCCCTGGCCGGCACCGCGGGCGAGCTCGCCGTGCTCATGGTGGACGTGGACCTGTTCAAGGCCTTCAACGACTGCTACGGGCACCTGTTGGGGGACGACGCGCTCCGGACGGTCGCCACCTGCCTCGACGGGGCCGTCCGCGAACCGTCCGACCTGGCCTGCCGTTACGGCGGTGAGGAGTTCGCCGTGGTGCTGCCCGGTCGCGGTGTCCCCGCAGCCAGGGCGGTGGCCGAGCGGTTCCGGCGCCTGCTCGCCGAGGCCGCCGTGCCCCACGCCGGCTCGCCCGTCTCGTCGGTGGTCACCACGAGCATCGGCATCGCGGCGGGCAGGGCGGAGCACGGGACCGATCCGGCGAGCGTCGTCGCCCGGGCCGACGCCGCGCTGTACCGGGCCAAGGAGTCCGGCCGGGACCGGGTGGCGGTGTTCACCATGGCTGATATGGCATCCGGTCACGCTTCGCTATAGTGACGTCACTGTCGGCTACAGTCGCGGCATCTCTGGCAGTTCCTCAGGCGTTGAGAGGCGGCTCGTGAACGTCGTCGCGGTCATCCCAGCTCGTGGCGGATCGAAGGGCGTCCCCCTCAAGAATCTCGCCGAGGTCGGCGGGATGCCTCTGGTGGCACGGGCGGTGCGCGCCTGCAGCGAGGCGACCCGCGTCGACGTCGTCGCGGTGAGCACCGACGACCCTCGGATCGCCGAGGTCGCGACGGAGGCCGGGGCGAGGACCGTGACCCGGCCCGCCGAGCTCGCCGGTGACCTCGCCAGCTCCGAGTCCGCCGTCCTGCACGCGCTCGACGTCCTCACCGGTGACCTCGGTGCGCGACCCGAGGTGACCGTGCTCGTGCAGTGCACCAGCCCCTTCATCGATCCGGCCGACCTCGACGGCGCGATCGCCCGGGTGGTCGACGGATCCGCCGACGTCGTGCTCTCCGGGACGGAGACCCACGAGTTCCTCTGGCGCCCGGGCGAGGACGGCGCCGAGGGGGTCAACCACGACGTGCACCACCGCCCCCGGCGCCAGGACCGAGGGGTGGAGTACCGGGAGACCGGCGCCTTCTACGTCATGCGCACGGCCGGGCTGCGCGAGGGCGGTCACCGGTTCTTCGGCCGGATCGAGGTGTGGCCGGTGCCGGCCCGGCACGCCCTGGAGATCGACGAGCCGGCCGACCTGGACCTCGCCCGCAGCCTCGCCGCGGCGGAGGACCGGGGCGGGGCGACTCCCATCGACGTCGACGCCGTGGTGAGCGACTTCGACGGGGTGCACACCGACGACCGGGTGACGGTGGACCAGGACGGCAGGGAGGCCGTCACGGTGTCCCGCTCGGACGGCATGGGGGTCGCCCGGCTGCGGCGGGCGGGTGTCCCCCTCCTCATCCTGTCCACCGAGACCAACCCCGTGGTGGCGGCCAGGGCGGCGAAACTCGGTGTCCCCTGCGTGCACGGGGTCGAGGACAAGGTCACCGCGATGGAGAAGTGGGTCGCGGACGTCGGCGTCCCCCTCGACCGGGTGGCCTACCTCGGCAACGACGTCAACGACCTGGCCTGCATGGCGCGGGTCGGCTGGCCGGTCGCCGTCCCCGGAGCCCATCCCCGGGTGCTGGCCCTGGCGAAGACCGTGCTGCACCGGCCGGGCGGCGACGGCGCGGTGCGCGAACTGAGCGAGCGAGTACTGGCGGCAAGGACACAGGGAGACGAGAGAGGGTCGGAACGTGGCTGAGACGACCGGGATCGCGCTGTCGGACGACCGGGCGCGACGGGCGGGAGGTCAGGGGCTGTCCATCCCGGGGCAGTATCGGGGTGAGGTCTCCCCGGTGACGATCGGGAACCACCTCGTCGGGCCGGGCTGTCCCGTGTACGTCATCGGTGAGATCGGGATCAACCACAACGGCGATCTCGACATCGCCCTGCAGCTCATGGAGACGGCGGCCCGCGCCGGCTGCCAGGCGGTGAAGTTCCAGAAGCGCACCCCGGAGATCTGCGTCCCGCCGGACCAGCGGGACAAGCCCCGGTCGACGCCGTGGGGGGTGATGACCTACCTGGAGTACAAGCACCGGATGGAGTTCGGGCGCCACGACTACCAGCAGATCGCCAAGCACGCCGGGAACCTCGGCATGCAGTGGTTCGCCTCGCCGTGGGACGTTCCGTCCGTCGAGTTCCTCGAGGACCTCGACGTCGTCACGCACAAGATCGCGTCGTCCTCGGTCACCGACCGGGAGCTGCTGCGGGCCGTCGCCGCGACGGGGAAGCCGGTGCTGCTGTCCACCGGCATGTCGACGCTGGAGGAGGTCGACGCGGCCGTCGAGATCCTCGGCACGGGCAAGCTGGTCATCCTGCACGCGACGTCCACCTACCCGATGCCGCCCGAGGAGGCGAACCTGCGCACGATCCCGCTGCTGCAGCGGCGGTACGGGGTGCCGGTCGGCTACTCGGGCCACGAGCGCGGGCTGCAGATCTCCCTCGCGGCGGTCACCCTCGGCGCCGCCGCGGTCGAGCGGCACATCACCCTGGACCGGACGATGTGGGGCTCCGACCATGCGGCGTCCCTCGAGCCCGGCGGGCTGGAGCACCTGGTCCGCGACATCCGGGTCATCGAGGAGGCCCTCGGCGACGGTGTGAAGCGGGTCTTCCCCGGAGAGCTGGAGCCCCGGCAGCGGCTGCGCCGGACGACCGCCTGAACGCTGACGACCCGGAGCCCGGGCGGGCCGCGGTCTCCGGTACCGCGGACGCCGGCCGGAGCGCCGCCCGCAGGTGGTCGGTCAGCAGGGGCACCAGGGTCCTGGCGTAGGTCTCGGTGACGTGGTTCTTGTCCGCGTACACCAGGACGTTGCCGATGACGGGGTCGCAGGCGTCGGCTCCGCAGAAGGCGTCGGTGAGGTCGGCCAGCCGGATCCGCGGGTTCGCCGCCTCCTCGACGGCGGCGACCAGCGGGTCCTGCCGCCCCCGCCACACCGGCTGGCTGGTCGCGGCCCTCCTCGCCCTGCGGCACTCCGCGGGGGAGTCGGCGCGGGCGACGCAGGACTGCACGTCCGGTAGCGGGACGGGGGTGTCCCTGATCACCAGCACGGTGCGGCGGCCGCCGGCGAGGAGGCGTTCCCAGGTCCGCCGGTAGGCGGTGACCCCGGTCCGGTAGCGGTCCAGACCACCCTCCTTCCGCCACCTCTTGTTGTTCATCCCGGTGGTCACCACGAGGTCGACGGAGTCGTCGGAGAGGATCCGCGCGACCGCCCTCGTCGACCACCGGTGGCACAGCTCCGTGCCGGTGCGGTCAGGGAGCTGCAGCCGCGCGGGGCTCGGGGGACAGGAGGCCCGGAGCAGGGTGGTGATCCTCCAGTGCCGTGCCTCGGCGATCGCGTTCAGCGCGGGGAGCCACTGCAGCGCGTGCGAGTCACCGAACAGCACCACGTGCACGCCGGCCGTCGCCGACCCGAACCGGCACACGGTGAACCGGGTCGTGCCGAGGCCGGTCAGGCAGCGGTGCCAGCGGGACCGCTGGAACCGGTCCCGGGAGACGGCGGGATGAGGGGTGACCAGGTCCCCGAACGGCGGGACGCAGTCGTCGCGCAGTGCCGCGTCGGCGCCGAGGCAGGCCGTGCCCTCGGCGAGGGCCAGGCGTCCGATCCGGTCCGCCTCCTCGGCGTCGACCACGACCCGGTGCCAGGACAGCCCGGAGACCGTCAGGGTTGCGGCGAGCAGCACGGCGAGGAACGCCGGGAACGGCACCCGTGGGACGGTCCTCCCTGCCCCTGCCCCTGCCCCTGCCCCTGCCCCTGCCCCTGTCCCTGCCCCTG
>JAAYAH010000106.1 GCA_012719445.1 Actinomycetales bacterium | reverse complement strand
GCCTCCGCGGGCTGTTCACCACCTGGATCACCATCCCCGGCTCCGCCCGCACCGAACTCATCGACGCCGTGGTCACCGCCGCCGCCGACCACCTCGACCGCGACGACTGGATCTCCGGCGTCCTGCGAACCGTCCTCGAACTCCAGGACCGCTACCCGGGGGACATCGGCGTCCTCGGCGCCCTCCTGCTCAACCACGTCACCCTCCAGCCCGGCGAGGCGATCTACCTCGACGCGGGCCAACTCCACGCCTACGTCCGCGGCCTGGGTGTCGAGGTCATGGCCAACTCCGACAACGTCCTGCGCGGCGGCCTGACCTCCAAGTACGTCGACGTCCCCGAACTCGTCCGCGTCCTCGACTTCACATCCCTGTCCGAGCTCATCGTCGAACCCGAGGACGGCGAGTACCCGGTCCCCGTGCCGGAGTTCCGTCTCACCCGCCGTGAGGTCACCGACGCCGCACCGTGGACCATCGACCATGACGGCCCCGCCATCGCCCTGTGCACCGCCGGCAAGGTCATGGTCGGCGACATCGAACTCAACCCGGGCGACGCCGCCTGGATCCCGGCCGCCGACGGTCCGGTCACCGCGACCGCCGCCGAGAGCGCCGAGGTGTTCATCGCCTGCGCCTGACCGTCCGGGTCCCTGGGCGGACCCTGCAAATCGGGACATCCCCTGCGCTGCAGCGCAGGGGATGTTCTGATTCCTATGGTCAGACCGGGTGTCAGCTCAGCCAGGAGCTGAAGGGCCAGAAGCGCAGCGGGCCGGCCTGGGCGCGCTGGGGCTCCGACGGCTCCGCGGGCTGAGACGTCGCAGCCTCGGCCGGGGTATCAGCGGGTGCCTCGACCTCCTGGGTCGGGGCCGGACTGGTGTCATCGTCCGGGGTGGTGAGCAGGGAGGCCACCGTCGGCTGATCATCGGGGGCGGCGGTCTCCGGGGTGAGGCCGGGGAGCACCGTCTCCTCCGGGATCAGCGGGGTGGTCGGATCCGTGGGCGCGGAGGGCTCGGACGGCGCGGACGGCTCGGTCGGGCCGGTGGGCTCGGCCGGGGTCGTCTCGGTCGGCTGGTCCGTCTCGGTCTCCGGGGTGCCCGGAGCTCGCTGCGGCAGCTGGCCGTCGGAGGAGCCGGGCTCGGTCGGCTCGGACGTGGCCGGCGTGTCACCGCCGACGTACGGGGTGACGTTCTCGGGGCGGTAGGCCACCGTCGGCTCGATGGTCTGCGGGGCGGCGCGGACGACGGCGTTGGGTGCGAGGTAGGGATCGTCCACTTCTGGGGAGACCACTGCCTGCGCCTGCTGCTCGGTTTCGGTCTCTTCGGTGGGGCGGATGGTGGTGCTGGTCCGCGACGCCTCGGAGACGGTGGATACTTCCGGTGTCTGCGTGGCAGTATCGGAGGCGGAAGGGGTCACCGGAGTGCCCGCACGCCAGACGGCTACACCCACGATCACGGCGGCAATGAGGCCGATGGTGATGAAGATGTAGACGCGGCGGTTGTCGGTGTTCACCTCGGATAAGTCCCTTC
>JAAYAH010000105.1 GCA_012719445.1 Actinomycetales bacterium | reverse complement strand
GTCGCCGACCAGGGCATCGGGATCGCCAAGGACGAGCAGGAGCGGATCTTCGAGCGCTTCTATCGCATCGACAAGGCCCGATCCCGGGCCACCGGGGGAACCGGACTCGGCCTGAGCATCGTCAAGCACGTGGCGGCCAACCACGGCGGCGAGGTGACCGTGTGGAGCGTCGAGGGGGAGGGCTCGACCCTCACCCTCCGCCTGCCGGAGGGGGCCGCGTCCTCGGGGGAGGAGTCGACCGGGGCGGTCGTGCCCGCCGCCGGGACCGAGGAACGTACCAGCGATCGGCCGGTGTGAGACCGGCGCCTGAGGGGAGCGGACCGTGACCCGGATCCTCGTCGTCGAGGACGAAGAGTCGTTCAGTGACCCGTTGTCCTACCTGCTGCGCAGGGAGGGGTACGACGTGGCGGTCGCCGCCGACGGGATCCATGCCCTCGAGGAGTTCGACCGCAACGGAGCGGACCTGGTCCTGCTGGACCTCATGCTGCCCGGCCTGCCGGGCACCGAGGTGTGCCGCCAGCTGCGGCGCCGGAGCAAGGTCCCGGTGATCATGCTGACGGCCAAGGACAGCGAGGTCGACAAGGTCGTCGGACTGGAGCTGGGGGCCGACGACTACGTGACCAAGCCCTACTCCTCCCGGGAGCTGGTGGCCAGGGTCCGGGCCGTGCTCCGCCGTGGATCCGAGTCCGACCCGGCACCTCTCGCGGCCCTCGTCGCCGGTCCGGTCCGGATGGACATCGAGCGGCACGTGGTGACGGTCGACGACGCCCCGGTGCAGCTGCCGCTGAAGGAGTTCGAGCTGCTGGAGCTGCTGCTCCGCAACGCCGGCCGGGTGCTCACCCGGATGCAGCTCATCGAGCGGGTGTGGGGCTCGGACTACGTCGGGGACACCAAGACCCTCGACGTCCACGTCAAGCGGCTGAGGAGCAAGGTCGAGCCCGACCCGGCGGCTCCCCGGTACCTGGTGACGGTACGTGGCCTCGGGTACAAGTTCGAACCGTGATCGTTCACTGTCGGTCGCCGTGGCGGCTGCCTGGGGGGACGCGGCGATCGGGTGATCGAGTTCGTCGCCGGATGCATCGCTCGGGTGACACGCCGTGACCGGAGACGGCCGACGGGAGTCCTTCGGGGCTCCCCGACGCCGTCAGTGGCGATCTCCGGGCGCCCTCCAGGTGTGACGCCGGTCACCGTCCTCGCCGTCGCCCTCGGTGTCGCCGCAGGTCAGGGACCTGTCGTGGTGGCGGCGAACGGCTCCTCGGCCGGCGGTTCCGAGGCGAGGTCCGATCCGCGCCGGTTGTGACCCGCAGCACGTGACACGGCCTTTGTCAAGAGCCGTCGGGGGGTTCACCATGCCTCTGACCTGGGCAAACGGTCTTCACGGCCCGTGACGACCGGGGGCTGGCGTGCTAACATCGATGTGGGAAAGGGGATAAGAACACATGGCTTTCACGGTCGGCGAAACGGTTGTGTACCCCCACCACGGGGCTGCGCGCATCGAAGCGATCGAGACCCGAACGATCAAGGGAGAGGACAAGCTCTACCTGGTACTCAAGGTCGATCAGGGTGATCTGACGGTACGCGTTCCCGCCGAGAACGTCGACCTGGTCGGTGTTCGCGACGTCGTTGGCCAGGAAGGGCTCGACCGGGTGTTCGAGGTGCTGCGCGCCCCGTACGCCGAGGAGCCCACGAACTGGTCCCGCAGGTACAAGGCCAACCTGGAGAAGCTCGCCTCCGGGGACGTCATCAAGGTCGCCGAGGTCGTCCGCGATCTCTGGCGGCGTGACCAGGACCGCGGCCTGTCCGCCGGTGAGAAGCGGATGCTCGCCAAGGCGCGTCAGATCCTCGTGTCCGAACTGGCCCTCGCCGAGCACACCAACGAGGACAAGGCCGAGGCCATCCTGGACGAGGTCCTCGCCTCCTGATCCACCGCGTGGCGGAGGTCGGGATCCCGACCTCCGTCGACGAGGATGGCTGGCATGCCGCAACGTGACGGTGGGATGCCAGCCAGTGTGGTCGAGGTCCTCCGGTTCTGCATCGTCGTCCTCTTCGCCGGGGTCGGCTTCCAGCTCGCGGATGCGCTGTCCGACCAGCAGGACATGGCCGGGGTCATCGACGCGTCGGCCATGGGGATCATCCTCGGGGCCGCCATCGGCTACGTCCTGGGTGGAGTGATCGCCCGGCTCACCGGGCGCACCCTGGCCCGCGCGGAGCAATCCCTGTCCGACCGGTCGGCGGAGCAGGTGCTGGCGGGTCTCATCGGTGCCGTGCTCGGCGTGCTGCTGGCCGCGGGGCTGACCTGGCCCCTGCTGCTCATCGGTCAGCCGGTGGTGACGCTCCCGCTGTTCTTCTTCGTCTGCATCACGGTCGGGACGCTGGGCCACCGGCTGGGGCTCGCCCGCAGGGAGCACCTGCTGACCCTGCTGGCACCCCGGACCGGGTTGCGGCGGCCGCAGCCGCCCGTGGCGTCGCTGCCCCGGTTGCTGGACACCTCGGTCGCCATCGACGGCCGGATCATCGCCGTGGTCCGGGCCGGTTTCCTGCACGGACCGCTGCTCGTGCCCGAGCCCGTCCTCGCCGAACTGCAGGGACTCGCCGACGCCGGGGACGACCTGCGCCGGGCGAAGGGACGGCACGGGCTGGACACCCTCGACGTCCTGCGCCGGGAGCCCGCCGTCGACGTCGAGGTCGTCCCGGACGGCGCCGTCGAGGTGCCCGAGGTCGACGCGAAGCTGGTCCGGATGTGCCTCGACCGGGGGACGGCGCTGCTCACCCTGGACACCAACCTGGCCAAGGTCGCGGCGCTCGCCGGGTGTCACGTGATGAACCTGCACGCGCTGACCCTCGCCCTGCGTCCGCCGGTCGGTGCGGGGGACTCCGTCGGGGTCCACCTCACCCGGCCGGGCAAGGAGCACGGCCAGGCCGTCGGCTACCTGGACGACGGCACGATGGTCGTCGTGGAGAGGGCGCGCGATCGGATCGGCTCCGACGTGCAGGTCACCGTCACCAGCGTGCTGACGACGGCCAACGGCCGGATGGTGTTCGCCAAGCCCGGTGCGGCCTCCCGGCCGGGCTCCGCGGGGCGGGCGGGCGCCGACGAGAGGCAGGAACCGGCCGAGAGGCCGGGCGGCCTGCCGGCGCCCCGGTGACCCCCTCACCGTCCGGCACCGGGCGCGGGGTCCTCGGCCTGGTCCCGGTGGACCCGACCCCGGGGCTCCCCGTCCCGCTCGGCCTGCACGAACTGGGCGGCGTGCCCCTGGTGTGCCGCGCCGTGCGGGCCCTCGCCGGCTCCGGGGTCGTCACCGCGATCACGGTCGTCGTGCCGGCCGGGCTGGCCGACCGGGTGGAGCGGCTCGTCCTGCCGGCAACCGGTCGGACAGCCACCGACCACCGGGTCGGCGTCCGGGTGCTGGGCGTCGTCCGGGCCGGGCCCGCGGCGGTGGCCGTTGCGCTCGCCGGGACGGACGGGCGGCTGCCCGATCTCGTGGTGGTGCACTCCCCGGAGCACCCCCTGGTCACCCCCGCGGCGGTGCGTCGGGTCGTCGCCGCGCTGCCCGCCGGGCGCGACGGTGCCGGGTCCGGTGCCGGGGCCGGTGGTGGCGTGCCCGCGGCGGCCCTGCCGGTCCGGGAGGTCACCGACACCCTCAAGCGGGTCGACCTGCGGGACCGGATCACCGGCACCGTGGACCGGGAGCGGCACGGGATCGTCGGCTCGCCGCAGGTCTACCAGGTGGACCGGCTGCTGCGGGTGCTGCCGGTCACCGGGGCGGCCGAGGTCGAGGAGACCATCGGGGCTGCCGGGAACGCCGGGGCAGGGGCCGCGGAGGCGGGTCCCCTCCCGGCGGCCACGCTCGACGTGCTGCCGTCCCTCCTGCTGCGGGCAGGGGAGCCGGTGGTGACGGTTCCCGAGCCTCCGGGCGACGTGCGCGTCGTCACCGTGGCGGACCTCGCCCTGGCCGAGGCCGTGCTCGCCGTCGGCGACGACGGGCCGGAGCGGGACCGGAGCAGGGACTCCCGGCTCAGAGCAGCCGGGGGTGACGGCGCAGTACCTCGGCGGCCAGGCCGAGGTCCCCGGGATAGGTGACCTTGAGGTTCAGCGGTGACCCGGGGACCACGACCACCGGAAGGTCCGAGAACCGTTCCAGCGTGCTCGCGGTGTCCGTCCCGGTGAAGCCGGCCCGCTCGGCGGCGTCGTAGGCCGCGAGCAGGGGCAGGGCCCGGGCCACCTGCGGGGTCTGCACGCGGACCAGGCGGGTGCCGGCCGCGGGTGCCGGTGATCCGTCCGGGGCGACGGGGTGCACTCCGGGTGCGGGCAGGGCGGGGATCGCGGCACCGTGCTCGCCCGCCGTCGAGATCAGCGACCGCAGCAGCGCCGGCCCGGCGAGGGGCCTGGCGCCGTCGTGGACGGCGACGAGGTCGAGGTCGCCCGCCCGGATCCGGTCCGCGAGGTGGTCGAGGGCGGCTCGCTCGGAACCGTGTCGGGTGGCTCCGCCCGCGATGACCGTGACCTCGGCATCGTCCACCTCCCGGGGCAGGACCTCGGCCGCCAGGTCCATGTCGACCGGCCGGGTGACCAGGAGCCTGGTGGTGATCTCGGGGACAGCCGCGGCCCAGTGGAACGACCAGGAGATCACGTGCCTGCCGGCGAGCTCCAGGTACACCTTGTTGCGGTCCGCCCCGACCCGCGTCCCGCTCCCTCCGGCGAGGACCACGAAGGCGGTCCGGAGGGCGCGAGGGCGGGAGCCTGCGGGGGCGTCGGGGGCGTCGGGGGCGGCGGGCACTCCCCGAGGGTAGGCGAGCGGTCCCCCGTCGGGCGGCGATCCGACCGCGCGCGGCAGGACGAAAGTGTGCCCCAACGGACACCGTTTTCCGGTCTGTCGGAAATCCGTCTTCAGGACGATCAGATGCCGGTATTCGCCCGCTATTGTCTGCCCATTCTCCGGTGATGAGAGGTATTCCGGAAAAGGGGTGGTCGGCGTCGACCGCCGGATATGGGTCGGTCACGGCCGTTCGGGGACATTCATCACCGCGGGTGCCGGTTCCCGTTCCACGCCATCAGCAAGGGGGCGCTCGTGAAGCCACAACGCACCGTCCGCACGTCCCGGAGCACCGTCGTCGGCCTCCTCACCGGAGTCGTCACGGTGTCGGCCCTGCTCCTCGGGGTGGGCGGCGTGACCGCCGCGACCACTACGGCGGACACGCTCACCACGACAGCACTCACCACGACGGAGGTCGGACCCACCGCCGTCACGACCACGACGGTCCCGGTCGCCACGACGACGTCGGCCACGGGACAGCCGGGGACGACCACCCGCACCACCACCCGCACCACGACGACGACGAGGACCTACTGCGATCCCGCGCCGCCGCGGGGGGAGTTCGTCTCGGCGACCAGCACCAGCCTGACCTTCTCCTACACCTCCTACGGCTCCGTCTGCGGCAGGACGGACCCGACGCAGGTCGTGGTGGGCACCGCGCCGAACGGCCCGGGGGTGGCATCCGCCTACGGGAGCGCGAGCTCCGGCACCATCGTTGTGACCGGACTGACCCCGGGGACCTGGTACTACTTCGTCGTCCGGGGCGGTGGGTCACCGTTCAGCAACAGCTGGACGGGACCGGTGAACACCCTCGCCGAGGGCACCGGGACGGTCTCGCCGTCGCCCTGCACCCTGCCACCGGCCGGCGGGCTGACCATGTCCCGGCTGGCCGTTCCCGAGGGGTACCTGCAGCCGCAGGTGACGGCGATCGGCAACTCGGGTGTCGTCATCGGGTCCGCCCTCACCCCGGCCGGCCAACGGCACGCGCTGAGGTGGGACCGCACCGGGGTCGTCACCGACCTCGGCGGCCTGCCCGAGGGCACCGGGAGCTGGGCGAGCGACATCAACGACAGGGGAGTGATCGCCGGCAGCGCGTACGTCGCATCGACCGAGACCCACGCTGTCACCTGGAGCCCCGGCGGGCAGATCACCGACCTCGGCACCCTGCCGGGCGGGACCGGGAGCACGGCGATCGGGATCGCCCGGGACGGGACGGTCCTCGGCAACGCCACCGACGCGGCGGGCCGGAACAGGGCCGTGGCCTGGAACCCGAGGGGCAGGATCAGGGTGCTGGATCTCGCCGGGGGCACGAGCAGCCGCGCCTCCCAGAGCAACGAGGCCGGCATGGTCGTCGGCAGCATCACCGGGCCGTCCGACACCGACGTCGTCGCCTCCACCCGGGTGCTGTGGGACAGCCGGGGGAGGGCGCACCGGATCACCGTGGACCCGCAGCTCGGGTACTTCTCGGTGGCGGCACTCAACAACCGGGGGACCGTGACCGGGTCCTCACCCGCCCTCACCTGGTCCGTCCGCACCGGGGTGCGGCTGCTGCCGATGCCGGAGGGGGAGACCGCCCACCCGGAGGACATCAACGACACCGGGACCGTCGTGGGTACCCGATGGAGCGGAACCTCCCAGGTTCTCCGGTGGGACGCCGCGGGCACCCTCACCGTGCTCGCCCTCCCGGCCGGTGCGACGTCAGGGAGCGCGCGGGCCGTCAACAACGCCGGTGCCGTCCTCGGCAGCGTGACCCTCGGCATCGCCCAGCACGGGGTGATCTGGGACGGAGACGGCCCGCCGACGGACCTCGGCGGGGTCACCACCTGCGACACCAGCAACCCGACGGCCATGAACGAGCGCGGGGACGTCATCGGCACCGTCCGGCTGAGCGGGAGGCTGGCGACCGTTCCCGTGGTCTGGCGGAAGGGCTGACCCCTCGGCACCGGGGCATCGCCTCCCCGGTGCCGGTCGACGGGTGAGGACGGCGGGGCCGGGAACCGTCGGCGGTTCCCGGCCCCGCCCGTCGAGGGCGACATCGGCCGACCGGTGGCGTCCGGAGACCGTTGCGCCGAAAGACGGAGTCGGGGCCGCCGAATGGTGGACCACCCCCGAAGGACGTGGGCGGGTGGTCGCCGACGCCTCCTACGGTCACGGGCGTCGAACCGCCGGGGATCGTTCCAGGGCGGTTCCCCGCCCTGACCCCCATCGAAAGGATCATCGGGTGACCACGTCGCGCGTGTCCGTCCGCAGGCGGACGGCCTTCGCACTCTCGGTCCTCGCCGCCCTCACCGGGATGACGGCGGCCTCGGCCGGTGCAGCCGAGGTCCAGATCATGCAGCCACGGGGAGCCGTGGTGTCGGGCTCCTACGTCGTCACGTTCAAGCCGGGGGTCGACCCGGCCGCGGAGACCAGGGACCTCGTCGGCAGGACCGGGGTGAAGCTCACCTTCGCCTATACCACCGCCCTCAAGGGGTTCGCCTTCCGCGGCTCGGTCAAGCAGGCCGAGCGCATCGCGGCCGACCCGCAGGTGCGCAGCGTGTGGGCCGACGGGGTGATGAAGGCGAACGTCGTCACCCAGCCCGTGCCGGCACCCCCGAACACCTTCTGGGGCCTCGACCGGATCGACCAGCGCACCGGGGTGAACCAGAAGTACCAGTACTCGAGCAGCGCCTCCAACGTGCACGCCTACGTCATCGACACCGGGATCCGGACCTCGCACTCGGAGTTCGGCGGCAGGGCGTCGGTCGGCTACGACGCCATCGGCGACGGCCGGAACGGGCAGGACGGCAACGGGCACGGCACCCACGTCGCCGGGACCATCGGCGGCAAGACCTACGGCGTCGCCAAGTCGGTCAAGCTCGTCGCGGTGCGCGTGCTCGACGACTCCGGCAGCGGCAGCACGTCCGGGGTCATCGCCGGGGTCGACTGGGTCGCAGCCCACGCCAAGAAGCCGGCGGTCGCCAACATGAGCCTCGGCGGCTCCTACTACGCGCCGCTCAACCTCGCGGTGACCAACGCGGTGGACAAGGGCGTCGCCATGGTCGTCGCGGCCGGGAACGAGGGCCACGACGCCGGGCTGAACTCGCCGGCCGACACCCAGCAGGCGCTGACCGTCGGCTCGGTCGGGAACCGGTACAGCTCGTCCAATCCGGTGAGCGACACCCGGTCCGACTTCAGCAACTACGGCTCCGCGGTCGACCTGTTCGCCCCCGGCGCTCTGATCAAGTCCGCGTGGAACACCTCCAACACCGCGACGAACACGATCTCCGGGACGTCGATGGCGTCCCCGCACGTCGCCGGTGCGGTGGCGGTCTACCTCTCGAAGCACACCTCGGTCAGCGCGGAGTACGCCCAGCAGGCCGTCGTCCGCCTGGCCACCACCGGCAAGGTCGGCGATCGGAAGGGCTCCCCGAACCGGCTGGTCTACGTCCCGCCGCGGCTGCCCACTCGCACCCAGGTCGACGTGACCCCCGAGCCGGTGAAGGCCGGCGGCACGGTGCGGGTCGTGGGCCGGATCTCCGACGCCACCCTCGACTCCAAGGGGGTCACCGGGACCGTCCGGGTCTACTTCAAGAAGAGCGGCAGCACGAACTGGCTGCTCAAGGGGACGACGACCACCTCGACAGGGTTCGTCTTCTACCAGACGAAGGTGTGGAACAGCGGCACCTGGAAGCTCACCTACGCCGGCAACTCGTCCTTCGCCGGGTCCTCCGCAACCGACGCGGTGGCGGTGAGCTGATCTCTTCGGACCGGGAGGGCCCGTCGCCGGTGGGCGACGGGCCCTCCCGGCTGCGTGACGGGCAGGGAAGGGGGTGCCGGCGAGCACCGAGGACGTCATCGCGGAGGCCGTCCGGACGTGCTCCGGGTCGCGGGTACCGTCGATCCCGGTCGGGGACGGCCTGATCGGTTCCGGTCCCCGCGGGGAGACTTGTGACCGGGAACACGGTCGTGTCGAGGAGGGTGCGATGAGGGCAGCCGTCATCACCGGTCCGGGGGAGGTCGAGGTCACGACCGTCGACGATCCGGTCCCCGGCCCGCGAGAGGTGGTCGTCGCCGTCTCCGGGTGCGGGATCTGCGGCACCGACCTGCACATCCTCGACGGGGAGTTCGCCCCGGCGCTGCCGATCGTGCCGGGGCACGAGTTCGCGGGCGAGGTGGTCGCCGTCGGGTCGGAGGTCGGCTCAGGGGATCCGGCCGGCGGCTCAGGGTCCGGGGGACGCCGCGGGCTGCGGCCCGCCGTCGGTGATCAGGTCGCCGTCGACCCCTCGCTGCCGTGCGGCGACTGCCACTACTGCCGCCGGGGTCGGTTCACCTTCTGCGAGCGCTGGAACGCCGTGGGGGTGAGCGTCGCGGGCGCCGCCGCGGAGTACGTGGCCGTCCCGGCAGCCAACTGCGTGCGGCTGCCGGAGGGCATCCGGACCGCCGACGCGGCTCTCGTCGAGCCGCTGTCCTGCGCCGTCCGCGGGTACGACGTCCTGCGGTCCTCGCTGGCCGAGCACTACCTCGTCTACGGCGCCGGCACCATGGGCCTGATCATGACGGCTCTGGCGATGCGGGCGGGAGCGGTGAGCGTCGACGTCGTCGACGTCAACCCGGCCCGGCTGGAGGCGGCCAGGGTCCTCGGCTGCACCGGGGCGGTGACCGACGCGGCGCAGCTCGACCGGCCGCGGGGCTGGGACGCGGTCATCGACTGCACCGGGGTCGTCGAGGCCATCGAGGACGGGATCACCCGGGTGGGCAAGGGCGGCACCTTCCTGCAGTTCGGGGTGGCCGGCGAGGGGGCGACGGCCCGGTTCTCCCCGCACCGGGTGTACAGCCACGAGATCACGATCGTGGGCTCGCTGGCCGTCCTGCACAGCTTCGACCGGGCTGCCGAGCTGTTCGTCGCCGGTGTCGTCGACCCCGACCTGCTCATCAGCGACCGGCTGCCGCTCGCCGAGTACCCGGCCGCCGTGCAGCGGGTGCGAGCCGGCGTCGGGCGGAAGGTCCAGGTGATCCCGTGAACGGAGCGGGGGGCACCACGGGAGAGTGCCGGGAGGGGACACCCGCCCTGCCGAGGACCGGGATCGGGGTGGACGTGCACGCGTTCGCGCCGCCCGGCTCCGACCGGCCGATGCGCCTCGCCGGGCTCGACTGGCCGGGGCAGGTCGGGCTGTCCGGTCACTCCGACGCGGACGTCGCGGCACACGCCTGCTGCGACGCGCTGTTGTCCGCCGCGGGGCTGGGGGACATCGGCTGCCAGTTCGGGACGGCGGATCCCGCCTGGGCGGGGGCCTCGGGAACCGCGCTGCTGGCCGAGACGGTCCGGCGGGTGCGGGACGCGGGGTTCGAGGTCGGGAACGTCGCCGTCCAGGTGATCGGAAACCGGCCGAAACTGGGGCCGCGCCGGGGCGAGGCGGAGGCGACCCTTTCGGCCGCGTGCGGGTGTCCGGTCACCGTCTCGGCCACCACGGCCGACGGGCTCGGCCTCACCGGCCGGGACGAGGGGGTCGCCGCCATCGCGACGGCTCTGGTCGTCGCGGCCCGGAACGGTCTCCGGCACGGCCTGACCCGCACCTGACCCGCACGTGACCCGTACCTGACCTGCCGCGACGCGTTCCGGGCGCGCTTCCGGCGCCGAGCCGAAGGTGACGCTCGCGTGGTTCGGTGACCGAGGCGCCGGGGAGGTCGCTACCCTCCCCTGCGTGACTGTGCACCGCCCGGACGACGAGCCGCCCCTGCTGGCCAGCCTGAGACGCGCCGTCATGGCGGCACCGGACGACGTCCCGCTGCGGCTCCACCTCGCCGAGCAGCTGCTCGCCGCGGGGCGCGGCGACGAGGCCGTCGCCGAGGGTGCCGTCGCCCTGCAGAAGGCGCCGACCGACCACGCCGCGCGGGCCTTCATGACCCGGGCTGTCGCCCAGCAGCCGATCGCACAGCCAGGGCCGGTGCCGGCTGAGTCCGGGCCGGAGGCGGGCCAGGGGCGGGACGGCGACCAGCCGACGCAGGAGGTCGCCGGAGAGAGCGGGACCACCGGCCAGGACGCCGCCGAGCCGCGGATGGGTGAGCCCGGGTTCGACTGGGGCGCGGCCGAGGAGGACCTCGGGGCCGTCCTGCCGCCGATGTTCGTCGGCGACGGTGACGAGGACCCCGGCCAGGAGCAGGTGCCGCTGGACGCGTGGGAGGTCGAACGGGCCACGGTGCGGCTCGCCGACGTCGCCGGC
Organism: Actinomycetales bacterium; assembly: GCA_012719445.1. Classification (GTDB taxonomy): domain Bacteria; phylum Actinomycetota; class Actinomycetes; order Actinomycetales; family Kineosporiaceae; genus JAAYAH01. The sequence goes on along the minus strand of JAAYAH010000105.1, from coordinate 35,278 downwards.
ATGGACCACGTCAAGGAACGCCTGGAGCTGGCCTTCCTCGCCCCCATGCGCAATCCGGAGCTGCGCCGGTTGTACGGCAAGAGCCTGCGCGGCGGCCTGCTGCTCTACGGCCCGCCCGGGTGCGGGAAGACCTTCATCGCCAGGGCCGTCGCCGGCGAGCTCGGTGCCCGGTTCATCGCGGTCACCCTGTCCGACATCCTCGACATGTGGGTCGGCTCCAGCGAGCGGAACGTCCACGAGCTGTTCTCCCTCGCCCGGCGCGAGGCACCCTGCGTCGTCTTCCTCGACGAGATCGACGCGCTCGGCCAGAAGCGTTCCCAGACCAGGGCCTCGGCCACCCGGGGCGCGGTCACCCAGCTGCTGGCGGAGCTGGACGGCGTCGACGGGCTCAACGAGGGGGTGTTCGTCCTCGCCGCGACGAATCACCCGTGGGACGTCGACGAGGCGCTACGCCGACCGGGCCGGCTCGACAGGACCCTGCTCGTGCTCCCGCCGGACGCCGCAGCCCGGGAGGGGGTCTTCCGGCACCACCTGCGGGACCGGCCGGTCGCCGGGATCGACCTGCGCAGGCTGGCCAGGGCGACCGACGGGTACTCCGGGGCCGACATCGCGCACATCTGCGAGGGCGCGGCCGAGCGGGCCCTGGTCGACGGCGTCCGCACCGGGCAGGTCCGCATGATCGGGATGCAGGACCTCGACACGGCGATCCGCGAGGTCCATCCGTCCATGGGGCCGTGGTTCGATGTCGCCCGCAACGTCGTCCTGTTCGCCGACGACGACGGCACCTACGCCGAGCTGCGCCAGTACCTGAAGAAGATCAAGCGACTGTGAGGCGGTCCGGCGATGAGCGCTGACGGTGACGGCATCGGCGGGACCGGGGGCGGCCCTGGGCCCGTCGAGGCCGGAGCCGCCCAGGACCGGAACGTGGTCGACATCGAGAACCTGCTGAGCACCGGGCGGTACGCCGAGGCGCGACGGCGGGCGACCGCCCTCACCGTCGCCGAGCCGGGGGACGCCGACGCGCTGTCCCTGCTGGCCCGCGCCGTCCTCGGCGAGGGGGATCCGGCGGCGGCCGTCGCGGTGGCCGACCGGGCGGTGGCGGCGGACCCGTCCTCGGAGTACGCGCACCGGATCCGGGCGATCGTGCTCCAGGCGGCGGGGCGGTTCGAGGAGTCGGCGGCGGCGGCGCGGGAGGCCACCAGGCTGGAGCCGTTCAGCTGGCCGGCGTGGGTTCAGCTGGCCATGTCCGGCTCGGACGTCCCCGCCGCAAGGACCGAGGCGTGGGAGGCGGGTCGGCAGGCCGTCCACCTCGCCCCCTACGAGTCGGCCTCGCACCTCGCCATGGGGGTCGCCGCCATGGACCTGGACGCCGCGACGGCCCGCCGGGCGTTCGCCGAGGCGTTGCGCCTGAATCCGGGCGACGCGCAGGCCATCAACAACCTGGCCCTGCTCGACGGCCGGGCCGGCAACATCCGCGCCGCGGCGGACGGGTTCGCCAGGGCGGCCTCCGCCGACCCGACGGAGGAGATCCCGCGGCGGAACCTGCGGATCGCCCTCGTCGCCATGCTCATGTACGGGCACGTCGGGGTGTGGGTGGTGTTCGTCGTCTTCGCCAGGGTGGCCAGGAACCTGTCCGAGGGCAGTCCGGTGCCCCGGGTGCTCGGCCTGGTCTTCGCCGCGATCGTCGCGGTCGCGGTGGTGCTGGGCGTCCGGCAGTACCGGCGGATGCCGGTCGGGCTGCGCCGTTACGCGCTCACCCTGCTCCGCCGCGACCTCGTGTTCGGCGGCTGGTCGGCGGCACTGGTCGTCGCGGTGGTGCTGCTCGGCGCCGGGCTGCTCGGCCCGGCCGGCTGGCGGCACGAGCTGGTCAACGCCGGGCTGGTGCCGATGCTGGTCGGCGTCGGCCTGTTCCTCGTCGCCCGCTGGCGGCTCAAGCGCGGCCGGTTCTGACCCGACGCGCGTCCTGGAGGTCCGGGACCGGACGAGGTTCGGCCGACGCCACCTCCTGGCGCCGGTAGCCTGATCGGGTGAGTGTGCGCCTCTATGACTCGGCTTCCCGGCAGGTGCGGGAGTTCGTCCCGCTCGTCGAGGGCAGAGCCGGCATCTACGTCTGCGGCGCCACCCCGCAGTCCTCCCCCCATATCGGTCACCTCCGGGCGCAGGTCGCCTTCGACGTCCTGCGGCGCTGGCTGGTCCGCAGCGGGTACGAGGTGACCCTGGTCCGCAACGTCACCGACATCGACGACAAGATCCTCGCGAAGTCGGCGGAGGCGGGCCGGGAGTGGTGGGCGCACGCCTTCCTCCACGAGCGCGAGTTCGCGGCGGCGTACGCGACCGTCAACGTGCTGCCACCCAGCTACGAGCCGCGGGCCACCGGGCACGCCACCGAGATGGTCGACCTGATCCAGCGGCTGATCGACCGCGGCCACGCCTACCTCGCCGAGGACGGTTCCGGGGACGTCTACTTCGACGTCCGGTCCTTCCCCGGCTACGGCGAGCTGACCCGGCAGTCGGTGGCGGACATGGAGCCCGCGGAGGACGCCGAACCACGCGGCAAGCGCGACCCGAGGGACTTCGCCCTGTGGAAGGCGGCGAAGCCGCACGAGCCGGCGACGGCCTCCTGGCCGACGCCGTGGGGGCGCGGGCGTCCCGGCTGGCACCTGGAGTGCTCGGTGATGGCCACCCGCTACCTCGGCGCCGAGTTCGACATCCACGGCGGTGGACTGGACCTGCGCTTCCCGCACCACGAGAACGAGCAGGCGCAGTCCAGGGCTGCGGGCGACGGCTTCGCCCGGTACTGGCTGCACAACGCCTGGGTGGTGATGGCCGGGGAGAAGATGAGCAAGTCCCTCGGCAACGTCATGAGCGTCGAGGCGCTCACCGCCCGGGTGCGGCCGGTGGTGCTGCGCTACCTGCTCGCCACCCCGCACTACCGGTCGAACATCGAGGTCGGCGACGACTCGCTGGCCGAGGCGACCACGGCGTTCGAGCGGATCGAGGGCTTCGTGCTGCGGGCGGCCGAGGTCCGTCCCGCGGTGCGGGAGGCCGGCGGCGCGGAACTCGCCGCCGTCGTCCTGCCGGAGGCGTTCACCGCGGCCATGGACGACGACCTGGGCACCCCCGCCGGGCTGGCCGTCGTGCACGAGACGGTCCGGGAGGGCAACAGGGCACTGGCCGACGGCGACCCCGCCGGCGCGCAGGCGGCAGCGCTCGCCGTCCGGGCGATGAGCGACGTGCTCGGGCTGGACCCGCTCGACCCGCACTGGCGGGTCGGCGACGACGGCGGGGACGCGCGGCTGAGCGAGGCCCTCGACGCGCTGGTCCGCGCGGAGCTCGACGCGAGGGCGACGGCCCGGAAGTTCAGGGACTGGGCGACCGCCGACGCCATCCGGGATCGGCTGACCGCCGCGGGCGTGGTCGTGGAGGACACCCCGGACGGCGCGCGCTGGACGCTCGCCTCCGGTGAGGGAGAGGGCGGAGCCGGTGGCCGGTAACTCGAGTCGGCGCGGGGCGGTGCGGAAGCCGGGCTCGAAGAAGGGCGCGGTCGTCGGCACCGGCGGGCAGCGGTCGAAGGGCCTGCAGGGCAAGGGCCCGACGCCGAAGGCGCAGGACCGTACCGGGCATCCGGCGGCCCGACGGGCGGCAGCGGCCGAGCGGGCGGCAGCGAGCGGATCGGCGCCGCGCGGCGGTGCGTCGCGCGGTGGCGGGGTGCCCGGCAGCCAGCCCGCGGGGCGCACCGGCGATCGCAGCACCGGTCGTGGCGGCGGGCGGGCCGGTGATCGCGGTACCGGTCGCACCGGCGGTCAGCCCGGTCGCGCCGGCGGGCGGCGTGGCTCGGCGGCGACCGAGGTCGTCGCCGGACGCAACGCCGTCGTCGAGGCTCTCCGCGCGGGCGTGCCGGTGAAGGCGCTGCTGGTGGCGAGCCGGGTGGACTCCGACGACCGGGTCAAGGAGGCACTCTCGACCGTCGCCGAGCTCGGGGTCCCGCTGCTCGAGGCGTCCCGGACGGACCTGGACCGGATCACCGGCGGGGCGGTGCACCAGGGCCTGGTGCTGCAGGTCCCGGCGTACGACTACGCCCACCCGGCGGATCTGCTCGACGCCGCGCTCGCGGCGGGGCAGGCTCCGCTGCTCGTCGCCCTCGACGGGGTCACCGATCCCCGGAACCTCGGCGCGATCATCCGCTCCACCGCAGCCTTCGGCGGGCACGGGGTGGTCATCCCGGAGCGGCGCTCCGCCGGGATGACGGCCGCGGCCTGGAAGGCCTCCGCCGGTGCGGCCGCGCGGCTCCCGGTGGCCCGGGCCGCCAACCTCACCAGGACCCTGGTCGACCTCCAGAAGGCTGGCTGCTTCGCCGTCGGGCTCGACGCCGACGCCGACCTCACCCTTCCCGACCTCGACGTCGCCACGGGGCCGATCGTCCTCGTCGTCGGCTCCGAGGGGCGGGGCCTGTCCCGGCTGGTGCGCGAGACCTGCGATCTCGTCGCCGCGATCCCGATGGCGGCGGGCACCGAGTCGCTCAACGCCGGGGTCGCCGCGGGCGTCGCCCTCTACCAGGTCGCCCGGCACCGGTCACCGCACGACTAGTCCCTGTCCCGTGGTCCCTGTCCCGTGGGTCGTCGCGTCCTCCCGCGGGTACCGATCAGCGGGCTGAGGCGACGAGTGCCGGGGGCACCACCCCGCGGCGACCCCGGGGTGGTGCGGTCACTGGTCGGCGACGAGCGGGAGCTCGTGGGTGTCCACGCCGAGCACGGCCGCCTCGTCGGGCTTGTGCACGAGCACCTGGTCGATGTAGCTGCGGACGGCCTCCGCCTGCCCGACGTCATGCCCGCGGTTCTCCGACAGGTACCAGCGGTGCACGAGGACCTCGTGGTAGATCTCCGCGGGCTCCAGCTTGCCGCGGAGGTCCCTCGGGACGGCCCTGACGACCGGCTCGAAGCACTCCTGGACCCACTCGTGGGCGACGAGCTCCTCGTCCTCGGCCTGGCGCCCGGTCTCCGCCCGGTAGGTGTCGAGGTCGTTGAGCAGGCGGCGGGCCTGGTTCTCCTCGACGTCCAGCCCGGTGAGCCGGAACAACCGACGCGAGTGGTGTCCGGCGTCGACGACCTTCGGTTCGATCATGACCGAGGTCCCGTCGAGGTCGGTGCTGATCTGCAGCTCTCCGACGTCGAAGCCGAGCTCGTTGAGCCGGCGGATCCGGGCGTCGACCCGCCAGCGCTCGACGCCCCGGAACGACTCGGGTGCGGTCAGCTCTCCCCACAGCCGCTGGTACCGCTCGCAGATGAGGCCGCTGAGCTCGATCGGGTCCATGGTCTCGTCGAGCAGGTCCCCGGCCTGGAGGTCCATGAGCTCACCGGCGATGTTCATCCTGGCCAGCTCCAGGTCGTACTCCCGCTGGCCCCGGGAGAGCCGGTCGTGCAGCTCGCCCGTCTCGGCGTCCACGAGGTAGGCGGCGAAGGCGCCGGCGTCCCGGCGGAAGAGCGTGTTGGACAGCGACACGTCACCCCAGTAGAAGCCGGTGAGGTGCAGCCGGACGAGCAGCACGGCGAGCGCGTCGACCAGCCGCGCGGCGGTGTCGATCCGCAGCGCCTGGGAGAACAGGGCCCGGTACGGCAGCGAGAACTGCAGGTGCCGGGTGACCAGGGCCGGGTCGAGCGGCGTCCCGTCCGGGGTCATCCGGCCGGTGACGACACCGACCGGCTCGACGCACGGCAGGTCCAGCCGGCGCAGCGACCAGAGCAGGCCGTACTCGCGCCGGGCCAGATCCTCGTGGATCTCCTTGACGGCGACGACGGAGCCGGCGATCCGCACGAAGCGGACGATGTGCCGGGAGATCCCCCGGGGCAGCGCGGCGAGCCGGTCCTTGGGCCACGCCTCCAGGGGGACCTGCCAGGGCAGGTCGAGCAGCAGGGCGGGATCGGGGTCGGCGGCGGTGATCTGCAGGCGTTGGGACATCGGCGCCCATTGTGCCCCGAGGACGGGCCGTGTGCCGGGGGATGGACGAGGCCCGGGCGGGATGGTGCGGGTGCGGCCCGGCCGGTGCGGACGGCGCGGGTGTGGCTGCGGCGCTGCCTGCGGGGACGGTACGGGCGCGGTCCTGCCGGTGGGGTCGGTGCGGGCGGCGACGGGAACGGGAAGGGCCGGCGCACCAACCCGGTGCGCCGGCCCTTCCCGATCAGCTGTCAGGCGCCGAGCCGCAGCCCGCTCGCGGTGTCGAACAGGTGGACGTGCTCGGGCTTGGGCCGCAGGTGGACGGTCGAGCCCTTGTGCGGGGGACGACGCCCGTCGGCGCGGGCGATGATCGGGACATCGGTGCCGACCAGGCGGCCGTAGATGTAGGCGTCCGCGCCCAGCTCCTCGACGAGGTCGACCTGGACGGCGATGCCGTGCTCGGCCATCTCGAGGTCCTCCGGCCGCATCCCGACCGTGATCTTGCTGCCGGTGGTCTTGGCGAGGATGCTCCGGTCGACGGGCCACACGATGTCACCGAGGAGCACGCCGCCGTCGACGATCGACATGTCGAGCAGGTTCATGGCCGGGGAGCCCATGAAGCCGGCGACGAACACGTTGTCCGGGTGCTCGTAGAGGTACCGCGGGGTGCCGACCTGCATGAGGAGACCGTCCTGGAGCACCGCGACCCGGTCGCCCATGGTCATGGCCTCGATCTGGTCGTGCGTCACGTAGACCGTGGTGACGCCGAGGCGGCGCTGCAGCGAGGCGATCTGGGTACGGGTGGACACCCGCAGCTTGGCGTCGAGGTTCGACAGCGGCTCGTCCATGAGGAAGACCTGGGGCTTCCGGACGATGGCCCGGCCCATCGCGACGCGCTGCCGCTGACCACCGGAGAGGGCCTTCGGCTTGCGGTCGAGGTACTGGGTCAGGTCGAGGATCTTCGCGGCCTCCATGACCCGCTGGCGGATCTCGCTCTTCGGCACACCGGCGATCTTGAGCGCGAAGCCCATGTTGTCGGCGACCGTCATGTGCGGGTAGAGCGCGTAGCTCTGGAAGACCATCGCGATGTCGCGGTCCTTCGGCGGGACCGGGGTGACGTCGCGGGCGCCGATGAAGACGCGGCCCGCGTTGATGTCCTCCAGACCGGCGAGCATGCGCAGGGAGGTGGACTTGCCGCAGCCGGAGGGGCCGACGAGAACGAGGAACTCGCCGTCCTCGATCTTCAGGTCGAGCGAATCGACGGCGGGTTTGGTCGAGCCCGGGTAGATCCGGGTGGCCTTGTCGAACGTCACGGTAGCCATGAAAAGGCATCCCTTCACCGGCAGGAACGTGCCGGACGATCCGAGTGGAGGGTGGTGCGGGACCACCACGGTGGCGGCCCCGGTGGATCGGTGAAGCGACCCCGGTCGGGACCGGAGCCGCCAAGCATCCTCACAGGTGCCGGACGACCGGACAAGGGTTCCAAGGTCACGATTCGAGGTGCCCAGGTGGGACCGGCGTGTCCCGGAGCGGGGTGCCGGGGGTGGCGAGGAGGTCCCCCGGGTGCAGCAAGGTTCTGCAAGACCTGTCGTTTTCTTGCAATCGCGGCGGTAGCGTGGCCGCCATGCGCGCTCGTCTGGCGGACATCGCCGTCCATGCCGGGGTGAGCGAGGCGACCGTCAGCAGGGTCCTCAACGGCAGGCCGGGGGTCTCCGACGAGACCCGCCAGGCGGTGCTGACCACCCTGGACGTCCTGGGCTACGAGCGGCCGTCGCGGCTGCGACAGCGTCCGAACGGGCTGGTCGGGCTGGTCATCCCGGAGCTGGACAACCCGGTGTTCCCCGCGTTCGTCCAGGCTGTGGAGTCGGTCCTGGCCCGCAACGGCTACGCCCCGGTGCTGTGCACCCAGCTCCCCGGGGGGATCCACGAGGACGACCACGTCCGGATGCTCCTCGACCGCGGGGTCTCCGGGATCGTCTTCGTCTCCGGGCTGCACGCCGACGCCACCGCCGATCCCGCCCGCTACGTCCGGCTGCGCGAGCGCGGCCTGCCGCTGGTCTTCGTCAACGGGTACGCCGAGGGGGTGGACGCCCCCTTCATCAGCAACGACGACGTGGCCTCCATGGACCTGGCCGTCGGCCACCTGGTGGCGCTCGGGCACACCCGGATCGGCCTGGCGGTCGGTCCCGACCGGTTCGTCCCGGTGATCCGCAAGCTGGCCGGGTTCCGGGACGTCATGCACCGGCTGCTCGGCGTCGAGGACGTCACCCCGCTGGTGGGCAGCTCCCTGTTCGGGGTCGAGGGCGGCGGGGTCACCGCCGACCGGCTGCTGGACGCCGGATGCACCGCGATCGTGTGCGGCTCGGACCTCATGGCGCTGGGTGCGGTGCGGGCGATCCGGGCCAGGGGGCTGCGGGTGCCGGAGGACGTGTCGGTGGTCGGTTACGACGACTCCCTGCTCGTCGGGTTCACCGACCCGCCGCTGACGACGATCCGCCAGTCGGTGACCGCCATGGCCGCGGCGGCGGTGCGGGCCCTGCTCGACGAGATCGCCGGGATCCCGGCACCCCGGGCGGAGTACGTCTTCCGTCCCGAGCTGGTGGTGCGGGCCTCCACCGGGGCCGTGCCGGTCCTCGCCTGATCTCCCGATCGCCTGATCTCCCGGGGGACCTCCGGGGTGGAGGCCGTCGGTCCGACGCCGGAGGTGTCACTAGTCACATTGGTTCTGCTTACCGTACCGTCGAGGGATCGTGCGTCATCGACGTCGAGCGTGGGAGGTGGCGACTGATGAGGATCAGTGACGTGCTCCGGGGCAAGGGGGACCTGGTGGTGACCATCGGTCCCGAGGAGGACGTTCGGACTCTGCTCGACCGGCTCGCGGAGAACCGCATCGGCGCGATCGTCGTGGCAGGGGAGGACGGCGGGATCGCCGGCATCGTCAGCGAGCGGGACGTGGTGCGGGGGATGCAGCGTGAGGGCGCAGCCCTGCTCGACCGCCAGGTCGGCTCGATCATGACGGCGGACGTGCACACCTGCGCTCCCGAGGCCAGCATCGAGGACCTCATGGTCGAGATGACCGAGCACCGGTTCCGTCACGTTCCCGTGGTCGCCGACGGCAGGATGTGCGGGATCGTCAGCATCGGCGACGTCGTCAAGTACCGGATCGAGGAGCTGCAGAGCGAGCGGGACCACCTGACCGCCTACATCACCGGCTGACCCCGCCCCGCCCCGCCCCTCGCCGTCCCGCTCTTGCCCCACCTCGACCCTCGACCGGTGGCCAATGGGGCTCAAAACTCTGAAATGACCCCGTTTCGCCACCGGTCACGGGCGGGGTTGGGGGTGCGGGCAGGGGCGTGGCGCGGGTGGTGGCGGGAATACCCGGCTGCGGCGGGGGCATCCGGTCGGGCAGGCTCGACGCCGTGCACGGACTGGTGGGAGCCGGGGTCGCCGGCATCGTCGCCGGACTCGCCGTCGCCGTCCCGCTGGGGGCCATCGGGGTCCTCCTGCTCCAGGAGGGGCTCCTGCACGGCCGGTCGATCGCCGTGGGCGGGGCCGTGGGGGTCGCCGCGGTGGATCTCAGCTACGCGGCGCTCGCCGTCACCGCGGGCACGGGGGTCGCCGCCGCGCTGCACGGGCGGGAGACCGTCGTCCGGTGGGTGGCCGGTGCCGTGCTGGCCGCCGTCGCCCTGCGGGGCCTGTCCCGGTTGCGCCGTCCCACCCGGTCCGGGCCCGAGGGCGGCCAGGACGGCGTCCTCCCGGCTGCACCGGATGACGGTCCGGCGGGTCCGGCGGGGGCGGTCGTCCGGGGCGGCGTCGAGGGCCGTCGCCCGGCGGTGCGGTCGTTCTGGCGTTTCGTCGGGCTCACGGCGGTGAATCCGCTCACCGCCGTGTACTTCGTCTCCCTCGCGGCAGGGCTCGGCGACCGGCTCGGCGGATGGGGAGGTGCCGCGCTCTTCGTCCTCGGGGTCGGCGTCGGCTCCCTGGCCTGGCAGCTCGTGCTGGCCGTGGCAGGGGCGACGGCCGGCAGGGCCCTCGGCGGGTGGGGGCGGACCTGGACGGCGGCAACCGGTCACCTCCTGGTCCTCGCCCTCGCGATCGCCCTGGTCATGCCCGGGTGACCCGGGGAGACGGGGACCAGGCCGCTCCACCGGTTCGGTGCCGAACCGGACGAGGGAACCGAACGCCGGGACGGCGTGCCTTACCGTGAGGGACATGACGGCCGATGGTGGGCAGCAGAATGCCAGGACCGTCGGGCCGTACCGGTTGGTGCGGAGACTCGGCGAGGGCGGCATGGGGGTCGTTCACCTCGCCCTCGACCCGGCGGGCCGCGAGGTCGCCCTCAAGCTGCTGCGCACCCACGTCGCGGCCGACCCCAAGGCCCGGCTGCGGCTGGCCCGCGAGTTCAGCACGCTGAGCTGGGTCCGACACCCACGGGTCGCCGAGGTCATCGACGCCGACATCGAGGCGGACCCGCCGTACCTGGTCACCCGGTTCGTCCCGGGCCGGACCCTGGACTCCCGCATCGACGCGGAGGGGCCGCTGCCACAGGAGGAGGTCGTCGAGCTCGGGATCGAGCTGGCCGACGCCCTGATGACCATCCACGCGGCGGGAGTGGTCCACCGCGACGTCAAGCCGCCCAACGTCATGCTGGTCCCGGACGGTCCGGTGCTCATCGACTTCGGGATCGCCCACATCGTCGACGAGGTGCGGATCACCATGACCGGGCTGGTCATGGGTACCCCCGGCTACCTGTCGCCCGAGCTGTGCAACGGGGAGGACGTGGCCCCGGCGGCCGACTGGTGGGGTCTCGGGGCGACGCTGACCTACGCCGTGACCGGTCGCCCGCCCTTCGGCAAGGGCCCCGTCGAGGTGGTCATGGACCGGGTGCGCCGCGGCCAGGTCGATCTGGACGGGGTCGAGGAACCGCTCCTGTCCGCGATCAGGGCGGCGCTCACCGTCGATCCCACGGACAGGCCCTCGGGGGACGAGCTCGCCGGTCTGCTGCTCAACGGCTCGGCGAACGCTCCAGCCCGGCTCGCCGAGGCGCTGACCACCCGGGTCCCCCCACCCGAGGTCGGCCGAGGCGCCCCGGCCGCGGAGGCGACCACCCGGGTGCCCCCGCCTGACCTCACCGTTCGGGTGCCTCCGCCGGAGGCGACCACCCGGGCTCCCGCGCCCGACGTCACCGTTCGGGTGCCTCCGCCGGAGGCGACCACCCGGGCTCCCGCGCCCGACCTCACCGTTCGGGTGCCTCCGCCGGAGGCGACGACCCGGGCTCCCGCGCCCGAGGTGACCACCCGGGTGCCCCCGCCCCCCGCGCCGGTCGCCAACCGGCCGTCCGCTCCGCAGCCGGGGTACCAGCAGCCCTACCCGGCGGCCCGGCAGGCGGCTCCACCGGCCGCCTACCCCGCGCAGCCAGGGCAGCAGGTGGTTTACCCGGGAGGCGCCTCCGCCCACCCGGCACCGGCCGGCTACCCGGGACAGGCGTACCCGGGCCACGCCTACCAGGCGCCCGGGTACCAGCCCCCCGGGTACCAGCCCCCCGGGTACCAGGGGCACAGCTATCCGGGATCCGGGTACCCGGCGTCCGGGTACCCGGATCCCGGTTACCCGGCAGCCGGCTATCCCGGCTACCCGGCGTCCCCCGGTGCCGCGTCGTCCGGCCGTCCCGCTCCTCCCCACCACCAGGCGACCGGCCCCGCCGGTCCCGGCGGCCGGCGCGACCTGCATCACTGGGTGGTGGCCGCCCTGCTGGTCATCGGCTCCCTGACCGTGGCGATCGCTCCGGTGTGGGCCATGGTGCTGGCGGCGGTGTGCCTCACCGCGCTCCGGGTCGTCGACCGCAGCTCGATGGCGTTGATGATGCGGAGACGGCAGTACGGGGCACGGCCCAACGACGCGACCGTGGTCGCGTTGGCCCTGCCCTGGCGGGTGGTCACCTCCGGTCTCGCCACCGTCTCCGCCCTGGTCCTGCCGATCCTCCTCGGGATCTTCACCGTGCTCTCGCTGGCGGTGATCCGGAGTCAGGGGGAACTGGTCGAGGGGCAGGAGATCGACTGGAGTGCCCTGGATCCGACCCGTCCGGGGTTCCTCGTCTGCGGTGGGCTGGTTGCCCTGATCGTCGCCTGGTGGGGGCCGGGCGGTAGCTCGGTCCGCAGGGGGGCCCGTACCGCCGTCGGCAGCCTGACCGGCAGCACCTGGTCCGCGTGGGTGCTCGTGGGCTTCCTCGCCCTCGTCCTCCTCGCGGACCTGCTCGTGCTCGGCCAGGGCATCCAGGACTGGACCCCCCTCGACGGTCCGCCGTTCCCCTCCTGAGCCGGGTGGGACGGGGTGACCGGACGCCGGCCCCGGCGTCGCACCGAGCGGGTCAGCCGAACTCGGGCACCGGACGGCCGAAGAGGTAGCCCTGGGCGTGCTCGCAGCCGATGGTCGACAGGAGCGCCCGCTGCAGGTCGGTCTCGACGCCCTCGACGACCACGTCGACCGCGAGCCCTCTGCCCAGCCCGGTGAGGGCCTCGACGATCCGCTCGCACTGGTGGTCCGTCCCCAGGCCCGCGGTGAAGCTGCGGTCCACCTTGATCCCGGACACCGGGAGGTCCCGGAGGTAGGACAGCGCCGAGAACCCGGTGCCGAAGTCGTCCACGACGATCCGCACCCCGAGCTCGTCGAGCCGCTCCAGCTCCCGCCGGGCCGCGGGAGCCGCGCTGAGCATGACCGACTCGGTGAGCTCGACGACGAGCCGGTCGGCCGGCAGCCCGGACCGGCCCATGGCCTGCTCGACCGCCTCGGCGAGTCCCGGCCTGGCGACCTGGTGCGGGGAGACGTTGACCGCGACGTACCCGCTGTCCCCTCCGGCCGCGGCAGCGGTGACCGCAGCCTGCTCCAGGACCCACCGGCCGATCTCGCCGATGAGCCCCGACTCCTCGGCGACCCGGAGGAACTGGTCCGGCGGCAGCAGCCCGCGCTCGGGGTGCTGCCAGCGCAGCAGTGCCTCCCTGCCGACGACCCGGTTGGTCCGCAGGTCGACGATCGGCTGGTAGTGCAGCAGGAACTGCTCGGACTCCAGCCCCTCGCGCAGCGAGTGCTCGATGTCCATCCGGTCCATCGCCCGGCGACGCAGCGCGACGTCGACGATGTCCCACCGGTCCCGCCCGTGGTCCTTGGCCCGGTACATCGCGGTGTCGGCGTCACGCAGCAGGGTCAGCGGGTCGATGTCGGGCGAGGCGGAGACGGCGATGCCGATGCTCATCGTCGGGACGACGACCCGCCCGGCCACGGTGGCCGGCGCACCGACGGCGGTCTGCATCCGCTCGGCGACGATGATCGCCTCCCGCTCGTCCCCGACGTCCTCGCAGACCACGACGAACTCGTCCCCGCCGAGCCTGCCCGCGGTGTCCCCGGAGCGCAGGGCCCTGGTGAGCCGCCGGGAGACCTCCACCAGCACGGCGTCCCCGAGCTCGTGGCCCATGCTGTCGTTGACGACCTTGAAGTTGTCCAGGTCGCAGAACAGCACGGCGACGTTGCGGCCGGCGCGCCGTCCCCGGTCGAGCGCCTTCTGGATCCGGTCGAGGACCAGGGTCCGGTTCGGCAGCCCGGTGAGCGGGTCGTGCAGGGCGAGGTGGGTGAGCAGGTCGTGGGTCCTGCGCGAGTCGGTGATGTCCTGGATCTGCACGATGAGGTACAGCGGCGCCCCGTTGTCGTCCCTGACCAGGGCGATCGACAGCAGCCCCCACATCGTCTCGGTGCCGCAGCGCAGGTACCGCTTCTCCAGCTCCACGCTGTCCCGCTCACCACGGAGCATCCGGCGGACCTGGTGGGCCAGCTCCGCGACGTCGTCGGGATGGGCGAGGTCCTGCAGCGTCCGGTCGCGCAGGTCGTCGGCGTGGTAGCCGATGAGGCGGCACAGCGCGCGGTTGACCCGGACGAACCGTCCGTCGAGATCGATGAGGGCGAACCCGATGGGGGTGTGGTCCATGGCGAGGCGGAACTGCTCCTCGCTGCGCCGCAGCGCCGCCTCCCTCGCCCGGATGGTGGTGACGTCGGTGAGGGACGAGACCGCGGCGTGCGGCTGGCCGTCGGAACGGCGCAGGGGCACGGCGGTGATGTCGAGCCAGCGCTTCCTGCCGTCCGGGGTGCGCAGGACGACCGGGGCGTCCTCCTGGACCCTCCCGGTGGTCATGGCGAGCGTTCCCGGAGCGTTCTCCAGCGCCAGCAGGTGGCCGTCGCCGTGGGCGAGCTGCCAGCCGGACACCGGCGGGGAGAGGTTGCGCAGCTGCGCGTGGGAGAGCTCGAGCAGGTCGCAGGCCGCGTCGTTGGCCAGGACGACGCCCTGGCCGTCTTGGACGATCACGCCGACCGGAAGGGCGGCGACCGCGGCAGCGAAGACCGTGTCGGGGATCAGGTGGCCCCACCCCGCGGACGGGACCGGGGGGGCCGGGGGGGCCGGTGCCGGCTCCGGAGGTGCCTCGGCGATGTCGTCCCCCGCCTGGTGTTCCTGGCCGTCGCGCATCCCGCCCCCTCTCTGTTCGTCACTCTGAGCTTACGCATGACTACAGAAGGTGGCAGTGATTGCCTCGCCAGCGATCACCGTCCGTTGGCTGCGGTCGCCGTCGGACGGCTGGGTACCCTGGCAGTCTCGCCTCCGTAGCTCAGCGGCCAGAGCAACCGCCTTGTAAGCGGTAGGTCGTCGGTTCGATCCCGACCGGAGGCTCTCGCACCCGCGGCGAGGGCGTGCGCCCAGCCGGGGTCATGTGGTCGATGTCACATCCGGGCCGCTGTGCCGGACGGCGTCCCCGCCCGCGGTTCCGGCGTTCCCCGCCGACGTCGGCTCAGGAGGTCCCCATCGCCTGGTGGACGGCGAGCGCGGGGCTGCCGAGGAAGGCGGGACCGTGCCCGGGCACCACGACGCTGGCCGCCAGGTCGCGGAGCCGCTCGAGGGAGGCCCGTGCCCGTGCCGAGTCCACGTTGAACATGGCAGGAAGCAGGCGCGGGCCGTGGCCGCGGCTCAGCGCGTGCTCCGTCATCAGCGCGTCCCCGGCGAGCAGGACCCCCCGCTCGGGCAGGTGGAAGCAGGTGTGACCGCTGGTGTGTCCCGGGGTGTGCACGGCGACCGGACGGCCGGGCACGTCGAGCCGGCCGTCGGTGAAGGTGGTCAGCTCGGTGGGCCGCTCCGGCCGGGTTCCGGCCAGTCGCAGCACGTCGACGGCCCAGAAGAGAACGGTCGGCCGCCAGGCCGCGCGGAGCACGGTCGCGATCCCCACCTGCTCCACGCGCTCGCCCCTGACGTTGGCCGCCTCCAGTTCGTGCGTGTGCACGGCGACCTGGTGGGCCGAGCGCAGCGCCTCGGTGCAGCCGAGGTGGTCGGCGTGCCCATGGGTGAGCAGCACGGCGGAGAGGTCCCCCGGCGAGCGGCCGATCCGCTCCAGGGAGGCGAGGACCCGCTGCCGGTCTCCGGGGAAGCCCGCGTCGACCAGGGTGACCTCGTCCCCCTCGGTGACGAGGACCCAGGAGACGTGCTTGGCACGGGCCTGGAAGACCCCCGGTGCGAGCTCGACGACGTCGACGTCCATCCGATCCTCCCGGCCGGACCCGCGGGCGGGTCGGCGGCTCCTTGGGCTCCAGGCCCGAGTTCTCCGGGTGTCTGCTTCGTCACCCTCACCGGCATACTTCACCACCGGGGGTGACTGGATGTCACGCCGGCCACCGATCTCCCGCTCGGGGACCGGTCCTCGGCCCCCGCCGGACGACCCCACCGCGACCCGGCCGGACGATCAGGCCCCGGCCGCTCGGGGACGGCGTCACCTGGGCTCCCGCCGTGGCTCCTGGCGCCTGGTGGAGCCGGTTCGCCCTGCACGGTCCGTGCACCGGCGGACCGGCGTCCCTGTACCGTGTGTGGTCGCTATCCCCTTCTGGCCGCCCCTGGTCGACGTCCGGTCGACCGGAGTACCCGGGTGGGCCGGTCGACGGAGCGGACGCGGAGAGGCGAGGACGGGCATCGGCGTGAGGAGAGACGCGATCCTGCTCGCCACCACGGTGGACGGGGCGGGCGTCCCGACCGCGGTCCAGGGGTTCGGCAACGCGACGGTTCTCGCGCGCCTGCTCGACCAGCTCTCCGGTCTCGGGGTCGAGGACGTCACGGTGATCACCCGTCCCGGTGGCCTGCGCGCGGTCACCGAGGCCGTCTCCGGCCACGCCGGGGTGGACGTGCTCGCGGCCGACGACCTCGCCGGCGACCTGCTGGTCGTCGCGGACGCCGTCGCGGCGGGCACGCGGCCGCTCACCCTCGTCGCCGCCGACCTGGTGACCCATCGCGAGGCGCTCGCCGGGCTGCTCGCGGACCCGAGGATCGCCTCGGGTGCCCTCACGACCGCCGATCCGGCGGCGGGGTCCAGCTCGGCGACGGCCACCGCGGTCCGGGTCGTCCAGGGCCGGGTGGTCAGTGGCGGGTCCCCGTTCCACCGGGTCGGCGGACCGAACGGTCGCCTCCTCGACGTCGTCTCCGTCCGGGCCGAGGACCGTCCGCAGCTCGTCGTCGCCGCGCGTGCTCTCGCGGCCGGTCCCGCCCTTGCCCCGGCCCCCGCCGGGCACGGGTCTGCCGGGCACGGTTCTGCCGGGCACGGATCTGCCGGGCACGGGCACGACCGGTCCGCGACGGACGCCCTCGCCCTGCTGCTCGTCGGCCTGGTGCGCTCCGGGGTCCGGGTCTCGGCCGTCCCCCTTCGCGGTTTCCTCTGGGCACGGCCCGTCGGCGCCGACGAGCTCGGCGAGGTCGAGCGGACCCTCGACTCCCTCGACGAGGACCGGATCCTGCTCGACACGGCAGTCAAGGCCGACGACGGCTTCTACACCACCTTCCTGGTGAGCCCGTACTCCCGGTACCTCGCACGCTGGGCCGCCCGGCGCGGGCTGACCCCCAACCAGGTCACCGTCGCCGCGCTGGCGGTGTCGGTGCTGGCGGCGGTCGCGTTCGGCACCGGGACGCGGGCCGGCCTGGTCGTGGGCGCCGTCCTGTTCCTCTTCTCCTTCACCCTCGACTGCGTCGACGGGCAGCTGGCCCGGTACACGCGCCGGTTCACCCCCCTCGGTGCCTGGCTGGACGCGGTGTTCGACCGGATGAAGGAGTTCATCGGCATCACCGGGCTGGCGATCGGCTCCGCGCGGGCCGGGGACGGTCTCTGGACGCTGGCGGCTGCCGTGCTCGTCCTGCAGACCGTCCGGCACCTGATGGACTTCGGCTACTCGGCCGTTCACGGCGGTGGCCCCGAGGTGCCGGCCCTGCCCCTCGACGTCCCGGAGGACGGCGTCCCCGCGGCGGTCACGGCCCCTGCCCCCACGGCCCCTGCCCCCACGGCCCCTGCCCTCACGGCGCCGGTCGCCCTCGGGGCGTGGCAGGGCCTGGACCGGAGGGGGTGGGTGCTCTGGGCCAAGCGGATCGCCATATTCCCCATCGGCGAGCGGTTCGCGGTGATCGCGCTCACCGCGGCCCTCTTCTCCCCCCGGGTCACCATGGTCACCGTGCTGGTCTGGGGGGCCCTCGCCTTCGGCTACGGGACCCTCGGCCGCTGCCTGCGCTCGCTGGCCCGGCGGGACCAGGGTGCCCTCCGACCGACGGCCGCGCTGGACGTCTACCGGGACGACGGGCCGCTGGCCTCCGTGATCGCCGCCGGGCGGTCCCTTGCCCCCGGCCTCGCCGTCGCGCTGGCTGTCGCCGGTGCCGTCCCGGTCGCGACGCTCGCCGCGTCGGGACACCTGGGCGAGGACACCCTGGTCACCGGGGTCGCGGTGGCCTGGTTCGTCGTGACGACCGCGGCGGCGGGCCGGGGCGGAACCGGACGTCTGTCCTGGCTGGTCCCCCCGGTGGTGCGGGCGACCGAGTACACGGTCCTGCTCGCCCTCGCCGTGGCGGCGGGCGGCAGGGCTGTCCCGGTAGCCTTCGCCCTGATCTGCGCCCTGGCGTTCCACCACTATGAGACGGTGTACCGGCTGCGGCTCACCGGGTCCGCCCCGCCCCGCTGGGTCGGTCTTCTCGCCGGCGGGTGGGAGTTGCGGGTGCTCGGGGCGTTCGCCCTCGCCGTGGCCGGCCCGCTGACGCCGGGGTACCTGGCGGCGGCGGTCCTGCTCGGCGCGTTGTTCGTCGTCGAGAGCACCATGAGCTGGGTCCGGGGCGAGGGGCCCAACGGGAGGTCGGCGCCCGCGCCGTCCGGCGAGGAGGAGATGGACTGATGATCGGTGTCGTGCTGGCAGCCGGCGCGGGACGGCGGTTGCACCCGCTGACCCTCGACCTGCCCAAGACCCTGCTGCCGGTGGCGGGCGAGGACACCATCCTCGACATCGCCCTGCACAACCTCCGCGAGGTCGACGTCACCGAGGTCGCCGTGGTCACCGGGTTCGCCGCCGAGCGGATCACCGAGCGGATCGACGCCCTCGAGGCCAGGCACGGGGTACGGATCACCCCCGTCTTCAACGACAAGGCGGAGATCTGGAACAACGCCTACTCGCTGTACTGCGCCAGGGACGCTCTCGCGGAGGGCTGCCTGCTGGTCAACGGGGACACCGTGCACCCGGCAGGGGTGGAGCGGACCCTGCTGGAGAACCGCGGGCCCGAGATCCTGCTCGCGGCGGACACGGAGAAGTCGCTCGCCGAGGAGGAGATGAAGGTCATCCTCGACGATTCCGGGCGGGTGCGCCGGATCAGCAAGCTCCTCGACCCGGCGACGGCGGCGGGCGAGTACATCGGCGTCTCGCTCATCGAGGCGAGCGTCGCCGACAAGCTCGCCGACGCGCTGCGGGCGACCTTCGAGCGGGACACCGGCCTGTTCTACGAGGACGGGTACCAGGAGCACGCCGACCGCGGCGGTGACATCCGGATCGCTCCCATCGGTACCGTGGACTGGGTGGAGGTCGACAACCACGACGACCTCGCCCGCGCTCGGGAGATCGCATGCCGTTACTAGCCCGGATGGTCCAGGGTCCTCTCGCCGTCGAGATCCGCAGCGGGGCGGTGGCGGCGCTGGGTGACCTGCTCGCCGACGCCAGGGTGTCCCGGATCGGCCGGGTGGCGGTGGCTCTCGGCCGTGGCTACGGGGAACGGATCATCCCGGCCGTCGGGCCCGCCCTGACCAACGCGGACATCCACCGGGTCGGCGAGGGCACCATCGAGGCGGCGAGGGCGCTCGCGGACGCCCTGCGCGGCGGCGGGTACGACGCCGTCGTCGGCATCGGCGGCGGGCGCACCCTCGACGTCGCCAAGTACGCCGCCAGCATCACCGGGCTGCCCTTCGTCTCGGTCGCGACGACGCTCACCCACGACGGGCTGGCCTCACCGGTCGCCTCGCTGGAGCACGGCGGTCGCAAGGGGTCCTACGGGGTGGCGATGCCGCTCGCCGTCGTCGTCGACCTCGACTTCGTGCGGTTGAGTCCACCTGCCCAGCTCCTCGGCGGGGTCGGCGACGCCGTGAGCAACCTCAACGCCCTCGCCGACTGGCGGCTGTCCGCGGCCGTGAACGACGAGACCGTCGACGGCCTCGCGGCAGCCCTGGCCAGGACGGCGGGCGAGGCCGTGCTGCACCACCCGGCCGGTCTCGGCGACGAGGAGTTCCTCACCTCCCTCGCCGAGGCCCTCGTGCTGTCCGGCCTCGCCATGGCGACGGCGGGGACCTCCCGGCCGTGCAGCGGTTCCTGTCACGAGATCTCCCACGCCGTGGACCTCGCCTTCCCCGGCCGGTCGACCCACGGCCTGCAGGTCGCCGTCGGCGCGCTGTTCTGCTCCTGGCTCCGCGACGACCCGCTGACCGACGTGCTCGACGCCTGCCTGCGGCGACACGGCGTGCCCCGGCTGCCGGCGGACCTCGGCCTGGACGAGCACGAGTTCGTCCAGGCGGTCGTCGCAGCCCCGGACACCCGGCCGGACCGGTTCACCGTGCTGGAGCACCTCGCGCTGAGCCCTGACGAGATCACCGCGCGGGTGCGCGACTACGTCAAGACCTTCGAGGGGACATGACCACGTCGAGACCGTCCGTCGCCGAGGTCCGCACCGTCGGCCAGCCCGAGTCGATCATGGGGAGGGTGAACGCCGAGCACTGGGCCGGTCGCCTCTACATGCGTCACCTGTCCCCGTACCTGACCCGGCTGCTGGTCCCGACCTCAGTGACCGCGGACGCGGTGACCTGGTCGATGATCCCCGTCGGGCTCGCCGCGGCAGCGGTGCTCACCCTGCCCGGCTGGATCCCGGCGCTGCTGGCCGTGCTGCTCGTCCAGACCCAGCTGCTCCTCGACTGCGCGGACGGCGAGCTCGCCCGGTGGCGCCGTCGCACCGGCGGCCCGATGGGGGTCTACGTCGACCGGATCGCGCACTTCACCACCGACGCCAGCCTCGCCGTCGCGGTGGGCATCCGGGCCGACGGCGGCTGGGGGTCGATCGGCGGCTGGACGACGCTCGGGCTGGTCGCCGCGGTACTGGCACTGATGATCAAGTCGGAGACGCAGCTGGTGCACGTCGCCCGCCACCAGGTGGGGCTGCCCAAGCTGGACGACACCGGTGAGCGGACGGCGTCCGGCCGGGTGCTGTCCCTGCGGCGTCTCGTCGACCTCGTCCCCGTCCACCGGACCCTGCTGGCCATCGAGGCGAGCCTGCTCGCCCTCGTCGCCGCGCTGGTCGACGTCGGGCTGGGGTCGCCGGCGGCGACCCAGGTGCTGGTGGCGGTCCAGGTGGCCACCGGGGTGATCGTCGTCACAGGGCACCTCTTTATGATCGTGAAGTCCGACAGGCTGCGATGACGGGAGAACCGGTGGGCGCCGAGCGGGCCGAGGTCGGCTGCGTCGTGCTGTCCATGGGCGACCGGCCGGTCGAGCTCACCCGCGCCCTGCGGTCGGTGCTCGCCCAGCGGGGCGTGAGCGTCGACTGCCTCGTCGTGGGCAACGGCTGGGAGCCGACCGGCCTGCCGGCCGGGGTGCGCGGCAGGGCGCTCCCCGAGAACATCGGCATCCCCGGAGGTCGCAACGAGGGGGTCGCCGCCGTGCGCGGCGACGTGGTGCTCTTCCTCGACGACGACGCCGAGTTGGTCGGGGAGGACTTCCTGGCTCGGGCGAGGGACATCTTCGCGGCGGACCCGTCGGTCGGTCTCGTCCAGCCGCTGATCGCCGACCCGCAGGGTCGGCCGACGCCCACCCGGTGGGTTCCGCGACTGCGGGGCGTCGGACGGGAACGGGCGGGCGACGTCGCGGTGATCTCCGAGGGGGTGTGCCTCGTCCGGCGCGCGGCCTTCGACGCCGTGGGCGGATGGGCTGGCCGGTTCTTCTACGCGCACGAGGGGATCGAGCTCACCTGGCAGGTGATGAACGCCGGGTACCGGGCACGCTACGAACCGTCGCTGGTCACCCACCATCCCGCCGTCGCCGCGAGCCGGCACGAGCAGTACTACTACCTGACCGCCAGGAACCGGATCTGGGTTGCCCGGCGGAACCTGCCGGTGCCGCTCGCTCTCGTCTACGTCGCGGTCTGGGGCGTCACCACCCTGGTCCGGCTGCGTGGCCGACGCGCGATCGCCACGGTGCTGCGCGGGTTCTGGCACGGCGTCCGGCAGCCGTGCGGCGCGCGCCGTCCCATCTCCTGGCGGACCGCGTGGCGGATGACCAGGGCCGGCAGACCGCCGATCGTGTAGCCGGCACCCGCGCCCGGCGCCGGGGCGCGTCAGGAGCGCACGGCAGCCCTTCGAACCCTCCGCCGGGGCGGGACGACTCGGTTTCCCGTCGGGGCAGAACGACGGTCGCCGCCCCCTCGGGGAGGGGACGGCGACCGGAGGTCCTGGCCGAGGTGCGCTCGACCGTCGATCAGGCGAGGCCGAGTGCCCTGGCCTCCTCGCGGAGCTCGTCCCGCACCGACGGGTGCGCCGCGTTGTTGATGATGTTGGCGGCCTGCTGCTTCTCGCTGTGGCCGAAGATGTCCGCGACCCCCTGGTCGGTGACGATGGCGGTCGGCTGGAACGAGGTGACCGGTTCGTCCACCATCGGGACCACCGTGGAGACGTTCGCCTTCGGGTGCCAGGACCGCAACGCCATGATCGCCTGGCCGCCGGGGGAGTGCAGCGCCCCGACGTAGAAGTCGGTCTGCCCGCCGAACCCGGAGAAGATCCTCGCCTTGATCCGGGAGGCGTTGTGCTGGGCGAACAGGTCGACCTGGAGGGCGGTGTTCACCGACACCATCAGCGGGTTCCGGGAGATGTTGCCCGGCGTGTTCGTGTACTCGGTGCGCATCATCCGCACCCGCGGGTTGCGGTCGACCCACTTGTACAGCTGCTCCGAGCCGAAGAGGAAGGAGACGGTCAGCGGGGCGTCCGGGTCGAGAGCCCCGACCTCGTCCAGGCGCAGCACGCCGTCGCTGAACATCTCGGTCCAGACCCGCAGGCCACGACGCTCCAGCAGACCGTGCAGCACCGAGTCGGGGACGGCGCCGATGCCGAGCTGCATGGTCGCGCCGTCACTGACCCGGCGGGCGACCGCGTCGCCGATGGCGCGGGCCGTGTCGTCGAGCTGGGCCGGCATCGCCGTCGGCATCGGGACGTCCACCTCGACGGCGAGGTCGATGTCCTCGACCGGGATCTCGGCGTCCCCGAAGAGGTACGGCATCTGCCGGTTCATCTGGGCGATGATGGTGCCGCCACGGGCCTTGACCGCCTCGAGCGCGCCCACCATGACGTTGGTCTCGATGCCGAGGGAGACCTTGCCGTCCTGGGGAACGGTGGTGTGGATCACCACGAGGTCCGGGGGCAGGGTGGTCTTGAACAGCCGGGGCACCAGGGACAGCCGACTGGGCACGTAGCTCAGTCGCGGGCTCTTCCGCATCCCTGGACCGACGAACGACGTCTCGAGGGTCACGCCCTCCCGGTCCGGGATCCCCTTCTGCCCGAGAAGCATGTTGAGCGTGAACTCGGGCAGGGTGGCGTCGAGCACGCCGAGCACGGCGAGCGGAGGGGCGAAGTTGCCCGACGCGATGATGCGCGGATTGGTGCCGAGCGCGGGGAGGTGCGAACTGAGCTGAGCGATGTCGACAATGTGCACGCGGCCAGCCTGTCAGCTCCCCACAGAGGTCACCCGGGACCACCGGCCCAGCCCCCGCCGTCGTGGACGGGGGGAGCGGGGTACGTCACAGTCCCTGCTTCGGAGGGTTTCCATCTTGACCTGTGGTGAATTGTCTTCATAGGGTGACATTCCGTCACCACCGCCCTCGCCGGTCACCGCCGGACCTCCTCGGAGGGTTTTGTGGACAGCCGTCCTGGTCCATCGCGCCCACGGGCGCTCGCCTACGCCGTTTTCGACGCCGACCTCACCTGTGCGCACGCCGACGAGACCTACGCCCGCATGCTCGGCGTGGAGGATCCCGACTCCCTCGTCGGTCGCAGCTTCCGGGACGTCAACCCGGGGTTGTCCGCGTCGGAGTCGCGCAGGGTCACGCTCCTGCTCGGCAACGGCGCCTCCCGCGCCCGGCAGGTCCACCTGCACCTGAGGCCTGCCGAGGACGGCGGAGTCGTTCTCTGGCAGTTCGGGTACACCCGGGCCAAGGTCTCCGGCGCCCCAGGGCTCGCCGTCGGCGGGCTCGACGTCACAGCCCAGGCCTCCGACCTGCTGGAGCGGTCCGGTGACGCCGACAGCGGCCCGCTCGGCGGTCTCAGCGACATGGCCGGGTTCCGGATGGCCCTCACCGACGCCATCCGCCAGCACCGCGAGGGCGGCAGCAGACCCGGTGTCCTCCTCGTCGACGTCGCACCGGCCGTCGACGCCGCCTGGCCGGACGACCGGCGGACCCGGGACCTCGTCCTGGTTGCGGTCTCCCGGCGGCTGCGGAACAGCCTGCGCGAGGGCGACCTGGTCACCCGGCTCGACGGCTACCGGTTCTCGGTGCTCTGCGCCGAGGCGGGGGAGGTGTTCCCGGTCGCGGACCGGGTCCGGGAGTCCCTCACCCGGCTGCTCGTCCTCGGGGCCGGTTTCGACGTCCCCGGACCGCGGATGGGGACGGCGGCAGCCATCCCCGGCGAGCCGGCCGACCGGCTGCTCGGGCGCGCCTGCGCCGTCGTCGAGGCCGCCGTCGCCTCGGGGGTCGCGTCCGGCACCTCGATGGCGATGTCGCGGGCCGAGGCCGTCGTCGACCTCCGGGACCGGGGTGTCGACCGGCAGGCCACGGACCGTCAGACGTCGGCCCCGCCGGCGTCGAACCGGCCGGCGCACGGTCGCCGGTCCTCCAACCGCCGCCTGTCCCCGGCCTCCGTCGACGACCCCGCGGAGCCTGTCGCGGTCCTCGGGTCCGTGATTCCCCGCGGGGTGTGACCCCGCGGAGCGGTACAACCGGTGAGGGCGCGGTGCGGCGTGGCGGCGTCCGTGGTGGAATCGCCGCATGCTGCCTGAGGGGACGGCGCCGTCGGCCACCGCACTGCGCAGGGCACTGCGCCGGGCCGGGGACGGGGTCGCGCTGGACGAGGTCGAGGCCGAGGTGCTGCTGCACGCCAGGGGGGAGGACCTGGACCGCCTGCTCGCCGCGGCGGGCGCGGTGCGGGACGCCGGGCTGGCCAGTGCCGGGCGTCCGCGGACGGTCACCTACTCCCGCAAGGTCTTCGCGCCGCTGACCCGGCTGTGCCGGGACCGCTGCGGCTACTGCACCTTCGTCCGCACCCCGGGACAGCTCCGGCGGGCGGGGGAGGCGCCGTTCCTGACCGTCGACGAGGTGGTGCGCCTCGCCCGGCAGGGGGCTGCCCTCGGCTGCAAGGAGGTGCTGTTCACCCTGGGCGACCGGCCGGAGGACCGGTGGCCGGAGGCGGAGGCCTGGCTGGCGGAGGCGGGGTACCCCTCGACCCTCGGCTACCTCCGGGCGTGTGCCGTCTCGGTGCTGGAGTCGACCGGGCTGCTGCCGCACCTCAACCCGGGCGTCATGTCCTGGGAGGAGCTCGGGCGGCTGAAGCCGGTGGCGCCGTCGATGGGCCTCATGCTGGAGACCTCGTCCCGTCGCCTGTTCACCACCAGAGGGCTGGCCCACCACGGCTCACCGGACAAGGATCCGGAGCTCCGGCTGCGCACCATCGCCGACGCCGGGCGGCACGCCGTCCCGTTCACGACCGGGATCCTCGTCGGCATCGGGGAGACCCCCGCCGAGCGGGTCGAGTCGCTGTTCGCCGTCCGCTCCCTGGCCAGGGCGTACGGGCACGTGCAGGAGGTCATCGTCCAGAACTTCCGGGCCAAGCCGGGGACGGGGATGCGGGACGTGCCCGACGCCGACCCCGACGCGTACCTGGCGACCGTCGCCGTCGCCCGGCTGGTGCTCGGGCCCTCCGCCCGGGTGCAGGTCCCGCCGAACCTCTCCGAGCCGGAGCAACTGCCCCGGCTGCTCGCGGCCGGGGTGGACGACTGGGGCGGGGTCTCCCCGCTCACCCCCGACCACGTCAACCCCGAGCGGCCGTGGCCACACCTGGACTCCCTCGCCGCCCGGACGGCCGAGGCGGGGTTCACCCTCGTCGAGCGCCTCGCGGTGCACCCGGAGTACGTGCGCACCGGCGAGCCGTGGCTCGACCCGCGGATCGCCGGTCACGTCGCCGCGCTCGCCGACCCGGTCTCCGGGCTCGCGGACCCGTCGGTGACGCCGGTCGGCAGGCCGTGGCAGGAGCCGGACCCCGAGTTCACCGCCAGCGGCAGGGTGGACCTGCACGTCGACATCGACGTCAGGGGGCGGTTCGCCGACCGGCGCGGTGACTTCGACGCCGTCTACGGCGACTGGGACCTGCTGCGGGAACGCGCGGTGAACGGAGCAGGCAGCGTCGCGGCCGACGCGACCCCGACCGCGGGCGGTGCGGTCTCCCCGCCGCGGCGCCTGGACGGCGAGATCGCGGCGGCCCTGCGCACGGCCGAGCGTGATCCGGCCGGGATAACCGACGAGCAGGCGCTCGCGCTCGCCGACGCCGAGGGGGACGCCCTGGCCGCGCTCGCCCGGCTCGCGGACGACCTGCGCCGGGACAGGGTCGGCGACGACGTCACCTACGTCACCAACCGGAACATCAACTTCACCAACGTCTGCTACACCGGCTGCCGGTTCTGTGCCTTCGCCCAGCGGCGCCGGGACGCCGACGCGTTCACCCTGTCGCTGGAGCAGGTGGCCGAGCGGGCCGCCGACGCCTGGGCCGTGGGCGCCACGGAGGTCTGCATGCAGGGCGGCATCGACCCGGAGCTGCCGGCCTCCGCGTACTTCGACCTCGCCCGCGCGGTGAAGGCACGGGTCCCCGGCATGCACGTGCACGCGTTCAGCCCGATGGAGGTCGTCAACGGAGCCAGCCGCACCGGGCTGTCCCTGCGCGAGTGGCTGGTGGCGGCGAAGGAGGCGGGGGTCGGCTCACTGCCCGGAACGGCGGCCGAGATCCTCGACGACGACGTCCGGTGGCTGCTGACGAAGGGCAAGCTGCCCGCGGCGTCCTGGGTCGAGGTGATCTCGACGGCGCATGAGGTCGGGCTGCCGACCAGCTCGACGATGATGTACGGGCACGTCGACGCGCCCCGGCACTGGATCGCCCACCTGCGCCTGCTCGCCCGCATCCAGGAGCGCAGCCTCGGAGCGGGGCGGGCGGCGTTCACCGAGTTCGTGGCGCTGCCGTTCGTCCACCACAGCACCCCGATCTACCTGGCCGGCATCTCCCGGCCGGGGCCGACGGTGCGGGAGAACGTGGTGGTGCACGCGCTGGCCCGGCTGCTCCTGCACGGGCTGATCGACAACGTGCAGACGTCGTGGGTGAAGCTCGGCGTCGAGGGCAGCCGGGTCATGCTCCGGGCCGGGGCGAACGACCTCGGCGGGACACTCATGGAGGAGACGATCTCCCGGATGGCCGGGTCGAGGCACGGGTCGGCGATGACGGCGGCGCAGTTGCGCGACCTCGCCTCGGGCATCGGCAGGCCGCTGCGTGAGCGGACCACCCTCTACGACCGCCCGCTGCGCCCAGCCTCCGCCTGACCTCCCCCTCGCAACCAACCCGCCCCCACCTCCCCCGCGCTGCCCGCCCCACGCCGTCGACACCCCACGCCGTCGACTGGTGGCCAAGTGGGCCTATTTCGCGAGTTTGAGCCCGATTGGCCACCGGTCGGTGGCACAGGGGGACGCGGGAGGGCGGGGCAGTGGAGTGGGGGGCAGCGGAGTAGGCGGAGGGCGGGGGTGGGAGAGCGGCGGACGGCGCGTGGGGATCAGCAGGTGCCGTACACGTAGTCGCTGTCGGACGGCGTGCTGACGTCGACGTCCCGGAGCACCACCGACAGGGTGCTGCCCACCGCGGGGTCGGCACACGCCGTCCTGAGATCCGCCTGCTGGTACTCGACGACGAGCACCCGGCCGGGGTAGGCGCGGCCGTAGTCGTCGCACTCGTGGTACTGGGTGCACTCCTCGGCGACCGCGAAGTTGTACCCGGCGGAGCGGAGCGACGTCGTGATCTCGACGGCGTTCTTCTGCCCGATCGCCAGCCCGCGGCCGTGCGCCTCCCGCGCCAGCAGCCGGGCCATGGCGATCGCGTCGGCGCTGTCCAGCCGCCCGCCGGACCGGGTCCACGAGTCGAGGTTGTCCGGCTCCACCCCGCGGAAGCCCGCCGTCGCGCAGCCGGCGAACCAGCCGCCGACGATCCGGGCGATCGCCCGGCGCTTGGCATCCGTGGAGATGTCCAGCAGCACCTCGTTCCAGTCCTCGTCGACGACCTCGTTCCCGGAGCCGTCGCGCAGCAGGAGCGTCGGATGGTTCTTCTGCCACCAGGACAGCTCGTGCGGCTGCGCCTGGTAGGCGTTGACGTAGCAGATCGAGTAGACACCGGACAGCGGCGCCGCCTTCCGATCGCGCACCACCAGCCGGGTCCCGCTCCGCGGCCGGTAGGCCCCGCCGATCTGGTAGTCCGCGCGTACGTGCCGGGGCGGGAGTTGCACCGCCTTCGCGGCGGCCGCGTCCCGGGTGGTCCGGGTGGTGGTCCGGCCGGTGGTCGCCGTGGTGGTCCCCGTCGTCCCGGTGGTCCCGGTCGTTCCGGCTCCCGTGGTGACGGCGTCGCCGAGAGCGGCCGAGGCCGCGCCCGTGCCACCGGTCACGGGTCCCGCCGAGGACGCCGGCCGGTCCGGGCCGCCGCAGCCGCCGAGCACGGGAAGGGCGCAGACGGTGAGGACGGTGACGGCGGAGAGCACCGAGGCTGCGCGACCGGAGTTGGACGCCGGGACGCGACGGCGCCGGGCCGGAGACCTCGGGCTGCGGGCGTCACGCATCGCACCGTCCTATCACGTCACGGTCATCCCGCACATCACCCGTGTGGGTCAGCGATCCGGTGGGCCGGGGTCGCGTGCGCCGCGGTCCGGTGGCCGGTGGCGCCCGGTGCGCGACCCGTCCTCAGCCGAGACGCCAGTCGACCGGTTCGGCGCCGAGCTCGGTGAGGATCTCGTTGGCCCGGCTGAACGGGCGGGAACCGAAGAACCCGTTCCTGGCCGACATCGGGCTCGGGTGGGCGCTCTCGATCCGTGGTGTGGCGCCGAGGAGCGGCCGCAGGGTCTGCGCGTCCCGCCCCCAGAGGATGGCCACCAGCGGGGCCCTCCTGGCGACGAGAGCCCGGATCGCCTGGTCGGTGACCGCCTCCCAGCCCTTGCCCCGGTGGGATCCGGGGGATCCCGGGGCCACCGTCAGCACCCTGTTGAGCAACAGGATGCCGTTGCGCGCCCACGGGGTGAGGTCCCCGGTGCGCGGTGGCGGATGGCCGAGGTCGGCGTTCAGCTCGCGAGCGATGTTCTGCAGGCTCTTGGGCAGCGGGCGCACGTCCGGCGCGACCGAGAACGACAGGCCCATCGCGTGCCCGGGAGTCGGATAGGGGTCCTGGCCGACGATGAGGACGCGCACGCTGTCCAGGGGCTCGGCGAAGGCCCGCAGGACGTTCTCCCCCTTGGGGAGGTATCCGCGGCCCGCGGCGAGTTCCTCGCGGAGGAAGGAGCCCATCCGGCTCACGTGCTCCGCGACCGGTTCGAGTGCCGGTACCCAGCTCGGGTGCACGAGGTCGGTGAGTGGTCGGGGTGCCACGCGGGGAGATTACCGTCCGTCTCGACCGCTCCGTCCCGAACCCCCGTGCCCTGGTGCCCCGACCCCTGCTCGTCCCCACCCGCCGTCCACCCCCGCGTTTCCAGGTCACCGGCTGCTCACGGTTCTAGACTCGGCGACCATGCACGGGTACGACGCCGAGACGGAGAACCTGGCCCAGGCCGTGCTCCGCGCCGCATGCGACCGTCTCCGGCTGGACCCGGCGCCCCTGAACGGCTCACGCTCCCTGACGGAGCTGGAGGCGGAGATCGGCGACACCGTCACCGAGGACGGGCTCGGCCTCCGCGCGCTCGACCTGTTCACCGGGCCGCTGTCCCGAGCCTGCATCTCCACCGACCACCCGCGGTTCCTCGCCTTCGTCCCCTGCGCGCCGACCGAGGCGGCCATGCTGTTCGACCTCCTCGTCGGGGTCTCGTCCGTCTACGGCGGCTCGTGGCTGGAGGGGGCCGGTGCGGTGTTCGCCGAGAACCAGGCGCTGCGCTGGCTGGCCGATCTCGCGGGGCTGCCGTCCGAGGCGGGCGGCGTCTTCGTCCCCGGTGCGACGGTCGGCACCCTCTCGGCGCTGGTGACGGCCCGGCACCGGGCCCGGGCCGGCACACCGGCGGCGTCCGGGAGGCGAGGGGTGGTCGCGGCCAGCGCCAACGCGCACTCCTCGGTTGCCGCCGCGTGCGAGGTCATGGACGTCGACCTGGTCGACGTCCCCGTGGACGCGGGCGGTCGGATGACCGGGGAGAGCCTGCGCCGGACCGTGGCGGGGATCGACGGACTGTTCGCGGTGGTCGCCACCGCGGGGACGACGAACCTCGGCATCGTCGACGACCTCGCCGGGGCCGCGGAGGTCTGCGGCGAGCGTGGCGCGTGGCTGCACGTGGACGGCGCGTACGGGGCGGCGGGGCTGGCGGCCCCCAGCGTCCGCGGCCTCTTCGACGGCGTCGAACGCGCCGACTCCCTCGTCGTCGACCCGCACAAGTGGCTGTTCGCCCCCTACGACTGCTGCGCCCTCCTCTACCGGGAGCCCGAGGCCGCCCGGGAGGCGCACACCCAGCGCGCCGGGTACCTCGACATCCTGGCCGCCACCAAGGAGACCAACCCGGCCGACCTGGCCGTCGGGTTGACCCGGAGGGCGCGGGGGCTCCCGTTCTGGTTCTCCGTCGCCGTGAACGGCACCCGCGCCTACACGCGGGCCGTCGAACGCACGCTCGAGCTGGCCCGGTTCGCCGCGGACGAGGTCCGCCGCAGGCCCCACCTCGAGCTGATCGCCGAACCCGATCTGTCCGTCGTCGCCTTCCGGCGCCTCGGCTGGTCGCCGGAGCAGTACCACGTGTGGTCTGATCGGCTCCTGCTCACCGGATTCGCCTTCGTCGTCCCGACGACGTACGGGGGAGAGACCGTGACGCGCCTCGCCGTGGTGAACCCACGGACCACCGAGGCGGACATCTCAAGCATCCTCGACACCATGGCCTGACAAGGGACGAGCTGAAATGACACGGGTGTGTTTCCCGCCGTACAGTGGCGAGGTCGAACCGCTGGAGGAGAGTCATGGACGTCGCCCGCGTTGCCTCGGGTCAGCCGGGGCAGGGGGAACTGTCCCCGCGGGACCAGGAGATCCTCGCCTTCGAGCGGCAGTGGTGGAAGTACGCCGGGTCGAAGGAGCAGGCCGTCCGGGAGCTCTTCGACATGTCGACCACCAGGTACTACCAGGTGCTCAACGCCCTGATCGGCCGGCCAGAGGCCGTCGCTCACGACCCCATGCTGGTCAAGCGGCTGCGCCGGATGCGCTCCGCGAGGCAGCGCGCGCGCTCGGCTCGTCGGCTGGGTATCAGCGTCTGACGGCCCGGATGGGGCATCATCGTGAGGTGAGTGTTCGATGAACGCCACGCGCGGTGGCCCCTCGCGGTCCTACGGCCAGGACGACCGGTACTCGCCCATCGAGGCGACCCGTCGTGGTGCCCACCGGGCCCGGCCGACTCCCGCGGCAGCCGTGGCACCCGTTGTCGCCGTCGTCGCCGTCGTCGCCGTCGTCCTCGTGGGTCTGTGGGCCCTGGTGGGCAGCCTCGGCGGGCAGGACTCCGGAGGTGACCCCGAGGCCGGGCCGTCGGCCAGCCAACCGGCGACCCCGAGCGACCGGCCGTCGCAGACACCGCAGCAGAGCCAGAGCCCCACCGAGTCGACGGAGCAGCAACAGCCCCAGGTCGACCGCAGCCTGACGGTCAAGGTTCTCAACAACACCTCCACCGCCGGGCTGGCCAAGAAGGCTGCCGACCAGCTCAAGGCCGCCGGGTGGACCATCGGCGAGGTCACCAACCACCGGCCGCTGGGCAGCGTCCCGCAGACGACGGTGTACTACGCCACCATGGCGCAGCGGGCAACGGCGCAGGCGGTGGCCGCGGATCTCGGCACGCGGACGGTCCAGAGATCGCCGACGCTGGCCGGCAACGGGCTCACGGCGATCCTCGCGAGCGACTACCAGCCCTGATCCGGAGGGGCGGCACCGACTCGCGGAGATCGACGACGCCGGTATCATCGTGTGATCTCGACGCGTCGTCATTGCGTGGCGGTGTGTGACGAGGCGCAGGAACGGGTAGGGTGGCTGCTGGTCGAACAGTTCGATGAGCACGTCCTCTCCTGCACCAGCGCTAGAGGCTCGCACGTTGGACCATCGCGGACCCAGCCCACCCGGGTTGGTACGTCGAGCGTGAGACCCGGTTCAGCGCACCTGCGCTGGCCGATGACCAAGAAACACAGCAACTGGAGCAGGAATGGCTCAGGGAACCGTCAAGTGGTTCAACGCCGAGAAGGGCTACGGCTTCATCACCGTCGATGGTGGTGGCGCTGACGTCTTCGTCCACTGGTCTGCCATCCAGGCGGACGGGTACAAGTCCCTCGACGAGGGGCAGCGCGTGGAGTTCGAGGTCGGTACGGGCCAGAAGGGTCCGCAGGCCGAGGCTGTGCGCCCGCTCTGACCGCAGACTTGGTGAGGGCGTGAGTCGCCGTCACCGCGTCACACAGAGATCGGTGAGGCCGTTCCCCCGACGGGGTGGAACGGCCTCACCGCCGTTTGCCGGCCGCGTTCACCCCTTCTCGGCGTAGGAGCTCACCGCCTTCGGCCGCAGCGGGATGCGCACCCCCCGCTCGCCGAGCACCAGCCGGGTGGCCTCGGCACCGGCCGCCTCGACCGCCGCCATCGCGTCGGCGGTCGACGGGGCCGGAACGTGCACGACGACCTCGTCGTGCTGGAAGAACACCAGGTCCGGCCGGCCCGGTGGTGACCCGTCGTCCCGGCCCGGTCCACCCGCCCGGCCGTGGTGCTGCGGGTTCCCCGAGGTTGCGAGCTCGGTGAGCCGACGTCGCAGCGAGGCCACCAGCACGTTGGCCCAGTCGGCGGCGGAGGCCTGGACGACGAAGTTGCGGGTGAACCGCCCCCTGGCCCGAGCCCGGGGGCCGATCACCTCGTCCGGGCCGTCCTGCCAGCCGGGTCGGGGCGGCGGGCAGGTGCGGCCGAGCACCGACGCCACCACCTCGCCGTCCTCACCCGCCCTCGCGGCATCCTCGAGCAGGGCGAGAGCGGTCGGGAACCGCCGTCGCAGCGCCGCGAGGGCGGGGGATGACGTGCCACCCCCGTACATGGCGGAGAGCAGGGCGACCTTGGCCTCGGCTCTGGCCTCGGGGCGACCGAGGGCCTGGGCGGCGACGGCGGCGTAGAGGTCGCCCTCCCTGGTGGCGGCAGCCATCCGCTCGTCGCGGGAGATCGCGGCGAGCACCCGGGGCTCCAGTTGGCCGGCGTCCGCCACGATCAGGACCCAGCCGGGGTCGGCCACGACCGCGGCCCGGACGGCACGGGGGATCTGCAGCGCACCGCCGCCCCGGGTGGCCCAGCGGCCGCTGACCACCCCGCCCGGGACGTACTCCGGGTGGAACCTGCCCTGCCACACCCACTGCTCCCGCCAGGCCCACCCGTTCGCCGAGTGCAGCCGGGACAGCTCCTTGTAGTGCAGCAGCGGGGCGACCACCGGATGATCGATCCGCCGGAGCTCGTGGGACCTCGTCGTCCGCAGGGGCAGCCCGGCCCGGCGCAGCGCCCGCAGCAGGCCCGGCTGGGAGTCGGGGTTGAGCCGGGGATCGCCGAGCAGGGCGCCGATCTCCTCGGCGAGGGTCTGCATCCGTGGCGGGCGACCGCCGAGCACAGGGCGAGGACCGAGCAGCTCGGTGAGGATCTCGTCGTGGATCTCGGCACGCCACGGCAGCCCCACGTGGCCCATCTCCGCCGCGGCGAGGGCCGCGGCCGACTCCGCGGCGACGAGCAGCGCGAACCCCGGCGAGCTGCGGCGCGCCACGGCGATCCGGGCAACCTGGTCGACGAGGGCCTGGTCGACGAGGGCACGGTCGACGAGGGCCTGGTCGACGGGCTGGCCGACGGACGCATGGCCGACGGGGGTTCCGGCGACGGGCCGGCCGACGGGAGCTCCGGTGGGGGGTGAACCGTCGCGAGGGCTGTCCCGACCGGTCGCCGGGCGTCCGGGGCGGGCGGCGGGATCGAACAGGGCCGGCTGGACGGCGTGCGGGTGCCGGCCGGGAGGGGAGGGAGGGGGACGGGTGTCCGGGGCGAGCGGGACGGGACCCGCGCGACGCTCGTGCCCGCACAGCAGCGACTCGGTGTGACCGAGGTCGTGGCACCGGCCGACCCGGATCCCGGCGTCGAGGAGCCGGGGGTAGATCGAGGCCGTGGCCGTCCACACCCAGCGGGGAGTCTCCTCGCGTTCGAGCCGCCCGATCTCACCGGCCAGGTCGGAGACCTCCCACGGCTCACCGGCGGGGGAGCCGTCGTCCTCGTGTCGGCGGAGCACCCACCCCCCGGGGCCCTCGCCAGCACCGTCGCCCGACACGCTCACGTACACGGGGAGATCGTCCCTCACGGGGGTGACCTTCGCGGCCGTCCGGCCGGAGACGGCCGACCCGAGCCCGGGCCCGGCGGGGAACCCGCTGCAGGCCTCCGGCACCCTCGCGTCCCTGACGACGGGTGACTCGCCCGGCGCAGCAGGGCGTTCGCGACCAGGTGCAGCATGTTGATCACGAGGATCGCCGGGCCGACGACCATGACCACGCCCACGAACTCCGCCTCCAACCGCAGCGCGAGGATGATCGCCGTGATCCCGTTCTGCTGGGCCAGGGCGAGGACCCCGCCGACGAGGACCGCCTTGACGAGGACGCCGAGGGTGACCGCGAGCAGGATGAGCCTGCGGTCGCGCCTGGCCTCGTCGAGATCGATGGCGTAGGTGCTGCCGTAGAGGCCGACGGCCAGCAGCAGGCTGGTCCCCAGCAGGTAGCCCGGTGAGCCGTCGAGACCGGCCACCGTCCCGGCCGGGAACAGGAACCGGGCGGTGAGGTACCCGACGACGACGAGCCCGGCCCGCGGAGAAGGGAACGGTTCGGACGGTCTTGTTCCCTCTGGGGGGATCCTGGTGGGGTCAGGACGGCGTGACCGGGTTTCCGGGGAGCGGTAGGTCGTTCCCTCACCCGGACGTTGGTTTGCACTCTCGGGGGTCGAGTGCTAATCATGTATCTGGCACTCTCCCGTGGAGAGTGACAGCAGGATCTCCACAGAAGACCAGCACACATCGACACGGGAGCCCTGCGCTTCCGGCCGGTCCGGTGAGGGTCGGCGCCGTCCGGGAAGGGACCGGCGGTGCCGGTCCGTCCGTCGCGGGCACCGCCCGGCCAGACCACCCACCCGTCCGTGGAGGGAACACCACACGATGGCCAAGATCATCGCGTTCGACGAGGAGGCCCGGCGCGGTCTCGAGCGGGGTATGAACACCCTCGCCGACGCCGTCAAGGTCACCTTGGGCCCCAAGGGCCGCAACGTCGTCCTGGAGAAGAAGTGGGGTGCTCCCACGATCACCAACGACGGCGTCTCGATCGCCAAGGAGATCGAGCTCGAGGACCCGTACGAGAAGATCGGCGCCGAACTCGTCAAGGAGGTCGCCAAGAAGACCGACGACGTCGCCGGCGCCGGCACCACGACCGCCACCGTGCTCGCCCAGGCGCTGGTGCGCGAGGGCCTGCGCAACGTGGCCGCGGGCGCCAACCCGATGGCCCTCAAGCGGGGCATCGAGAAGGCCGTCGAGGCCGTCAGCACCGCCCTGCTCGACCTGGCCAAGGAGGTCGAGACCAAGGAGCAGATCGCCGCGACGGCGTCCATCTCCGCGGCCGACAACCAGATCGGCGAGATGTTCGCCGAGGCCATGGACAAGGTCGGCAAGGAAGGCGTCATCACCG
>JAAYAH010000104.1 GCA_012719445.1 Actinomycetales bacterium | reverse complement strand
CGCTCACCCCCGGCACGGCGGTGAACCTCGCCGTCACCGGCACCGGCACCGACAGCGCCTGGTTCTGGTCCCGTGACCACGCCTGCGCGGCCAACCGCCCGACCCTGGACCTCGTCTACCGCTGACGTCCCGGTCGCCCGCCCAGCGGGCGACTACGTCTCACGGGTGGTCCGGGGTCATCCTCACGGGGTATCCGGAGCCGGTTCGGTGGGGGATCGGTACGACCGGGGTTCATCCTCGAGCCCGACGCCGCGGACCGCGCGGAACGCCACCATTCCTGTCATGACCATCCAGCGCAGGCGATCCGGTGGGGAGGTGCCGTCCCGTCGACGACGTGGGCTGCGCGCCGTCACGGTCGTGACGGTCGGGATGGTCGTGGTGTCCGCGGCGGTCGACGTGGCGCGGGCCGCCGTCCTGCCGGAACGCACGTCTCGTGCCGGTGCTGCCTCCCGGTTCGACCCCTGGGCCACGGGTACGTCGTCGTCCGATCAGGGGCGGATCCGGGATCGCCTGTGCGGACAGGCCTCGTGGAGGGTCCGGATCCGGGGCTGGCTCACCGGGTGGGAGCCCGTCCCACCCGGCCGGGAGGGGAGAGCCAGCCCCCGACGGGACGCCGTCCGTGCCGTGCCGGAGCCCGGGATGCGGGGCGCCGTGCTCCGGGCGCAGCAGGCCTCGGGCCTGTCCGCCGACGGAGCGTGCCTGCTGCCGAGGCCCGGCGGCCCGGAGAGGGCTCGGGTGGGTGGCGGTGGTCCCGCTCCCGGGCGGTCCCGGGTAACGCCCGCGGGTCACGGCAGCAGCGGGCGGACCTCTTCGGCGACGAACCGGACGAAGCCCTCGGGGTCGGGGTCGTCCGGGGTCGGCTGGAGGACCACGGTGTCCGCACCGGCGGCCAGCAGTGGGCGGAGACCGTCCGCCATCCGCTCGGCGTCACCCTGGACCGCGATCCCCTCGAGCGAGGCGTGACCCCAGCGCACCCGTTCGGCCTCCAGCCGCACCGCCGCGTCCGGTCCGGTGGCGGCGTGCAGGTAGACGACCACCCGGTGCGGTCCGGTCCGTCCCGCCGCCCGGCGTCCCTCGTCGACGAGGTCACGGGCCCGGCGCAGGGACTCCGGAGACGTCCCGCCGGTGAGGATCGTGCCGTCGGCGGACTCGCCGGCCAGCCGCAGGGTGCGCGGCCCGGCGGCGCCCACGAGCAGCGGCGGTGGCGGGCTGGGCGGCCAGGCGAGGGCGACAGCATCGAGGGAGACGTACCGGCCTCGGGTGGTCACCTCCCGCCCCTCCAGCAGGTCGCGGAGGGCACCCAGGTACTCGCGGAGCAGCGTCAGGGGAGAGTCCACCCGGGCGCCGACCTGGGCCATCCAGCTCTGGACCCCGTGCCCGACGCCGACGTCCGCCCGGCCGGGGAACAGTCGGAGCAGGGTCGCGACCTCCATGGCGGTGAGCGCCGGGTTGCGCAGCGGGACCGGGAGCAACCCGATCCCGACCCGCAGCCGGGAGGTCCAGGCGAGAGCCGCGGCCGCGGCCGAGAAGGCGCTCTCGGAGAAGCAGTCCTCCCACAGCCAGAGCTCCTCGAGTCCCGCGTGGTCCGCCGCTCTCGCGATCCCGCGCAGGCGTTCGGGGGGTAGCTGGGGCAGGAACACGACTCCGAGAACGGTCATGGTGATCATTCTGAGGGCCCCCGGTGACATTCCGGTGGACCGCCCCGGTCGCTGAGCAGGTGGCCCGGTCCGGCCGCCCGAAAACCCGTTGAGCGGGGCAGGGCACGTGGCGCACGGTGGAATCCCGCACTCCGTTCCCGGGGGATCCCTCGATGCGCCTGCTCCATGATCTGTGGTCCACCGCGCCGCGCCGCACGGCGCTCGTGGTGGGCCTGGTCGTGCTCGGCGCCGTCGGCCAGGCGGGTGCCGCCGCGCTGGCGGGGCCGGTGCTCGTCCACCGTTCGGTCGCGCTGTTCGCGCTGCTGGTGACGGCCCTCGTGATCGCGGTGCTCAGTGATCTCGTGATCGGTCTCGTCACGGCCGGACTGACCGCGGACTGGTCGGCCGACGTGCGGCGCCGGCTGTGCCGGGTGGCCCTCGGCCAGGATCTGCCGACCCTGGAGACCACCCCGGTCGGGGAGCTGCTGGACCGGATCGACGGGGACGTCT
Source organism: Actinomycetales bacterium (assembly GCA_012719445.1). Classification (GTDB taxonomy): domain Bacteria; phylum Actinomycetota; class Actinomycetes; order Actinomycetales; family Kineosporiaceae; genus JAAYAH01. The sequence goes on along the minus strand of JAAYAH010000104.1, from coordinate 4,826 downwards.
ACCAGGTGGCCTCCGAGCTGCGCGGCCCAGGGGTCCGCATCATCCAGGCGCTGGGGACGGGCGTGCTGTCGACGCTCACCGCGTTCCTCGTCTGGTGGCCTGCCGGCGTGGCGATGCTGGTGCTGTCGCTGCTGCTGGTGGTCGGGTTGCGCCGGCCGACCCGGAGGATCGCCTCGATCCGGATGGACGAGGAGGAGGCCTGGTCCGACCTCACCGCGGTCATGGAGGAGGGTGTCCACGGGCAGGACGACATCCGCACCAGCCTGGCCAGGCCCTATGTGCTGAGCCTCTACGCCCGGCGGGCCAGCGAGGTGCTGCGGAGGGGCCGACGGGTCTGGGAGCTGTCGGCCCGGGTGTCCACGATCTCCTCCGGCGTGATGAGGGTCGGGATCGCCGCCGTCGTGGTCGGCGGGGTCGCCGCCCTCGCGGCGGGAGCGATCGACGGCGCGCGGCTGACCGCCGTCTGGCTGCTCGTCCTCGCCTTCGGCGGGACCGTCGAGCACGTGAGCCGGATGGTGCCCGAGCTCCAGTACGCCCTGGGTGCCTGGGGACGGGTCCAGCTCCTCGCGGCGGCACGGCAGGAGCCCGTCGGCGGTCTCGTACCGGCCGGAGGCGAGCTCGCCGTCCGCGGACTCACCTTCCGCTACCCGGGCGGCGACCTCGACGGCGACCTCGCCGGTCACCCGGGCGGTGGCCAGGACCGCGGTCGCAGACCCGCCCTGCGGGACGTCACCCTCACCTTCACCCCCGGCCGCTCCTACGCCGTCGTCGGCAGGACCGGCTCGGGCAAGTCCACCCTGGCCAAGGTGCTCACCCGGGCCGTCGACGTCCCGCGGGGCACGGTCTTCCTCGGCGAGACCGACCTGCTCGACCTGGACGTCGAGGCGCTGCGCCGGTGGGTCGCCGTCGTGCCGCAGCGCACCGAGATCCTGGCCGGCACGGTGGCGGAGAACATCGCCCTGTTCGACCCCGGTCTGCTCGACGCGGCGGCCACGGCGATGGAGGAGCTGGGGCTCGCCTCCTGGGTCGCCGACCTGCCGGACGGCATGGACACCCGGCTCGGCGAGGGCGGGCACGTGCTCTCCGCCGGGCAGGAGCAGCTCGTGGCGTTCGCGCGGATCCTGATCCGCGACCCGCACGTGGTCGTTCTCGACGAGGCGACGGCCCGGCTCGATCCCGCGACCGAGATCCGGGTGCAGCGGGCGACCGAGCGGCTGCTCACCGACCGGATCGGCATCGTCATCGCCCACCGGTTGTCGTCGGTCCGCTCCTGCGACGAGGTGGTCGTGCTCGCCGACGGAGAGGTGGCCGAGTCCGGCCCGCTGCGGCAGTCGCGACGGTTCGCGCAGCTCCTCGCCAGCAGCGCCGTCATCGTGCCCGAGGACGAGGACACGGCGTCGGTCGTCCTGCCCGACGACGCGGCCGCGGCCGTCCTGCCGGGCCACGCGAGCCAGGCACGCTCGACCGTGCTGGTGGCAGGGCAGGAGGCGGAGGGTGCCGGGCGGGTCGCGCTGGCCGACCGGGACGAGGTCATGGACCCACCGGCCGCGGGGACGGTCCGGGTCGGCGTCGCCCTCCCCAGGACCGACCCGCCTCCGCTGCCCGAACCGGCCCCGGCCCGCACCATGCGCGAGATCTTCCGGCTGGCCACGAACGATCCCCGGTACGGGCTCGGCGCCGTCGCGGTGTTCGTGGTCCTGGTCGTCCTCGGCCTGGACGGATCCGTACTGCCGTGGTTGTGGGCCGACCTCGTGGACGGCCGCGGCGAGCTGCTCTGGCCCGCCGCGGGGATCGTGGCCGGACTGCTCGTCGGGGTGCCACTGCCGTACCTCACCGGAAAGTGGTTCCCGGAGTGGTGGGTGCGCCAGATGCTGCGGATCAGCCAGCGTCTGCTGCACGGGCAGACCGGGCCGCGCAGGGTCAGCGCCTACACCCCGGCCGAGGTCGTCGCCCAGGGCGGGGACACCGAGCGGGTGGTCATCCTCGCCGACAACCTCATCGATCAGGTCATCTGCCTCGTCGTCATCGTCTCGATGACGGTCGTCTCCGGGTCGCCGGTCCCGGCGCTGTTCTTCGTGGGAACGATGCTGCTGTCGGGGCTGGCGGCGACGGCGTTCGGGCCGCTGCTGGAACGGGCCGCGCGCAGGACCGTCTCCGCCAGGGCGGCGTTCGCGACGGCGCTGGTGTCCTCGCTGTCGGCGGCGCGCTCGGTCAAGCTGGCCGGGGCGACGACTGCGGTGCTGGCCCACCTCGCCCGGCTGGACGGCGTCCGCAGCGACCGCCAGCGGCGGGAGATCTCGGTCCAGGTCTGGTCGCGGTCGACCCCGGCCCTGGCCAGCGGCCTGCTGCCGATCGGGGTGTGGGCGCTGTACCTCTCCGGGGGCATGTCCTCCGGGGTGACCCTGGTCGCGGTCTCCACCCTCGGCTCGGCCCGCTGGTTCGCCTGGACGACGGCGTCGCTGGTCTCCCAGCTGCCGTCGGCACGGGTGTGGACCCGCCGCACGGTCGCCATGTGCGGGACGTCCGCGTACGCCTCGCCGGTGCCGGGTGTCGACCTGTCCGCCGGCACCGCCCCTGCTCCGGTCGCGCCGCCGCGGAACCCGCTGCGCAGGCTCGATCTCGTCGGGTTCGGGGCGGTCCACGAGGACGGCACCCTCGGCGTCCGGGGGCTCGACCTCAGCGTCGAACGCGGCCAACTGGTGCTCGTGGTGGGGCCGGTCGGCTCCGGCAAGTCGTCGCTGCTGCGTGCCCTGGCCGGGATCGTCCACCACCGCGGCGACCTGCGCTGGAACGGGCAGCCGGTCACAGAGCCGGAGCACTTCCTCCGGCCCAACCAGGTCGGGTACGTGGCGCAGCTGCCCCGGGTGCTGTCCGGGACCGTCGCGGACAACATCCGGCTCGGCCACGACGTCGACGCCGCCGGGGCGGTGTCCACGGCGCAGCTGGAGCGGGACCTGGCCGCCGCGGGGTCCGGCCTCGGCCTGCTCATCGGGCACAAGGGCACCCGGCTGTCGGGCGGTCAGCTGCAACGGTTGGCTCTCGCCCGCGCCCTCGCGCCGCAGACGGAGCTGCTCGTCGCGGACGACGTCTCCTCGGCTCTCGACGTCACCACGGAGCTGGACCTGTGGCGCGCCCTCCGCCGTCACGGGATCACTGTGATCGGATCCACGTCGAAACGGGCGGCACTGGCCCAGGCGGACCAGGTGGTTGTCCTGGACGCCGGAGGGGCTGTCGACCACGGCACCTGGCGAGAACTGGAGGACCGCTGGGGTCACCTCGCGGGCTGACCCCGGCGCGCGGGAGCGAAGGGGAGACCGGTCGTGGCGGTTGCCGGCGGGAGACCGACGGCAACCCCACGGCCGTCCCGGGCGACTGGGTCGGTGCAGGGGCCGTGACCGGACGGTGAGTCGGTCGACGGCGGGCCGAGCGGGTGCGGACGCCGCTCCGCGGGTCGATCGTGAACCCTCGGAGGTGTGACCGGGTGCCAGTGACCGAACCGGGAACGGGCCCGGTCGAGGTGCGGTCTCCCGCGGGAGACCGGGCGTCCTCGGGCCGCGGGGTCCCCGGTCCGGCGACCCCGACGGCGCTGCGGGTGGTGCCGACGGCGACTGCGGCACAGGGGGATCCGTCCCGGACCTCGGCCGGGACTGGCGCCGGGCCTGGGGGCGACGTCGTCGAGGACGGGTTCCCGGCGTTCGTGGAGCAGAACCTCACCGAGTTCTGGCGTCTCGCCCACCTCATCACCGGGGACGCCGACGACGCCGACGACCTGACGGCGGACGCGATGCTCACGGCCTGGCTGCGGTGGCCCCGGGTCTGCAGGAGCAGGTCGCCCGTCGCCCACGTCCGGAGGATCGTCATCACGCTCGCCGAGCGGCGGGTCCGGCGCACCCGGCGGGAACGGGCTCGGTTCACCCTGCTACTGCCGGAGGCCCTGACGGCGACGACCCCCGGCCCGGACACCCCAGGGATCGTGGACCTCCGGAGAGAGCTCCGGAGGCTGCCTCGGGGACAGCGGAACTGCCTCCTCCTCCGGCACGGCCTGGGGCTCTCCGAGGCGGAGACCGCCGCAACGCTGGGGATCTCCGTCGGCACGGTGAAGAGCCAGACGTCGAAGGCGTCGACACGGCTCCGCCGCCGGCTGGCCGTCCCCGTCGTCGACGGGGACACGACGAGCAGGAGGGGATGCTGATGGGCGTCGCCGACGACGAGGAGGAGACCCTTCACGCGGCGCTGCGCGCCCTCGCCGACAGCAGGACCCCGCGGCGGGCGGAGCTCCTGGCACGGATCGAGTCACGGATCGCAGCGGCCGTGCCGGTCACCGGGACACCTCCGCGCGGTCGAGCGAGGACCCGGCTGGCACCCGTCGTGGTCTCGGCCCTGGTGGTGGTCGTCGTGCTCGGGATCTCCGTCGCCGTGGGAGGTGACGAGGGCGGTGAGGTCGTGCCGGGCGGAGGTGTCCCGGCGACCGTGACGACCGCCCCCGTCACCTCCTCGACGACCGTGTCGGACGCCGCTCCGGCGACGAAACCGCCTGCCCCGGAGCAGCACCCCCACGAGGCACCGGGGGCAAAGAAGGCACCCGGGGCGCCGAAGGCACCGGCTCTCCCGCCGTCACCGGTAGCCGTCCCCGCCCCGGCTCCAACCGGGCCGCCCGTCGGCTGACAGGCGGCCCGGCTCTGGCCACGACACGGTCCCCCCGGACGTCACCTACCGGTAGGTGACGTCGGACTGGCTGACCTTGCAGTTCCCGTCGTTCCAGCCGTCGCCGAGGTAGGACGGTTCGCTGCCCTTGGACACGCCCTTGTACTTGGCGCAGACGTGGG
>JAAYAH010000103.1 GCA_012719445.1 Actinomycetales bacterium | reverse complement strand
GATCGGCAACGGACTCCCCCTGATCACCCAGAAATCCGAAGTCCAATTCATCATCACCGGACTGGTCCTCCTCTTCGCAGCCAGCGTCGACGCCGTCTCCCGCCGCAGAGCAGCAGCAACCGGCCACTAGCCACCGCCGCCGACCACCCGCCGCGCGCCGTCCGCACCCGCCGCGCGCCGTCCGCGCGCGTCGACCGGTGGCCAAGTGGGCTCATATTCAGGTTTTGAGCCCACTTGGCCACCGGTCGACGGCGACAGGAGACGGCGACAGGAGACGGGGCGGGGGATGGCGGCGGGTGCGTCCCCGGGGGCGGTGCGGGGGCGGCCGGGCGCACTTCACACAGGACCTACACCGGACGTACCGCCCTTCCACAGGTCGCCCGGGAACACCCCTCCTACACTCGAACCCGTCTCCCGGGGCAGGTGTCACGGGCAGCGTCGAGAGGAGCCCACCCATGGTCGATCTGGGGGCGATCAACGGTCCCGCGGACCTCCGCGCCTGTTCGCGGGAGGAGCTGCGGGACCTCGCCGACCGGATCAGGGAGTTCCTCGTCGCCTCGGTGTCCCGCACCGGCGGGCACCTCGGCCCGAACCTGGGGGTGGTCGAGCTCACCCTCGCGCTGCACCGGGTCTTCGACTCCCCGACCGACCGGATCATCTTCGACACCGGGCACCAGTCCTACGTCCACAAGATCGTGACCGGTCGGCAGGACTTCTCCGGGCTGCGTCAGCAGGGGGGCCTCTCCGGGTACCCGAGCCGGGCCGAGTCCCCGCACGACATCGTGGAGAACAGCCACGCCTCCACGGCCCTGTCCTGGGCCGACGGTCTCACCAGGGCGTACCAGCTCCGGGGCGAGGGACACCGGTTCGTCGTCGCCGTCATCGGGGACGGCGCGCTGACCGGCGGCATGGCCTGGGAGGCGCTGAACAACATCGCCGCGGCGAAGGACCGCAACCTGGTCATCGTCGTCAACGACAACGAGCGCTCCTACGCGCCGACGATCGGTGGGCTCGCCCACCACCTCTCGACCCTGCGCACGACGAGGGGCTACGAGCGGTTCCTGGAGTGGGGGCGATCGGCCCTGCAGCGCGGTGGCGCCCCGGGGCGGCTGGCCTACGACACCCTGCACGGGGTGAAGAAGGGTCTCAAGGACATCGTCGCCCCGCAGGGCCTGTTCGAGGACCTCGGCCTCAAGTACGTCGGTCCGGTGGACGGGCACGACCTGGAGGAGGTCGAGCACGCGCTGCGCCGGGCGAGGGCCTTCGGCGGTCCGGTCATCGTCCACGTGATGACGCGGAAGGGGAACGGTTACGCCCCGGCGGAGAACGACGAGGCGGACCGGTTCCACGCCACCGGGGTCATCGACCCGGAGACCGGGCGTCCCCTCGTCCGGAGCGTGGACCGCTCGTGGACCGAGGTCTTCTCCGAGGAGATCCTCACCGTCGCCGAGGACCGTCCCGACGTCGTGGGGATCACGGCGGCCATGCTCATCCCGGTCGGGCTCCAACCGTTCGCCGCCGCGTACCCGGAGCGGGTCGTCGACGTGGGCATCGCCGAGCAGCACGCGGTGACGTCGGCCGCGGGGATGGCCTTCGGCGGGCTGCACCCGGTGGTCGCCGTCTACTCGACCTTCCTCAACCGGGCCTTCGACCAGGTCCTCATGGACGTCGCCCTGCACCGGGCCGGGGTGACCTTCGTCCTCGACCGGGCCGGCGTCACCGGTGACGACGGGCCGAGCCACCACGGCATGTGGGATCTCTCCCTGCTGTCGCTCGTCCCCGGCATGCGCGTCGCCGTCCCCCGGGACGGAGCCCGGCTCCGCGAGGAGCTGACGGAGGCCGTGGCGGTGGGGGACGGACCGACGGCGCTCCGGTTCCCCAAGGGGAGCGTGCCGGAGGACCTGCCGGCCGTGCGCCGGGTCGGCCGGGCCGACGTGCTCCGCCGGTCCGGGGAGGAGGACGTCCTCGTCGTCGCGGTCGGCGCCATGGCCCGGATGTGCCTCGACGTCGCCGACCGGCTCGCCGCCCAGGGGATCGGGGTGACCGTCGTCGACCCGCGCTGGGTGCTCCCGGTCGGGCAGGAGATCGTCGACCTGGCCACCAGCCACCGGCTGGTAGCTGTGGTCGAGGACAACGGCCGGGCGGGCGGGGCCGCCGCTGCGGTCACCCGGGCGCTGGCCGACGCCGGTCTCCCGGTGCCGGTCCGCGGGTTCGGCGTCCCCCAGGAGTTCCACGTGCACGGACGGCGTGCGCAGGTGCTGGAGCGGATCGGGCTCACGGCCCAGGAGGTGTCCCGGCAGGTCGTGGAGACGGTGGCCCGTCTCGACGCGCACCTCACCGCCGTCGACGTCGAGAGCTGACTCCCCGCATCGGGCCGGATCCCGGTTCGACCAGGTCCTAGCCGCGCCGGTCGCGGGCCTGGGCCACCTCGTGCTCGGTGATCAGCAGGGGACGGCGCACCCCTCGGGCGATCTCGTCCGTCGCGGCCCAGGCTGCGGCGGTGAACGCCGGGTCGATCTGGCACAGGTCGAACCATCCCCGGGAGCGCATGGGCACGGCGACGGCCCGCATCCCGGAACGATCCTCTCCCGCCAGGTAGCGGCGCAGGGTACGGCTGGCGAGCAGGGCGAGCACGTCGCAGCCGCCGACCGGTCGCAGCACCCGCTGCCAGGGGACGATCTCCCGCGGGGCGCCCGACCCACGGTGCGGTTCGAAGGCGGGGGTGGAGTCCCGGGCCAGTCGGCTGACAGCCAGGCCGCCCATCTTGTCGGCGTGGTCACGGACATCGGACCACCACTCCCGACCGTCGACCTCACAGGCCCGCAGGACGGGGGTGGGGAGGATGTGGACCGCGTCGGGATCGCCGAGGAGGCCGACGACGCCGAGCCCGAGGTCCAGGGTGCCGCCGGGCAGCCGTTCGATCACCCAGTCGCGACCGCCGTGGGCCACGTGGTCGGCGGGGAGGGCGACCAGCCGGGCCGCTGTCCGGAGTCGCCAGGCCGCGTTGTGCCCGAGGTGGTGCACCAGCGTGCGGAGCCCGAGGAAGGCCGCCACGCGCATCCGGGCCGTCGCCGACGCCAGCGGGTAGTCCCCCGCGATCGGTGCCAGTTCCGTCCACGGGACCAGGGGGCCGCCCTCCGACCCGAGCCGGATGCCACGGGAGTGCGGGACGACGTCGACCCCGTCGATGACACTGGCCGCGAGCACGCACTGTCGCAGTGCAGGCAGGTCGAACGGGGTGGCCATGCGGTCACCGTAACGAGGTGGGAGGGCCTCGGGGCTCCAGGCGGATCATCCGGAGGCCGGGTGGGTGGCCGGTGGAACGAGAAGTACCGGCTCGGCGGAGCGGAACGTGCGGAAGGTAATCGAGCTCTCACTCTCTGATAACAGAGCGTGAGGTTTCGGGGAAAGATGGTGCCCTTGCCTCCCGGATCACTACCGTACGCCTGTGCCCGAGGAGTCCACCCCCGTCCCGCCGGTCGCGGAGAGTGCTGCGGAGAGCACCGCAGAGAGCGTCGCGGAGAGTGCGGAGAGTACTGCGGAGACCACGGACTCCGACGCGATGTCCGGGGATCGTGACAGCGATGTCGGCGCGGTGAGCGGGGCCACCGAGCATCCGGTTGCCGCCCCGCAACCGGCACCCGGAGCACCCTGGCACCCGCCCTACCACGGTCAGCCCGGTTACGGTCAGCGCGCCTCCTCGCCGCCCGGATCGGTGCACCCGGCCTACCTGCCGCCGGGGTCGGTGCATCCGGTGTACCTCCCGCCCGGTTACGGTCAGCCCGCCTCCTCGCCGCCCGGATCGGTGCACCCGGCCTACCTGCCGCCGGGGTCGGTGCATCCGGCGTACCTGCCGCCGGGGTCGGTGCATCCGGCGTACCTCCCGCCGGGGTCGGTGCATCCGGCCTACCTGCCGCCGGGGTCGGTGCATCCGGCCTACCTGCCGCCGGGGTCGGTGCATCCGGCGTACCTCCCGCCGGGACACGCCCCGCAGGGGTGCCCCCCGGCGGCTCCACGGAGACGGCGCCGGTGGGCGGGGTGGCTGCGGATCTCCGCCCTGCTCTCGGCCCTGGTCTTCCTCCTCGGCGGTGACGTCCTCACGGTCCCGACCCAGGACACCGAGGCCGAGACCACCGCATCCAGCGTCCCCACCCTGTCCGCGGAGGAGGCCGCGAACCGGGACCGGGAGATCGAGTCCACGCTCGTCGTCCTCAACACCGCGCTCGACATCGAGGACGAGGCCGGGTTCCTCTCGGTGGTGGATCCCGAGGCCCGGGAGTTTCGCTCCCGGCACCGGGCGGTGTTCCGGGCGTTGACGTCCCTCCCGTTCGCGATCCGCTATCGCTGGTCCTCGCGCTCCTCGTGGTTCGTCTGGGAGCTCCACGAGCGGCACGGCGTCGACGTCCACGTCGCGGCGGTCGACCGCACGTACGCCCTCAGGGGATGGGACCGCCGTCCGGTGGTGGAGATGGTCGGCCTCACCTTCGTCCGCAGGGACGGCCGGTGGTACCTCTCCGGGGACAGCGACGCCGACGACCAGTTCGGCGACGGCATGTTCCTCGAGCCCTGGACCGCGGGGCGGGTGGCGGTCGCCCGCAGAGAGCACGTCCTGGTGATCGGCGAACGGAGGTGGGCCAAGCGTCTGGACCGGCTGGCCAGGCAGAGCGAGGCCGTCGTGGACGACGTCCGGAGGGCGTGGCCGACGAAGACCTGGAAGGGGAAGGTCGTCGTGTACGCCTCCTCCGACGAGGACTTCCTCCGGGAGTGGTTCGGCAGGGACCGGGCGGCGAACGGGACCGGGAGGGGGAAGGACACCGCGACCTTCGATGCGGTCGTCGGCCCGGTGTGGGCGGCGACCCGCCTGGACAACAACACCACCGTGGACGTCGCCGGGTTCCGGATGGTGGTGGCGCCGCGGGTGTTCGAGATCCGGGCCTCCCTCGTCGACGATCTGCTGCGGCACGAGCTCACCCACGTCGCCACCGCCCGGTACGACCTGGAGCAGCCGGCGGTCTGGGTCGAGGAGGGGGTCGCCGAGTACGTCGCGTACCGGGGCGAACGGGTCAGCGGGGTCGCGTCGCTCATGCGGCGCGGGATGCCGACGAAGTTGTGGGGGCAGCTGCGGTCCGGGTCGCACCGGATAGGGCTCCCGAGGTCACCGGGGGACTTCTACAACGGCACCTCCCAGCAGGTCGGCTACCGGTACACCGACGCCTGGTTCGCCGTCCTCTACATCGCCGACCGGCATGGCGAGGCGAAGCTCCGTCGCTTCGTCGTCAGGGCCCGCTGCCCCGAGGACGCCTCGACCAAGGAGATCCGGGCGGCCGAGGCCGCGGCCCTGCGGGAGGTCCTCGGGACGGACCGGGCGCGCTTCCTCAGGGACGTCAGGGCGTACGCGATGAGGGTGCGCGGCAACTTCATGTGATCCCTCCCCGGGACCTCCGCGTCCGCAGGGCAGATCGCCTACCTCTTCGCCGTCTTCGTCTCCAGTCGAGCCTCCGCGGCGGTCAGCGCGTGGCACAGCGGAGCCGACGTGAGGGAGACCTGCCAGGAGCGCGCACCGAGTGCCATCAACGCCTCGGCGACCGAGACGGGGGTGGGCTCCGCCGGTGGGGCCCAGGCGAGCCTCCTCATCGCGTCGGGGGAGAGCAGGTTCTCCGACGGCAGCCGGTGCTCCGTCGCGATACCCGCCAGGGTGGCTCTCGCCGCGGCGAGACGCGTCGCCGCCGCGGGGTCACGGTCCGGCCACAACCGGGCAGGTGGGGGACCCTCGCTGGCGAGGTGCTGCGGGGGGAGCTCCCCGTCCGGGAGGTCGAGAGCCGCGCGGATGACGGCGGCCCATCGCACGGCGTTGCGCCGTCCTCCTCTGCCGGTGAACCCGGGCACCTGGACCAGGGCCGTCGGGCTCCGCGGCTGGACGAGGGCCGCCTCGATCAGGGCGGCGTCCGGCAGCACCCGACCGGGGGAGAGGTCCCGCTCGCGGGCCATCCGGTCCCGCTCCTGCCACAACGCCCTGATCACGGCGAGCTGACGGCGGTTGCGGATCCGGTGCAGGCCCGACGTGCGGCGCCACGGGTCGATCCGCGGCGGGGGTGGGGGCGCGGCGACGACGGCCGCGAACTCCTCCCGTGCCCACTCCAGCTTGCCCTGCTGCCGGAGATCCTCCGCGAGCGCGTCGCGCAGCTCCACGAGCACCTCGACGTCGAGGGCCGCGTAGCGCAGCCACGGCTCGGGGAGCGGTCGCTGGGACCAGTCCACGGCCGAGTGCTCCTTGGCCAGCCGCAGGCCGAGGAAGTGCTCGACCATGGCGGCGAGGCCGACCCTGGGGTGCCCGGCGAGCCTCGCGCCGAGCTCGGTGTCGAACAGGGTCGTCGGGTGCATGCCCACCCCGGCGAGACAGGGCAGGTCCTGGGACGCCGCGTGCAGGACCCATTCCGTGTCGCGGAGCGCGTCGCCGAGCACGGACAGGTCCGGCAGCGCCGTCGGGTCGACGAGCGCCGTCCCGGCACCCTCGCGGCGGAGCTGGACGAGGAAGGCGCGCTGCCCGTAGCGGTGCCCGGAGGCCCGTTCGGCGTCGACGGCCACCGGACCCCGGCCGGCGGCGAACGCCTCGGCCGTCCTGGACAGCGACTCCACGTCGGCGATGACGGGGGGAACGCCGTCCTTCGGGGTGTCGAGGGCGACGAGCGGGGGCGGCCCGGGATCGGTCTCCCCTGGGGAGCCGCTCTCCTCGGGTACCGTCAGCTCGCCGTCCGCCACGCTGACACCGTAGGACAGTGCAGGTGGCCGCCGTGCAGCGGCTCGCGGAACCGGTGCCTGTCGGCGGATGCGGGGTGACGGTCAGGCGCTGTGCGAGGTGACCGTCAGGCGATGACGCCGGACCGCATGGCCGTCGCCACCATCTCCGCGCGATCGCCGGTACCGAGCTTCCGGGCGATCCGGGCGAGGTGGCTCTTGACGGTGAGGGCGGACAGGCCGAGGTCCTCGCCGATGTCCTTGTTGGACTTGCCGTCCGCGACGAGCTGGAGCACCTGGATCTCGCGGGCGGACAGGCTGTCGACGCCGTCCCCCCGGTCGCTGACCGGTCGGGGGCCGGACGGCGCCGCGGAGACGAGGTAGGAGCGCACCCCGGCGTTGATGGCGGCCCGGACGCTGTAGGGGTCGTCCGTCGTCGCGAGGACCAGGCCGCGCTGCCAGCCCGCCGCACGGAGCTCGCGCAGCAGGGCGATCCCGGACCCGTCCGGCAGCCCCGCCTCGACCACGCAGAGATCGGCGATCCCCGCTCCGGCCTTGGCCCTCGCCTCGGCGACACTGCCGACCTCGAGGACGTGCCGGGCACCGAGCGCGCGGAGGGTGTGGGCAACCGCTTCGCGGATCGCGGGATTAGCCACGACCACCATGGCCGCGAAGCGGCCCGGTCGCGGCACCGGGACCCCTGCTCGCTCGACCAGCGTGGTCACGGGTGGCCTCCTGGGACGACCGGTGGTGCGGGATGGGTCCGTACCCGCTGTTGATCGGCACCGGGAGGCGGGGACTTGAACCGTTCGCGTGAGGCCGGCCGGGCGTGGTGACCCAGAGAGGTCGGCCGGGAGCGCGGGCGGCCTCCGGACGGGTGCGGGCGCTCGGGGGTACCGCGTCGGGGCTGTCAGGCCGGGATGCCGCGAGGGATGGTCAGGCCCGATCCCGTGTGGGGCGGGTCAGGCCCGGATGCCGCGAGGGATGGTCAGGCCCAGGAGCCGCGTCGGGTGGGCAGGGCGGCGACCCCCGCCGGGAGCGGCGGTAGGCCGGCGACGGTGCAGAGCAGCACCGTCCAGGCCCTGAGGTGGAGGTCGAGTCCGTTGCGGGGGGTCCACGACGCCCTGACCTCGATCTCGACGGTGGGTGGCCGGTCGGAGAGGGTGCCGAAGCTCTCCGAGACCACCCTGGTCACGGTGCCACCGAGGACCTCGTGGGCGGCGTCGACGGTGGCGAGCGCGTCGTTCACCCAGCTCCAGCCGACCTCGCCGAGCAGCGGGTCGGCGCCGAGGTCGGTCTCCAGCGCGGCCCGGGCGAAGGTGACGACCCGGAACCGGCCGTCCCACGCCTCCTGCCCCGCCGGGTCGTAAAGCACGACGAACCGCCCGGAGGCCAGCTCCTCCTCCTGACGCGCGACGTCCGCGGACAGGGCCACGGCGTGCGGGGCGATCCGCTGCGGGGCCGGCACCTCCTCCAGTTGCACCTCAGGCCGGGGACGGACGGTGCGAAGCCGCTCGATGGCGTCGAGGAACTCCTGCGGAGCCTCACCGGGCATCGTTCGGACGGCCACGCCGGAAGGGTACGGGCGACCACCCCCCGTGACTGCGACGACGCGCCCGGCTTCGGCCAGGATCGTCCCGGTAGCGTTCCGGTGTGGCCCCCGACGATGTCCCGGCAGGTGTTCTCCCCGCCGTCGCCCCTGGTGACCCCCCGCTGCTGCAGGCCTGCCGAGGGCGCAGGCCGGGCCGGAACCCGGTCTGGTTCATGCGTCAGGCCGGCCGTTCCCTGCCGGAGTACCGGCGGGTACGGGCGGGTATCGGGATGCTCGACGCGTGCCGCCGGCCGGATCTCGTCGCGGAGATCACCCTGCAGCCGGTGCGCCGGTACGGCGTCGACGCCGCGATCCTCTACTCCGACATCGTCGTGCCGCTCGCGGCCGCCGGGGTGGACGTGGACATCGTCCCGGGGACCGGACCGGTGCCGGCGGAGCCCTTCCGCAGCCGGGCGGACCTCGACCGGATCCCGGCGCTGGACGCGGGCCAGGTCCACTTCGTGACCGAGGCGGTGCGCCTGCTCGTCGCCGAGCTCGGCGACGTGCCCCTGATCGGGTTCGCGGGGGCGCCGTTCACCCTCGCCAGCTACCTCGTGGAGGGCGGGCCGAGTCGGGACCTCCTCCGGACCAAGGCGCTCATGCACGGCGACCCGGACCTGTGGCGCGACCTGCTGGCCCGGCTCGCCCAGATCTCCGGCGAGTTCCTCCGGGCGCAGGTGGCGGCCGGGGCGCGCGTCGTCCAGCTCTTCGACTCCTGGGCCGGGGCGCTGTCCCGGGCGGACTACGTCGCCTCGGTCCGGCCGGCGTCGGCGCGTGCCCTCGCCGCCGTCCGGGAGCTGGACCCCGAGGTGCCGAGGATCCACTTCGGGGTCGGCACCGGCGAGCTGCTGCCGGCCATGGCCGAGGCCGGTGCCGAGGTGATCGGCGTCGACTTCCGGGTCTCGCTCCGGGACGCCGTCGCTCGGGTCCCCGGCAGGGTCGTCCAGGGCAACCTCGACCCGGCGCTGCTGTTCGCCCCGTGGGAGGTGCTCTCCGCGCGGGTCGCGGCGGTGTTGGCCGAGGGCGCGGCGGCCCCTGCGCACGTGGTCAACCTCGGTCACGGCGTCCCCCCCGCCGCCGATCCCGACGTGTTGGCCCGGGTCGTCGACCTCGTGCACGAGCTGCCGTCACCGCCGCCCCCACCCACCTCGTGACTCGTCGACCGGTGGCGAATGGGGCCCAAATTCTCAGAATGGGCCCCATTCGCCACCGGTCGACGAACGTGGCCGGGGGAGGGGGTGAGGGTCAGGCGCGGGGCTGCTCCTCCTGGCCGGCCTGCGGGGCGGTCGCCTGTGGCTGGGTGGTTGCCTGCGGTTGGGCGGTCGCCTGCGGCTGGGGTGCCGGGGACGACGCCTGCGGCTGAGCCGGGGGAGCTGTCGGGGTCGGGTAGGTCTGCGCGGGGTAGGCGTAGGGCTGCTGGTACGCCGGCCGCGGGGCCTGCGGGCCGCTCGGCCGGTTGCGCCGGCGGCGGCGGGTCACGACGACCAGCGGCACCACGACGATGGCGACGACCACCGCGATCGGGAGCAGGAAGCCGAGGATCGTGAGGACCACCTCGGTGCTCGCCATGACCGCGTCCCAGCCGGACCGCAGACCCTCGATGAACCCGTTCTCCTCCTCCTCGACCTCGGGCACGGCCTCGGGCGTGCGCAGCACCACCGTGAGCGTGGAGAGGTCGGCCCTGTCCGAGACCGAGGCCAGTCGGGCCTGAAGCGCCTCGAGCTCCGCCTCGCGGTTGGTGAGCTCCGACTCCAGCAGCACGATGTCCTTCAGCGACTTCGCGTCCGCGAGGAGCTCACGGACCCGGGCGACGCTGGCCTCCTGGGTCTTCACCCGGCTGTCCAGGTCGGCGATCTGCGAGGTGACGTCCTCGCTGGAGCTGGTGCGGGTGAGCTCCTCACCGACCGCGGAGGCACCCTCGACGGCCTGGTCGAGCTTGGGCTCGGGGATCCGGAGCACCAGCACCGACTCGCCGGCAGCGGCCGAGCGCCGGACCGGCGTCGCGCCGTCGTCCGTCCCGGTCACGTCGTCACCCGTCATCCCGGTCCCGGTGCGGAACCCGGTGACCTCGGAGGAGACGTACCCGCCGAGGCTCTCCGCGGTGGCCCGGACCCGGGCCGCGGAGGTGCGCAGGTTCTTCACCTCGACGGTGACCTCTGCGGTGCGGATCACCCGGGGGGCTGTGGCCTTGGCGGTCTTCGGGTCGGCGGCCCCGCCACCGTTCCCGTCCGAGTTCCCGGCGCTGTTTTCAGCCGTCTTCTCGTCCGACGAGAGGTCACGGGCCGCGGCGCTGCCCTCCTCGGCCATACCACCCGGAGCGACGGCCTGGGGCTGCTGCGCGACCGACGCCGGGGACCCCCCGTCACCCGAGTCGTCACCCGCGCCGCACCCGCCGAGGGCGAGCCCGGCGACCACGGTCACGGCCGCCAGGACGAGGTGACGGCCGCGGAGCCTCGGCCTCGATGGTTGCTGCTTCACGACTGCCTCCTCGGGCGGTGACGGGAATGGGATCCGGCGGACGGTGTCCGGCCGGGCACGCGGATCTGACGTGGTCGACGCCGCCGACGTTCCCATCGGGAGATCTCGACCTGATCTCGAGCACCTCACGGTCCGGACACTGACCGTCGATATCGGATATGCCCATCGTGAACGAGCGGTGCGGGTCGCTCCGGGCGAGAATGGCCCCGCGGACAGGCCGGTGGAGCCGGGTGCATCGGACCGAGGAGAGCGGGACCGGGTGTCGGACCAGTTGTCGGATCAGATGTCGGACCAGTTGTCGGACCAGGAACCCGTCGAGCGGCGGCCACCGGACGACGGGACGGCGGCCACCAGCCGATCGGGGACCACCGCCCGGTCGGAATCCCCGGCCCGGTCGGGAGCCCCCGGCCCGAGGGAGATCAACACGACCATCCGGTACACGATGTGGTCGGTGTTCTCCGTCGACCGGCTGCCGTCGGGGGCCGCCGAGCGGACGGCGCTGGCCGGCGAGGTGGAGGGCCTGGTGACCGCGCTGGCCGCCAAGGACCTCGTCGTGCGGGGGTTCTACGACGTGTCCGGGCTGCGGGCCGACGCCGAGCTCATGGCGTGGTGGCACGCCCCGACGGTCGAGCTCGTCCAGGAGGCCTACCACCGGCTGCGGGGGACGGCGCTCGGCCGGCACCTGCGCCCGGTGTGGTCGTCCGTGGGGCTGCACCGGCCGGCCGAGTTCAACAAGGGGCACGTGCCGGCCTTCATGGCGGGGGAACCCGCCCGCGCCTACCTGTGCGTGTACCCCTTCGTCCGCTCCCACGAGTGGTACCTGCTGCCGGCCGCCGACCGGCGGGCCCTGCTCACCGAGCACGGGCTGGCAGCCCGCGGCTACCCGGACGTCCGGGCCAACACCGTCTCCGCCTTCGCGCTCGGGGACTACGAGTGGCTGCTGGCGTTCGAGGCGGACGATCTGCACCGGATCGTCGACCTGATGCGGGACCTGCGCGCGACCCGGGCGCGCCTGCACGTCCGAGCGGAGACGCCGTTCTTCACCGGGCCACGGGTCCGGCTGGCCGAGGCCGTCGCCGCCATGCCGTGACCGGACGCCAGCAGGCGGCCACGCGGCGGATCGTCAACCGGCGGGTGGGGCGAACCGGATGCTGATCGAGTTGATGCAGTAGCGCTGGTCGGTGGGCGTGTCGTAGCCCTCACCGGTGAAGACGTGGCCGAGGTGCGAGTCGCACGCGGCGCAGCGGACCTCGGTGCGGACCCAGCCGAGGCTCCTGTCCTCCAGGTAGCGGACCCGGTCGGCCGCCAGCGGGGCGAAGAAGGACGGCCAGCCGCAGTGGCTGTCGAACTTCTCGGTGCTCCGGAACAGCTCGGTGCCGCACGCCCGGCAGGAGTAGACCCCCTCGGCGTGGTGGTCCCAGTACTCGCCGGTGAAGGGCGGCTCCGTCCCGCTCTCCCGCAGCACGTGGTACTCCTGCGGGGAGAGCCGCTCCCGCCACTCCTCGTTCGACAGCTCCACGGCGTCGCTCATACCACGGGTCTAGCGCATCGCCGCGGCGGATGCATCCGGTCGACGGGGAGCCGCGAGGGTATCCCTGTCCCGCTGGTGAGGTGTTCGGGTGCGTTCCCGCCGGCGAGGTGCCCGGGTCCGTTCCCGCGGGTGGGGACGTCGCCCCCTGCCCCGCGGGCGAGGTGTTCGGGTGCCTCGACGAGGTGCTCGTGCACCCGTGCCGGGTCGCGTGACGTGATTCACATGGCTCATCCGGGTGATCGACAACCTGTCCGAGGCGCGCGGCGTCGTGCTGGTCGTGAGGGTGCCGGTCGGGTCCGGTGCCGTGGGGGTGTGAGGAGGTCGGGATGGCGCGGGACGACGACGAGGAGTTCAGCGCGTTCGTCGCGTCGCGTCACCATGCCCT
>JAAYAH010000008.1 GCA_012719445.1 Actinomycetales bacterium | reverse complement strand
GCTCATGACCGAGGCGCTCAGCCCCAGCCGAGCTCGTGGAGGGTCTCCTCGCCGATCCCGAAGTGGTGGGCGATCTCGTGGATCACCGTCACGGCCACCTCGTGGACGAGTTCCTCCTCGGTGGAGCAGAAGTCGCACAGTGCGTCCCGGTAGATGGTGATGGTGTCCGGGAGGAAGCCCGAATAGGTGTCCCCGCGTTCGGTCAGGGCCACGCCCTCGTACAGGCCGAGCAGGTCGTGCTCGTCGGGATTCCGGTCGGCGATGAGCACCACGACGTTGTCCATGGCCCGGAACAACTCGTCCGGGACGGAGTCCAGGGCGTCGTTGACCAGAGTCTCGAACCGCGCCTCGTCGACGGAGATTCCCATGGGTGTGCCTACGGGACGGGAACCGTGGCCGTGCCGAGGTCGCCCTCGGCCGGAGGCGCGGATCCGTCCACCGGTGGCTGACCTGCCTGGCCGGGCTGGCCGGGATCGGTTCCGGGCGGCGGGATGATGGTGGTCGTGGGCGCGACCGGGACCTGACCGTCGACGAGGAGCCCCTCGACGGCAGGGCCCCGCAGGACCGCGAATGGACCGGGCTCGGCGGCCTTCATGAGTCCGCAGTTGACCGTGCGGCTGCCGGTGCTCCACGAGATCTCCGAGATCGGGTTGACCAGGGTGGAGATGAGGGTGCTCCGGCGCAGTGCCTCGTCGGTCCCGAAGTAGCTGATTCCGGCCTGGAGACACGCCTCAGCCGTGAGCTCGGACTGCACGCGCGGCTCCGGTGGGACCGGTCCCTCCGCGAAGATCCCGGTCACATCGAGGTCGGACACGATCTCGATCGAGTGGTCCTGCTCGCAGGGGATCGGTGCGCCCGGCAATCCCTCGGCGGTGAACCCGAGGCACGTGCCCGACTCCCAGCGCCGGTGCTGGTCGGACTCGGCGAAGACTCCGGTCGACAGCGCGGATCGGCCGTCGAGCTCGGATGCCGCGATGCCGCAGAGCACGCTGTGGTCGCCCTTGTCCCATCCCGCCTGGGACGGGGGTACGACCAACCCGGTGAAACGGCCGTCCGGGTCGACCTCTCGTCCGGCGTATCGGGTGATCGCCGGCAGGCACTGCTCGGTGCCGACCGGGGCGAGCTTCTCGTTCGTCGGCAGCGGGGTGCCGTCGCCGAATCCGGGGAGGTCGGACAGCGGGATCCGGGCCGCGACCTCGAACCGGTGGGGCTGTGCGCAGTCGACCGCGGCGAACTCGGTGACCTGGTCGGAATCGTCCATCGACCAGGTCAGGCACGTCCCGGGCACGGCGTCGGCGTACGCCGGACCGGACAGGGTGCGCGGGTCGACCTGCGGGACGACCTGGGCGATGCGGCCGGCCCGGGACGAATCGGGGTTGTTGATGGCCGAGGCCATGAGGGCACCCGTGGCCCCTCCTCCGAACAGGATCGCGAGGAGTGAGGCCAGGACCGCGCCCCGTGAACGGAGCAGGGACCGACCGGGGCGTGACGATCGGGTGGTGGTGCTCATCGCTCCTATGATGCCGCAAACGCTGCTGTGACGATAAGATCCCGGGCATGAGCGGACACGGCGACCAGCAGCCCGGCGGACCGGACAGCGGCACCCGTTCGCCCCGAGAAGGGGTGGACCCCGAGGTCCTCGAGTTCGCCCAGATGCTGTTCCAGTTGGCGCGAGAGGGCGAAACCGAACGACTGGCGGCCTACGTCGATGCCGGCGTCACCCCCGACCTGACCAATGAGCGCGGGGACGGGCTGCTCATGCTGGCCGCCTACAACGGTCATCCAGGAACTGTGCGCGCGCTGGTCGAGCGGGGCGCCGACGTGGAGCGAGCCAATGACCGTGGCCAGACCCCGCTGGCCGGTGCAGTGTTCAAGGGCTACGGCGAGGTCGTCCGGATCCTCTTCGAGGCGGGTGCCGATCCGTACGGGGGAGTCCCCACCGCCGTCGACACGGCGCGGATGTTCGAGAAGGACGCCTTCCTCGAGCTGTTCGGCGTCTGACGGGTGGCGGAGCGGGATCGCTAGAGTAGATGCGTGATCGATCTCAAGCTGCTCCGCGAGAACCCTGACCTCGTCCGTGACTCCCAGCGCACCCGTGGCGAGGACCCGTCGCTGGTCGACCAGCTGCTGACCGCCGACGAGAAGCGTCGTTCCTCGATCGCGGCCGCGGACACGGCCCGGGCCGAGCAGAAGGCCCACGGCAAGAAGGTCGGCCAGGCCTCGCCGGAGGAGCGTCCGGCCCTCCTCGAGGCCGCGGGCGCGCTCAAGAAGGCCGTCAAGAACGCCGAGGAGTCGGAGAAGGCCGGCGCCGCCGAGGTCGACCGCCTGCAGCGGATGCTCTCCAACATCGTCGAGGAGGGCACTCCCGCCGGAGGCGAGGACGACTTCGTGGAGATCGAGCGGATCGGCGAGATCCCGACGTTC
>JAAYAH010000102.1 GCA_012719445.1 Actinomycetales bacterium | reverse complement strand
TCCACCGGCTGGCGATGAACGACAGCCTCACCGGCATCGCCAACCGGACGGCGATGCGGCGCCACCTCGCCGACCGGTGGGAGGCCCTGGCGGAGGTGGACGGCGAGCTGGCCGTTCTCATGATCGATGTGGATCTGTTCAAGGCCTTCAACGATGCCTACGGGCACCTGAGCGGAGACGAGGCGTTGCGGATCGTCTCCGCGACCCTGGTCCGGGCCGCGCGGTCCCCCGATGCCCTGGCCTGCCGGTTCGGGGGTGAGGAGTTCGCACTGATCCTCCCCGGCGGTGACGCCGCGGCCGCCTACCTCGTCGCCGAGCGGTTCCGGCAGCTCCTGGCCGAGGCGGCGATCCCGCACCGGGCCTCGACCGTCGCGCCCGTGGTGACGACCAGCATCGGTATCTGTGCCGCCGGAGCGATGGAGGATCTCGATCCCTGGTCCCTGCTCCAGGCCGCCGACCGGGCTCTCTACCTGGCCAAGACCCGGGGACGGGATCAGGTGTGCGTCGTCGACCTCGACGGGATGCCGGTCGAGGGGTTGCCGGCGGTTCCCGGTCCCCGCAGGCCCGACCGGCCGGGGACAGGCGTCACGCCGACCCCCGCACCACCAGCCGGGTGGGCAGGATGAGCGGGGTGGGGTCTTGACCGGCCAGGACGGCGAGGAGCATCCGGGTCATCTCCCTGCCGAGGGCCTGGGCCGGCTGGTGGATGGTGGTCAGCGGCGGGCTGGTGGTGGCCGCCGTCGCCACGTCGTCGAACCCGACGACGGCGACGTCGTCCGGCACCGCGCGACCGGAGTCCCGTAGCACCCGCAGCGCTCCCGTGGCCATGTTGTCGCTGGCAGCGAAGACGGCGTCGAGGTCGGGGCTCCTGTCCAGGAGGGCCGTCATCGCGCGCGCTCCCTCGGGCTCGGTGAAGTCCCCGTGCTCCACCGCGTGGGGCTGGAGCCCCGACATGGCCAGGGCCTCCCGGAAGCCGCGGAAACGGGTCTCGCTGACGTGGGTCTCCGGCAAGCCGTTGATCATGGCGATACGGGTGCGACCGAGGCCGATGAGGTGCTCCGTCGCCGTCCTGGCACCGCCGTAGTTGTCGGCGTCGACGAACCAGCGCGGTTCTCCCCGTACCGGCCGGCCGCCGTAGACCGCCGGAAGGCCCGCATCCTCCACGATGCGCGCCAGGGGGTCGTCGCCCCGCAGGGACATGGGCATGATGCCGTCAGCGCCATGGGTACGGAGCAGGTTCGACAGCCGGGTCAGGCCGCGGCCCGGCGCGGCGAGGCACAGCAGCAGGTGGTGGTCCGTGTCCTCCAGGGCAGCGGAGACGCCCACGATGACCTGGGCGAAGAACGGGTCCGCCAGGACCGCGGGCTCCCCGAGGGAGAAGGCGAGCACGATGACCCCGGTCTGCCGGGTGGCGAGAGCACGCGCTGTCCGGTTGGGGTGGTAGCCGAGGTCCCGGACGGCCCTCTCCACGGCGTCACGCTTGGCCTGGCTGACGTACGGCGCGTTGTTGATCACTCGCGAGGCTGCGGTGCGGGAGACCCCGGCCCGCCGGGCGACCTCGTCGAGAGTCGGCTGCCGCCGGGGTGTGTCGGTCGCCATTGCCGTGGGTGGTCCTTCCATGAACGATTCCCACAGGGTACGTGTTCACGGAGGCCAGGGACCGTGAAGGACGGCACAGACCCCCACGCAGCGGAGTGTTGACCGCCGTGACCGCATCGTGTCGGCAACAACGCGTAACCAATCAGAAGCGCCTCCAGTCGGGGGTCGTTCCGTGTCACGCATTACTCAGGGTGACGCCGCTGAAACGCGAGGTGGACGGTCCCGACTGGAAGCGCTTCCTGATGAGGGAGAGTAGGTCGAGAAACCTCATCCTGTAAAGAGTTGCCGCGTGACCTGTATTGACACAGCTCAGCTCCGTGCCGCACCATGCATATTCGACGCCGCTGGATCGCGGTCGAATGGAAGCGCTACCACTCGGCGCCTCCAAGACCCGGTTCGGAGATCCTTTAGTGGTTCTGTACTTCACCGCTGACATCTCACTGAGAGTCACGACATTCCTGCCAGGAGGCCGATCCCGCAGGGCGGCCCCCGGTCCGGTATGCGGTCTCGGGCATGTCACGCACCGTGATCAGGACTCCGGCCGCGTGCTCATGGACCGCGTGCTCAGCGCGTCCTCCGCCTCGGTCCGGCGAGAGGCGGGACCGGCGACCCGGCGTCCTGACGGGCAGACCTGCCCGTCGCCCCGGGTACGGCGCCGCCGGTACACGTCGCTCGACGGACCGGACAACCGCAGGAACAGGGAGAGAAGACAGGCATGACACTCCATCTGGGCCGGGGCAGACGACAACTGGTCGTCGTCGCGGCTGCCGGTGCAATGATCGCGGCGGGTCTCGCCGCGTCACCCGCTGCGCAGGCAGCCCCCGGCTGCAACGTCACGTACTCCGTCATGGGCCAGTGGCCGGGCGGCTTCCAGGGCAGCCTCACGATCACCAACACCGGTGACGCGTTGAGCAACTGGTCGCTGACCTTCACGTTCCCCAGCGGGCAGACCATCACCCAGGGCTGGGTGGGCAAGTTCAGCCAGTCCGGCTCCCGGGTGACCGTGACCAACGAGGCCTGGAACGGCAGCCTCGGCAGCGGCCAGTCGGCGTACCCCGGTTTCATCGGCAACTGGAACGGCAGCAACGAGGCCCCGACGGACTTCGCCCTCAACGGCACGGCGTGCAACGGCGGCGGTGGCGGCGGTGGCGGTCAGACGACGACCACGACCACCACGACGCGGACGACGCCGACCACCACCACTACGACGACGCGGACGACGCCGACCACCACGACCACGACGACGCGGCCGACCACGACGACGCGGCCGACGACCACCACCACCACGCGGACCACGACCCGGACGTCCGGGGGTGGCGGTGGCGGTACGCATGTGGACAACCCGTTCGTGGGTGCGAAGGCGTATGTGAACCCGGCGTGGGCGGCGAAGGCGTCTGCCGAGCCGGGTGGCAGCAAGATCGCTGACCAGCCCACCGCGGTGTGGCTGGACACCACCGCTGCGATCACCGCTCCGGAGGGCTCGGGCTAT
>JAAYAH010000101.1 GCA_012719445.1 Actinomycetales bacterium | reverse complement strand
CCTGACCGCCGAACACCGCCTGACCGCCGAACACCGCGAGGAGGTCTCCCGATGACGGCGACGACGCACCACCCACCGGTTCGCTCCGCCCCCCGAACCGCAGCCCCGCCGGTGTCCGGCTCCGCCCGGTCCGGCCTGGGGCGGCTCACGGCCGTCGAGCTCCGCAAACTGGCGGACACCCGGTCCGGCAGGTCGCTGCTCGGCATCATCGCGGTGCTCACCCTCGCCGTCGTGGTGCTCGGCGTACTCGCTCCGGGGGAGCCCGACCGGACCTTCGTACCGCTGTTCCAGCTCACCCTGCTGCCCACCGGAGTGATCCTGCCCGTGCTGGGGATCCTGACCGTGACCAGCGAGTGGTCCCAGCGGACGGCGTTGACCACCTTCGTCCTCGTCCCGCACCGTCACCGGGTGATGGCGGCGAAGCTGCTGGCAGCGGTGACCTACGCGCTGGCGTCCGTCGTGGTGGGCCTGGCGACCGCAGCCCTCGGCACCCTGGCCGCGGCCGCCCTCGACCGTGGCGACGGCAGCTGGGACGCCTCGATCGGGCTGCTGGGGTACGCCGCCCTGTTCCAGGTGATCAACGTGGTCATGGGCATCGCCTTCGGGATGCTCCTCCTCAACTCCCCGCTGGCGATCGTCCTCTACTTCGCGTTGCCGGTCCTCTGGACGACGGTGGTCACCCTGGTCCCGCGGATCTCCGGGACCGCGGCGTGGTTCGACCTCAACCTGCAGCTGGAGCCGCTGGCCGAGGACGCGATGAGGTCGGGGGACTGGCCCCGGCTGGCGGTCGCCGTCGCGACCTGGGTCCTCCTCCCCCTGGCGGCCGGAGTGGTCCGGGTGGTCCGCGGCGAGCTCCGGTGAGCCGGCCGGGGTGGTCAGCCGAGGGAGAGGAAGACCTTCTCCAGCCGGGCCCGGTCGGCGGAGCCCTCGTCACCGGCGAGGATGCACTGTTCGAGACCGGCCGCCACCATGACCAGCCCGGCCTTGTCCAGGGCGCGGGACGCCGCGGCCAGCTGGGTGAGGATCTCGGTGCAGTCCCGGTCGTCGTCCAGCATCTCCAGGATGCCCCGGAGCTGGCCGTCGATACGGCGGAGCCGGTTGCGGACCCTGGTCTTCGCCGGGTCGTTCAGCCTCATGACGTCCTCCTGCCCCGAATTCGCTGCCCGATCGCCCTGTCCCGATCGCCCTGTCCCGATCGTCCTGTCCCGTCGGGGCTCCTGGTCCGGCGCCGGACCAGGAGCCCCGACAGGGCAGTGGTCAGACCACCCGGCCGGGGCGTCCGCCCGAGGCCACGACGGGGAGCCCGCTGCGCTGCCAGGCGCTCATCCCGCCGCTGACGTTGACCACGGTGAACCCGGCGGTGCGGAGCTGGTGCGCCGCCCGGCTCGAGCGGGCCCCGGAGCGGCAGATGGTCAGGATGGCGGCATCCCTCGGCAGCTCCCGCATCCTCCCGCCGAGCTGGCTCAACGGGATGTGGCGTGCCTTCGGGGCCCGCCCGGCGGACCACTCGGACTGCTCGCGCACGTCGAGCAGGATCGCTCCCTCGCGCTGCATCGAGGCCGCGGTACCGGGGTCGACCCGGCGCCGCGGGCCCTCGGCCCTGCCGGTCAGTCGCCGCCACCAGGACATGTCGGTTCTCCGTTCGGATCGGTGTGCCTTCGGGGGTGGTGGACACCCGGGGTGGGTGTGGCATCGGTGGGTCTGCACTCGGGGGTGTGCCGGCCCCCGCGGAGGTGATCGTCAGCCGACGGCTCGTGCCGTCTCCTCGTAGGCCAGCGTCGTCCTGACCTCGTCCATGTCCACCTCACGCAGGGCGGTGATCAGCTGGTCGAGGGCGGGAGCGGGAAGGGCTCCGGGCTGGGCGAACAGCAGCACGCCGTCCCGGAACGCCATCAGGGTCGGGATCGAGGTGATCCCCAGCCGGCCGGCCAGAGCCTGCTCCGCCTCGGTGTCGACCTTGGCGAAGACGATGTCCGGGTGCTGGGCCGAGGCCCTCTCGAAGACCGGGGCGAACATGCGGCACGGCCCGCACCAGGAGGCCCAGAAGTCGACCAGCACGATGCCGTCGCCGGTGACGGTCGACTCGAACGTCGCTGCGGTCAGGTCGGTGGTGGCCACGGTGCTCTCCTTCGGGGTGGTTGCTCTCGTCGGCACTCGCGTCACGGAGGGTCCGTGGCGCTCGTACCGTCGGAACATGAACCCCGGGGGGTATATTCCCGCCCCCTGTCAGCCGTCCGCCGACTCCTCCCGCAGCCGCGGTTCGGTCCGCCGCTCGGGGCGGAGCCCTCGCTTGTCCGCGTAGAAGGCGCGGACCAGGTCCATGTCCGCGGCGAGGTCGTCGGTGGCGTGGAACGTCGGGCCGAACCCCGCCGTGCGCGTCGGCCCGTCGAGGTACCCGAGGGTGATCGGCAGCCCGGACATCCGGGCGATCCTGTGGAAGCCCGACTTCCAGTACTCGGCCCGGCTGCGGGTGCCCTCGGCGGCCAGGACCAGCAGGAAGGACTCGTCGCCTCCGGCGCGGGTGACCAGGTCCCGGACCACCCCTGCCGGGTGGCGGCGGTCCACCGGGACGCCTCCGATCCGGCGCAGGAACCAGCCCAGGGGAGGGCGGAACAGCTCGCGCTTCATGAGGACCAGCGGGCGCGCCCCGGTGGACCCCATGACCAGCAGCATGAGCAGGAAGTCCCAGTTCGAGGTGTGCGGTGCGCCGACGAGCACCCCGGTCCGCGGCGGTGCACCGGTCACCCGCCAGCCACCGACCCGGAGCGCCCCTCCGCACAGCCGTCGCAGCACCACGTCGCCTCCTCGGCGGCGAGCATAGGAGCCGTCCCCGGTGTCGGCGTGGTCAGCGGTGCGTGTCCCCGTCAGCGGTGCGGTCCTCGCGGACGACGGTGACCCCGCCGGCGGGGACCCGCACCCCGTCGGCCCAGCGCTCGCCGGTGAGCAGATCGACGCCGCCTCCCGGGACCGTCGTGTCGACCGGGCCGTGGTTGACGAGGAACAGGTAGCTGCCGAGCGGGGACGCCCTCCGTACCGCCTCGACGCCTTCGGGGGTCCGCCCGCCGGTGATCCCCGCGTCGGCGAGGACCAGGTCGAGGACCCGGTCGACGCCCTCCCCGTCCGGGCGGGTGGCGAGGTACCAGGCGGCGCCGGCACCGAGGGGGTGACGGGTGAGGGCCGGGAGGCCGCAGTCCGGGCCGTCCGCGAACCGCCAGATCACCTCGGCGCCCTCGCACACCACCTCCTCCGACCAGACCGTCGCCCGCAGCCGGAGCCGGGAGCGGGTGTCGGCTGCAGGCGCGGGGTCCAGGTGCACGGCGGCCGCGGCGGGCAGCGGGTGGAACTCGTCGATCCACAGCCCGAGGACCTCGCGCAACGGTCCGGGGAAGCCGCCGGGGTGGACGGCGTCGTGCTCGTCGACGATGCCGGAGAAGAACGAGACGAGCAGCCGTCCGCCACCCTCCACGTAGGTTCGCAGCACGGCGGCGGTGGTCGGCGTCGTCAGGTAGAGGCTCGGCACCACGAGCAGGCGGAACTTGGACGGGTCCGCGCCGGGCCGGACGAAGTCGACGGTCTCGTTGCGCCGCCACAGCGCGGCGTAGAACCGGCGGACGGCGTCGAGGTAGGTGACGTCGATCGAGGGCCGGTACTCCAGCTCCAGCGCCCACCACGACTCCCAGTCCCAGAGCATGCCCACCTCTGCGGTCACCCGGCTGCCCGCGATCTCGCGCAGGGCGGACAGGTCGGAACCGAGCGCCGTCACCTCGTGCCAGACCCTGGTCCTGGTCCCGCCGTGGGGCAGCATCGCCGAGTGGAACTTCTCCGCCCCGGCGCGGGATGCGCGCCACTGGAAGAACATCGCGGCGTCGGCACCCCGGGCGACGTGGGTGAGGCTGTTGCGCCGGAGCTGTCCCGGGGCCTTGGCGAGGTTGCGGGGCTGCCAGTTGACCGCCGAGGTCGAGTGCTCCATGAGCACCCAGGGAGAACCGTCGTTGAGGGAGCGGGCGACGTCGGCGGACATGGCCAGCTCGACGTGGCCCTCGGGGTCCTCCGCGACGAGGTAGTGGTTGTTGGCGACGACGTCGACCTCGTCGGCCCAGCGCCAGTAGTCCATCCGCGGGCAGGCGGTGGCCATGAAGTTGGTGGTGATCGGGATGTCCGGGGTGAGCTCCCGGATGGCGTCCCGCTCGGCCCGGAAGCAGGCCCGGAACTCGTCGTCGGTGAACCGGTGGAAGTCGAGCTGCTGGGCGGGGTTGACGGGCATCGGGGCCACCCTGGGGACGGTGATCTCGGCCCAGTCCTGGTACCGCTGGCTCCAGAACGCCGTCCCCCACGCCTCGTTGAGCGCGTCGAGGTCACCGTGGCGCGTGCGCAGCCACTCCCGGAACGACCGTTCGCTCTCCGGGCAGTGGCAGCCGGCGACGTGCGCCCCGTACTCGTTGTTCACGTGCCACATGGCCAGGGCGGGGTGGTCGCGGTACCGCTCGGCGAGTCGGCGGGCGATGCCCGTTGCGGCGTCCCGGTACCGGGAGGAGCTGGGGCAGAAGGACTCGCGCGCGCCGATGCCGAGGGTGCTGCCGTCCCGGGCGACCGGGAGCGTCTCCGGGTAGGTCGTGGAGAACCAGGGCGGGGGGGCCGCGGTCGGGGTGGCCAGGTCCACCGCGATCCCGGCCTCCGCCAACCGGTCCAGCACGGTGTCCAGCCAGCCGAAGGTGTACCTGCCCTCGGCGGGCTCGAGCATCGCCCAGGCGAAGACCCCGACGGTGACGGCGGTGACCCCGGCCTCGCGCATCAGGGCCACGTCCTCGCGCCGGACGGCGTCCGGCCACTGCTCTGGCGTGTAGTCGCCGCCGAACGCGATCGGGCTGAGTCTCACCGGCCAGGCTCGGGGCGGCACACGCAGGCCGGTGCGATCCGGGACGGCAGCGAGGCCGTCGGCGACGGCTGGGGCTGGTGGCGGGACGAGGGGCACGATCCTCCTCGGGGCGGTGATCCGGTGCGGTGACTCGGTGCGGTGATCTCCGACGGGTGGCCTTGTCGATCGACATCGTATGTGAGCGGTCACAGTAATCGCCGGGGAGGTCGGACGGAAGGGGGTCCGCTGTGTGAAGGGTCATCTCCGTCGGCCGTCGACGGGCTGCCGCTCCGGGGGCAGGGGGTTCCCCGTTCTGGAACCGCTTCCTGTTCGCGCTGGCCAGCGGGGGATTGGGCGGCTATGCCTGCCGCTGCGGCCGCGGCGGGAGGCCCGGTCGAGCTGTCCCGTCCCCCTGCGGTGCGGCCGAGGCAGGGGGCAGGAGGGGAGAGACCCCTTGACATCCCTCTGACAGGGGTGAAACCTGTGACCGCTCACAGTTCCAACGCGTCACTCCACGGCGCATCGGGCAGCCGGACGGCGGGTCCCCGGCCGGTGAACGCCGGTCGGTGGGTCCCCGGTCGGCGAGCGCCGGTCGGCGGAAGCCGGCCAGCCGCCCGAGGGTCGGCGCGGTGCTGGAGCGGTCGGCGCCTCGGCGCGCAACCGTGAGGAGGAACGACATGCGTCCCATCCCGATCATCAGGGCGGTCTGCGGACTGCTCGCGGTGGCCCTCCTGGCCGCCTGCACGGGCGGCTCCGAGTCCACGTCCCGGTCCACCGAGACCGCGTCGGGGCCGGTCAAGCTGACCTTCTGGTCATGGGTGCCGTCGATCGACAAGGTCGTCGCCACCTGGAACGCGCAGCACCCCGACATCCAGGTGTCCGTGAGCAAGCCGGCCCAGGGCGACGAGCTCGTCACCAAGGTGCTCACGGCGCACAAGGCGGGCAACCCTCCGGACCTCGTGCAGGCCGAGTACCAGGCCCTGCCCACCCTGGTCACCAACGGGGTCGCCGCGGACGTGACGGAGTTCGTCGTCCCCGCCGAGCAGGCCTTCCCGGCCGGGACCTGGAACCTGGTGACCTTCGGTGGCAAGCGGTACGCCCTGCCGCAGGACGTCGGCCCGATGATGCTCTACTACCGCAAGGACCTGTTCGACAGGTACGGCCTCACCGTCCCGGCCACCTGGGACGAGTTCGCCGAGACCGCGAGAACCCTGCGCGAGAAGGATCCGAAGCGGTATCTCACCACGTTCTCGTCGGCGGATCCCGGCTGGTTCGCCGGGCTCGCGGCGCAGGCCGGTGCCGCCTGGTGGTCCTTCGACGGCGACTCCTGGACGGTGGCGATCAACGACGCGGCCTCGAAGCGGGTCGCGGACTACTGGGGTGGGCTGGTCGCGGAGGGGGTCGTGGCCGACAAGCCGATGTACACCCCGGACTGGAACACCCGGATGAACAAGGGGACCCTGCTCGCCTGGCCGAGCGCGGTGTGGGGCCCGGGGGTCCTCAGCGGGATCGCGCCGGACACCAAGGGGAAGTGGGCCATGGCGCCGCTGCCCGCCTGGACCGCGGGTGACCGGAGGACCGGGTTCTGGGGCGGCTCCTCGACGGCGGTCTCCGCGAAATCGAAGCACCGGGAGCAGGCCACCCGGTTCGCGCTGTGGCTGAACACCGATCCCGCGGCCCTGGAGGCCCTCGTGACCCAGGGCGGGATCTACCCCGCCGCGTCGGCGGGCCAGAGCGTGCCGGCGCTGGGGAAGGCGCCGGAGATCATGCCCGACGCGACGGACTTCTACCCGACGGTCAAGGAGATCAGCACCCAGGCCACCGGGTTCACCTGGGGACCGAACGTCAACGTCGCCTACAGCTCCTACAAGGACGCCTTCGCGAAGGCGATCAAGGACGGCACGCCGTTCAGCGGAGCGCTGGAGACCATGCAGAAGGCGACGGTGGCGGACATGACGAAGGCCGGGTTCCCGGTCAGCGCCGGCTGAGCCCGTGGTCGGCGGCCGTGGGCCCGGCGGCCGCCGACCACGACCGAGCGGAGGGAGGGAGCCCGCATGCCGTTCCCGTCGAGGTCGAGCGGCCCGTCGACGTCCGACAGGTTGCCGGGGTCGGACCGGTCGGCGAGGTCAGGCAGACCGGTGAGGTCGGGCAGGTCAGCTCGGGTGAGGAACAGGGCCGCCTACCTGTTCCTCACCCCGGCGACGGTCCTGTTCCTCGCCTTCCTCGTCGCTCCGATCTGCTACGCCGTGGTGCTCAGCACCAGGGCGTCGACGGTGACCGGGGGCGGGATCGGGGTCAGGGTCGAGCGCTTCGTCGGCCTGCGGAACTACCGGGACGCGCTGTCCGACCCGGAGCTGTGGCAGAGCATGGTGCGGCTGCTCTGGTACGGGCTGATCGTGGTGCCGGTCATGCTCGGCTGCGCCCTGCTGTTCGCCCTGCTCCTCGACGCCCGGCGGGTACGGGCGAAGCGGTTCTCCCGGATCGCGATCTTCCTCCCGTACGCCGTCCCCGGGGTCGTCGCGACCCTGCTCTGGGGGTTCCTCTACCTGCCGGACATCAGTCCGCTGCACGACCTGTTCGGGCTGGTCGGCCTGGCGGCGCCCGACCCGCTCGGGCCGGAACTGGTGATCGGCGCGGTCGCGAACATCGCGATCTGGGGCGGCACCGGCTTCAACATGATAGTCCTGTACACGAGCCTGCGTGCGGTGCCGTCCGAGCTCTACGACGCGGCCAGGATCGACGGCTGCGGGGAGATCGGCCTCGCGACCCGGATCAAGATCCCTCTCCTGGTCCCGGCCCTGGTGATGACCGGGATCTTCTCCCTCATCGCCACCCTCCAGGTGTACAGCGAACCGGCGACCCTGCGGCCGCTGACGAACACCATCTCCTCGACCTGGGTGCCGCTCATGAAGGTCTACCGGGACGCCTTCGTCAACGGCGACCCCTACCTCGCGGCGGCCACCTCGGTCGTCCTCGCGCTCGGCACCCTCGTGGTGTCGCTCGGCCTGCTCCGGGTCCTCCAGGACCGCGCCTTCGGGGAGGAGAGATGAGCCGGGTGTCCGTGACCACGGCCGCAGGGAGCTCCCGGCGGGGCGGGATCGCCGCCGTCCTGCCGACCGTGGCCCTCCTGCTGGGCGCCGTCTACTGCCTGATCCCGGTGGTCTGGGTGGTCGTCGCGGCGACCAAGACCCCGGGCGAGCTCTTCTCCACCTTCTCCTTCCTGCCGGGGACCCGTGGCGGGTTGGCGGACAACCTCTCCCAGCTGTCCGGCTACCGGTCGGGGGAGTTCTGGCGGTGGGGGCTCAACACGGCCCTCTACGCCGGGGTCGGCGCAGGGCTGTCCGTCGCGGTGTCGGCCGTGGCCGGGTACGCCCTGGCCAAGTACCGCTTCCCCGGGCGGACGGCGGCGTTCAACGTGCTGCTCGCCGGCGTCCTTGTCCCCCAGATCACCCTGGCGATCCCGCAGTACCTCCTGCTCGCCGAGGTCGGCCTGACCGACACCTACTGGTCGGTGCTGCTGCCGAGCATCCTCAGCCCCTACGGCATCTACCTGTCCAGGATCTACGCGACCGCCGCCGTCCCGGACGAGATGGTCGAGGCCGCGCGGATCGACGGGGCGGGCGAGTTCCGGATCTTCACCTCGATCGCGGTCCCCACCATGGTCCCGGGGCTGGTGACGGTGTTCCTGCTCCAGTTCGTCGCTGTCTGGACCAACTTCCTGCTGCCGTACATCATGCTGGCGGACGACCGGAAGTTCCCGCTCACCGTCGGGCTGTTCACCATGCTCAACCAGGGTGCGGACCAGCCGGCGCTCAACACCCTCGTGATCACGGGCGCCCTGCTGGCCGTGATCCCGCTCATCGCGCTCTTCCTGGTGCTGCAGCGGTTCTGGAGCATCGACCTCGTCTCGGGCGGGGTGAAGGCGTGACGTCCGCGGACCGGCACGGCACGTTGCGGGACCGAGGTCCTCGACGGGATGTCACCTGGCACGATGGACAGGCGGGGTGGCCGGCTCTCCGGAGGCGCCCGAACCTCCGGGGACGACGGTCGGCTGTCCCGGGGCTGACGATCCACCGGAGGCGAGCGACGACCCGGGAGAGCGGCGATGGCTGAGCACCGTGATGGCTGAGAACCGCACGGCGGCCGTCGGGCAACGCGCCCCCGCCCCCCATCCCAAGTCCCGGGGTGCCGCCCGGCGCGCCATGCGCAAGGGTCCGACCATCGACGACGTCGCCAAGCTGGCCGGGGTGTCCCGGGGCACGGTGTCGCGGGTCCTCAACGGTGCCCGCTACGTCAGCCCGGCCGCCAGGACGGCGGTCGAACGGGCCATGAAGGAGAGCGGGTACGTCGTCAACCAGAGCGCGCGCACTCTGGTCACCCGGCGGGCCAACGCGGTCGCGTTCATCGTCTCCGAGCCGCAGGAGCGCCTCTTCGAGGACCCGAACTTCAGCGTGCTGCTCCGGTCCTGCACCCAGGAGCTCGGTGAACGCGACGCCAACCTCGTGCTCATGCTGGCCGGGACGGCGTCCGCGCGCTCGCGGGTGCTGCGGTTCGTGCGGGCGGGGCACGTGGACGGCGTGCTGCTGGTGTCGACCCACTCCGGGGACCCGCTCATCGCCCAGCTCCAGGAGAGTCGGGTTCCGGCCGTCTCCTGCGGGAGGTCCCTCGGCACCGGGGTGGGGGTTCCCTACGTCGGCGCGGACGACCGGGGCGGGGCCCGATCGATGGTCGACTACCTGCGGCGGGCGGGGCGGCGTCGGATCGCGACCATCGCCGGACCGCTGGACACGCCGGGCGGGGTCGACCGGCTCGACGGCTACCGCGACGTCGTCGGCGAGGACTCGCCGCGGCGGCTCGTGGTCGCGGCCGCCGACTGGAGCCACGCGGCCGGTGAGGAGGCGATGACCAGGCTGCTCGAGGCGAGTCCCGACCTCGACGCCGTCTTCGTCGCCTCGGACCTGCTGGCGGCCGGTGCGATGGCGGTGCTCCGCCGCGCGGGCCGGACGGTGCCGGACGACGTCGCCGTCGGCGGGTTCGACGACTCGCCGGTGGCGGTGGCGACGGACCCGCAGCTCACCACGGTGCGACAGCCGCTGGATCTCATCGGCACCCACATGGTCCGGGTGCTCCAGGGGGTCTTCGAGGGGCAGACCCCGGTCAACGTCATCGTTCCGACGGAACTGGTGGTCCGGGGAACCGCCTGAGCGACCAGGAGTCCGCCCGCTCCGGCAGCCTCCGGCGCGATCGGTCCTCCGCCGACCGCGACAGGCACACCGGTCGGGTGTCATGCTGATCCGGACATCCATCGATCACGGTGGTTCGTCCTTCCCCCAGGGAGGTGTGGCACATGGACCCGGTCATGCTGATCGAGATGGCCCTGGACGCGGGAGCGACGAGGGGGAGCGGGGAGACCGGGGGTTCCGACGTCGCGGCTGCGAACGAGGCACTCCGGCGGGCCGTCTCCGCCCGGTTCGTGGGGGACAGCGCGGCGCTGGCGGCGATGGACTCCTTCGTCACCGACCCCGACCGCTGGCGGGCGCTGCTGGAGAACTGCCTCGTCGACACCGGCGCCGCGACCGACCAGTCGGTCATCGCCTCCGCGCAGCGGCTCATGGCCCTCGTCGACGCGGACGGCGCCATCACCGGCAGGTACACCGTCCACCTGCCTGAGGCTCAGGGCGCCGCAGGGGAGGGCGAACCCCGAACCCCCTTCGGCTGACGCCTCTCGGACGGTCCGTCGCCCGTGGCGCGGTCCGTCACCGACGGCGCTTCTCGGGCGGTCACGGTCACTCGGGCAGGCATGGTCCCTACGGCAGGCACGGTCTGTCGGGTGGTGGGGGATCTCCTGCGTGCCGTGACGGGATGCCCAGTGCGGGTCCACCGCGACGGTATCTGTCAGTCGGCTATGTGATCTCTGTCACGGAAGGCAATCCTCAGGTCGGGGTCGGGGGAGTCGGTGGCATCTACGGGATCACTGACGGTGAGGTGCCGGAGGGCATCGTCGCGGGTCGCGCGATGGGTGGTCACGGAACGTGCGCGTCGGTGGCGGGGCGGTGCTCTGCTGGGGCCGGGGTCGCGTGGAGTCACGAATTCCTGGGAAACGGTTACGCGGGAATCGGCGGAGGACCAGGATGGGCGGGCGCTCGACGCCCCGGGCGTACGGAACGTGTGAGAGGCACTCCTGATGCTCGCGAACAAGCCAGTCTCCCGGCGCACTGTCCCGGCGTTGCTGGCCGTCGCTGTCCTCGCCCTCGTGCCGGCGACCTCGGCCGACGCGTGCCACAAGCCGACGACCACGACGACCACCACGACGACCACGACGGTGGCTTCGACCCCGACCCCGACGCCCACCGTCACCACCGAAGTCCCCGCCACCACTCCGGTCGAGACCACCCCGGTCGAGACCAGCCCGGTCGAGACCACGCCGGTCGAGACCACGCCGGTCGAGACCACCCCGGCGGACGACGTGGTCGTGACCGTCCCCAACTTCACCGGCTGAGCCGGCGCCATCGGCCGGGCGACCGGTCGACCGCCGGTCGGACTGCCGCATCGGCCAGTCGGCTGATCATTGATCAGTCGGCTGGCCGCCGGTGTTCCTGCCCGGCAACGTGCTCGATCGAACGGTGTCCTCGACGGAGCGCGACGGCTCGCGCTCGAAGGGTTCAGGAGTCCTGTGAGACGTATCGCGTGGATCTCGGTGTCCGCTCTCGTCATCGCCCTCACGGTGTCCGGGTGCGGGACCGACGACGTTCCGGAGCCGGCCCCGGCCGCGGCGACCACCGAGGCGAGTCCGGTGGCACCCGTCGCCGTCGGGACGAGCGTCTACCTCAGGGTGAACAGGCCGTTGACGGTGCGGAAGGCACCCTCGGCGAGGGCCGCGGTGGTCACCCGGCTCGCCGCGACGACGGAGATGGGCTCGAAGAGGGTCCTGGCCGTCGCCCCCGCGTCGACGGAGACCGAGGGTTGGGTCCATGTCGCGCTCCCCGAACGGCCCAACGGCAGTACCGGGTGGGTTCCGGCCGCCCAGGTGCGCCTCGTCCCGGTCCACGACAGCATCCTCATCGACCTGTCCTCCCGGAAGCTCTGGCTGCGGTTGAAGGGCCAGGAGGAGGTCGAGACCGCGATCGCCGTCGGCTCGACGAAGAACCCGACACCGGTCGGCACCTTCTACGTGACCGACCGGGTCAAGCCGCCGAACCCCAACGGCGACTACGGTCCGTTCGCCCTCGGGCTGTCCGCGCACTCCGAGACCCTGACCAGCTACGGCACCGGTGACGGCCAGGTCGGCATCCACGGCACGAACGAGCCGGCCAGCATCGGGAGGGACGTCACCCACGGCTGCATCCGGGTGCCCAACGACGTCTCGAAGCTGCTGGCAAAGGTTCATCTCGGCTCCCCGGTGGAGATCCGCGAGTGAGCACCCCTCGCTGAGCCCTCTCGTGGAGTCTCCGAACGGTGTCCGGCACGCGTGTCCAGTTCCGGTGAGGTGTCACTCATGACCAGTCCTGGGTTCCTCCGGCGGCGTCGGACGATCGTGGCGGTGGGGACCGCCGTGCTCGTCCTCGCGGTCTCCGCGTCAGCCTTCCTCGTCGGTCGGGCCACCGCACCGGGGGACGACCCGGCGCACCCGGCGGCCGCCGGAGAGCCGGTGACGTACCCGAAGGACGGGTTCTTCAGGTCCTATCCGCTGCTCGCCGAGACGATCGTCGAGATGCCCTCTCCCGCCGTCGACCGTGCCGCGAAGGACGGTGCCGTCGTTCTCGTGCCGCTGGACCCCATCGAGGAGCACGGCCCCCACCTGGGACTCGGACCGGACATCTACCTCTCCGCCTTCGTCGCCAGGGTGGCCCGTGCCGAGTTGGCGGGCAGAGGCACCCGTGCTGTGATCGCGCCACCGATCTACTGGGCCGTGAACAAGGAGACCCTGGCCTGGGCCGGGTCCTTCGCGGTACGGGCGTCGACGATGGAGGCCCTACTCTCCGACGTCGTCGGCTCCATGGGTGACTGGGGCTTCCGACGGTTCTACGTCGTCAGCAGCCACGGGGACCCGGAGCACGTCGAGAAACTGGCCGCAGCCATGAAGGCGGTCGCGAAGGAGCACCACGTGTCGGTGCTGCAGGCCGAGGTGACCGGAGAGCTGTCGGTGCCGTGGCCGGGAGTGTCCTCCGACGTCCACGCGGGGGCGGCGGAGACCAGCATGATGGCCGCGCTCTACCCCGGTCAGGTGGACGAGGCGACGGCCCGGTCCCTCGAGGCGCAGTCGACCTTCGTCCCGCTCGGCTACTACGGCAACCCGGCCGGGTTCGACCCCCAGGGCTTCGAGCCATACCTGCGTGCCGTCGGGGAGGGCCTCGCCGACATGATCGCCGCGGATGTGGCCGGGAACTCGACGTCCTGACCGCCTGGTACAGGCGGACAATGCTGGTTGCCAGGACATCTGTCGAGTCCAGGTCACACACGCCGACGCGAGCGGGCACTGCGTTTTCGATGTCTTGTCCATAAGTATCCGGTCGCGATCGCAGCCAACACAGTCCCTCCGGCGAGGAAAGAGGCGACTGGTATCAACGGGAAGCGGTCCTCGGGCAGAGTGTACGTGGAGGAGTCCGGCGCGGTGACCTGAGCGAGAGAGGAGCTGCGAGACATTGCGTCGTCGAGTAGCTCGACGAATTGTTTCCCCTTGCGTGTTGAGGCGTCCTCGAGGTAGGTGCTGCGAGCTTGGGTCCAGAAACCCTGACCGCTCTCGTGTCGGAGATATGTGTCCAACTGGTGTCGCACACTTCTCTCGGAGAAGGCTCCTGAGACGAAGCCGAACTCAAGGTGCTTGATGCAAAGAATGAGGTACAGGATCAAGATATACTCACCCTGACTCATTCCATGTTGTTGAATGAATTCTCACAGCAGGCTTGGGTTCTCCATTCTTATCCGCATGAGTTCGATCTGCGTCTCCCGTGCTCCCTGAAGCCTTGCGATGTTGATCTGGCGCGCCTGCATCACAAGACTGGAGGCAACACCGACCAGGGCCGTGGCGGAGATCACTGCTCCGATCGCCCCGTAGGACTGGCCGACGTTACTCAGGCTCACCCAGTCGGCATGGACGTGCCTGTGGAGCAGATCAAGGGCGAAAGGCGAGCCGGTAGCAATCGCTATCAGTGCGAGTATCAACAAGTTGGGTATCGCCCATGTCACCATCCTGCGAGTGCTCTTCATTCACCGAGTGAATCTTGAGCGGTGTGTAATGAACCGCGAATCCATCGGC
Organism: Actinomycetales bacterium; assembly: GCA_012719445.1. GTDB lineage: Bacteria > Actinomycetota > Actinomycetes > Actinomycetales > Kineosporiaceae > JAAYAH01. Next base: position 15,579 of record JAAYAH010000101.1, on the reverse strand, counting down.
TGGCCGTTCTGACTTGCCAGCACTGACCTGTGGGGCAGCATGAGGCCTCCGTCTCACCTGCCTGCGTGAGCGGGGATGGTTCAGTGGATCACGTCTCCGGTCGAGGGGCAGTGCTCGCCGAGTGGTGTGAAGTGGCTCATAGACGGAGGACACGCCGTCGGTGTTGGATGATTACAGAGAGTGAAAAGGTTTTCATGTGGTTGGATTTCTGACATGGATGAACTGGAGAACAGTCGGGAAGAAATGGGTCGCTCATGGATCAAGAGCACGTTCAGCGGATCTGGGGACTGTGTGGAGGTGTCGTACTCAGGGCCCGGGGATGCTGTGCTGATGCGGGACTCAAAGGACCCGCAGGGTCCGCACCTCAGGTTCTCACGGTCTGCCTGGGACGGTTTACTATCCGCCATGCGTGAAGGCATTTGCGTTGGGTTGAGTTGAGGATTGACACCTTTTTCCATTCGGCTCTCCTGGGCCTGGGGCTAGCGTCAGGTCCAGGGTTGAGGGGGCATGTTTTGCGGCCGGTCATTCGGTGCGTTTTGTTGTGTTCATTGAACCAATGGCGTGATCAAGGATAGCCTCAGTGTCCTCTTTCTTTGCTGCTTGCTCCAACTGCCAGAAGATTTCTAGATAGGTTGCAGGGGTCGGTGATCCCTCTTCCTGATCGTCGTGCAGGGCGCTCTCATGGATGATCATTTCTTCGTTCGGATACTCCAGGTACAGAACGGCCTCGTCCTCCGGGTCGGAGAACTCGAAGATCACGTACGGGACCCGGAGGCTGCGGTACATTCCCGAACTGAACGGGACGATCCGAATGGTGATGTTGGGTTGCTCCAACATGTCTCGGATGTGGGAGAGCTGGCGCAACATGATCTCGGGTCCGCCGACCATCCTTCGAATCACGGCTTCATCCATGATGAAATGGAGTTCTGGTGGATCTGGTCGGACAAGGATCTCCTGCCGCTCCATACGGAGACTGACCAACGCGTCGATCCTCTTGGGGTCCTTCGGTCCGCGGATGTGTCGGAACAGTTCGTTGGCATACCCCTCGGTCTGGAGGAGGCCGGGTACGAGTAGCGGTTGGAAGCTTCGGATGATCGATGCTGACGACTCGTAGCCGAGGAAGGCGATGTACTCCGGACTGGCAATGTCGCGGTAGACGCTCCACCAGGAGCGTTCCCGCGACGACCTCGCCACCTCGATCAGGTTCTCCACCCGGATGGGGTCGTTGATCCCGTAGTGGCCGAGTAGGGCCCTGAGATCGTTCGTCGTAATGCTCACGGCTCCGGTCTCGATCCTGATCAGTTTCGAGAGTGACCAGTCCATAGCACGAGCGACGTCCCGTTGGGTGAAGCCCGCCGTCTCCCGGGCTCGGCGCAGCTCGCTGCGCAGCCTCCTCCGATGGACGCTCGGGTCAGTCCTCTTCTGCACAGCCATGGCGGTCCCCCTTGCGGTCGCGGTCCGGTGCGCCGGCTCGCTGGGTGAACCGGGACGGGTACTGGCCAGTTCGCACACAGCGATGATGCAAACAGGGTAAATCGTTCGACGGTTGTGAAGAAGGATGAATGTACATCGGCGATGTGGCAAACAGCGGGTTGTCGAGAGCCAGCCAAAGGGGTCCGCCGCCTGTGATCAACTTCTTCTGACGCTCGATCACGATGCCGGTCCGAGACCTGCCTCCGGTGCCGTTCCCGGGAGCACGGCGGGTGGGTGCATCCGGGCAGGGTCTTCGATGCGGTGACCGTCAATCGGGGAACACCTGCGTATCCGGTGCGAGTTTCCGCAGTTGGGGGACGTAGGGGTCGAGCTCGCCGGGTGCGAACCGGCTGAGCTTGATCGCCCACCAGAGCAGCCTCCCCGGGGCGCCGGTGAGCTTGTACGACCCGTCGGGGAGCAGGACGGCGTGCCCGTCGCCGTCCAGGGGGACGAGAGTGGCGAGCGGGTCTCCGGTGGCGACGTCCCAGAGCCGGACGGTGCCGTCGGCGCCGGCGGTGGCCAGCAGTGCGGCGTCGGGGGAGAAGACCGCTTCCCACACCCAGTCGGTGTGGCCGCGCAGGACGGCCCGGGACCGCCGGGTCGCGGTGTCCCAGATCCGCGCCGTGCCGTCGGCGCCGGCGGTGGCCAGCAGCGCGGCGTCCGAGGAGAAGCTCACCCCCCGCACCCCGTCGGTGTGGCCGCGCAGGGTCGCGATGAGCCGACCGGTCGCGGCGTCCCAGATCCTGGCGGTGGTGTCCGCCCCGGCGCTGGCCAGGGTCCGACCGTCGGGGGAGAAGGCCACGCTGCGCACCCCGTCGGTGTGCCCGCGCAGCACGGTGCGGGACCGGCCGGTCGCGGCCTCCCAGAGCCGCACCGTGCCGTCGTTGCCCGCGGTGGCCAGGGCGGAACCGTCGGGGGAGAAGGCGACAGCCCACACCCGGCTGCTGTGGCCGGTCAGCGTGCTCCGGAGCCGTCCGGTCGCGGTCTGCCAGAGCCGGGCGGTCCCGTCGGCCCCCGCGGTGGCCAGGGTCGAGCCGTCGGGGGAGAAGCTCAATCCGCGCACCCAGTCCGTGTGACCGCGCAGCACCGTGCGGGGGTCGCCGGTCGCGGTGTCCCAGATCCTCGCCGTGCCGTCATCGCTGGCCGTGGCCAGCAGCGCGCCGTCGCCGGAGAAGGCCGCAGCCCACACCGCGGCGGAGTGCCCGCGCACCGTCGAGGTCACCTCGCCGGTCGCGGTCCGCCAGAGCCGGGCCGTGCCGTCGGTGCAGGCGGTGGCCAGGACCGAGCCGTCCGGCGAGAACGCCACCCCGGGGACGCCGTTGCCGTGCCCGACGAGGACGCTGCGGGTCTCGCCGGTCGCGGTGTCCCAGAGTCGGGCGGTGCGGTCGTCGCTGGCGGTGGCCAGGACCGAGCCGTCCGGCGAGAACGCCACCCCGCGCACCCCGCCGGTGTGCCCGCCGAGGGCCAGCCGGGGCTGTCCCGTCGTGGGGTCCCAGAGTTGGACGGCGCGGTCGTTGCCCGCGGTGGCCAGCAGGGTGCCGTCGGGGGAGAAGGCCACGCTGCGGACCCAGTCGGTGTGCCCGCGCAGGACGAGCCGGGGCTGGGCGGTCGCCAGGTCCCAGACCCGGGCGGTGCGGTCGTTGCCACCAGAGGCGAGCAGCAGGCCGTCGGGGGAGAAGGTCACGCAGCGGACCCCGCCGTTGTGCCCGCGCAGGGTGCTGCGGGCCCTGCCGCTGGTCACCTGCCACACCCGGATGGTGCGGTCGTTGCCCGCGGTGGCCAGCAGGGTGCCGTCGGGGGAGAAGGCCACGCTGCGCACCCCGCTGCCGTGCCCGGCCAGCGTGCTGCGGATGGTGCCGGTGCCGACGTCCCAGATCCGGGTGACGCGGTCGTCGCCGGCGGTGGCCAGCAGGGTGCCGTCGGGGGAGAAGGCCACCGCCCAGACCTCCCGGCCGTGGTCGGTGAGGACGGCGCGGGGCTGCCCGGTGACCGTGTCCCAGATCCGGGCGGTGCGGTCGTCGCCGGCGGTGGCCAGCAGGGTGCCGTCGGGGGAGAAGGCCACGCTGCGCACCCGGGCGGTGTGACCGGTGAGCACCCGCAGGGTGAGTCCTCCCGTCGGCTCGACCAGCTCTACCGCCGATCGCCGGGCAAGGGCCAGTAGGGCGCCGTCCGGCGAGGCGGCGACGCAGGTGACCTGGCCGCTGGGAGCGAGCATCGCCTCCGCCGGATCCCGCACCGGCACCGAGGCGGCCTGCAGTTCCTGCGCCTCCGTGGCGCTGTCGATCCCGGCGACCCCGAGCAGGGCGGCTCCGTGCCAGCGGCTGTCCGCGAGCTGGGCCCGGTCGACGCTTCCGCCGATCATGAAGACCTGGCGCAGGTCGGCCTCGCGCAGGTCCGCCCCGGCGAGATCGGTCGCCACCAGGTGCATCCCGCGCAGGGTCGCCCGGCGCAGGTCGGCGTTGCGCAGCGAGCGCCCGGAGAGGTCCTGGCTGCGCAGGTCCACCCCGGCCAGGTTCTGCCCGGTGCCCGGTCCCAGCCGGGCGTCGATCGCCAGCGCGTTCTGCTTGGCGACCTGGGACGCCGCGGGGTCGGCGAGCTGCTGCGCCGCCCAGGCCCGTGCCACGCCGTGCCCGGCGAGGTCGCAGAAGAAGTCGACCATGAGCGGGGACATCACCCGGGCGGTCAGCGGCAGCGCCGGGGCGCCGACCCGCAGGCCGTCCGCCGCCGCGTAGGCGACCAGCCACTCCATCACCGACTGGTGCACGAACGTGAAGGCGCCGTCCTCGGTGCGCACCAGCAGCGAGCCGGAGCCGACGGCGTGCACGGCCTGGTCCGGGCTGTAGCGCAGTTCGGCCAGCCCGGTCAGCACGGTGACGATCTCGCCGGTGACCTCGGCCAGCGGCAGGCTCGGCTCCGCCGAGTCCCACAGTCGCAGCGCCAGTGCGACGCAGGCGTCCCGGCGCTCGATCTCGTCCAGCGGCACCGGGCCGCCGCGGTGGCGCTGCCGGTCCCGCTCGCCGACCAGCCAGTAGTCGACCAGCTCCCGGTACAGCTCCGCCGCGCTGATCGCGCCGCGCTCGCTCTGCACGTCACGCAGGCGTCGCTCGGGCAGTTCGGTGATGAAGGACAGCATCCGCGGGTTGTGCGACAGCCCGAGCAGGTCCTGGACGTCGGCGATGAGGTCGAACCGGGCCCGTGCGGCCTGCTCGTCGGCGTCGTGCCGGTTGAGCAGGAACTGCCAGATCTGGTCCTCGGAGAAGTCCTCGATGACGGCGACCCGGCTGGCGCTGAGCGAGGCGACCCTGGCACCGAGCGCGGTGCGCAGCTGGGCGGTGGAACGGAAGTGCTGGGTGCGGCTGGTCAGCACCACCTTGGCCCGGTCGGTCACCGCCTGCAGCAGGGTCTGCAGGTAGTCGGCGGCGTTGTCGTAGCCGACCCGCAGCTCCAGCTCGTCGAAGCCGTCGAACAGGAGCACCAGCCGGCCGCTGCGGATCATGTACCGGAGCCGGGCCTCGGTGACCCCCTCGACCCGGTGCCGGTACAGGTGCTGGGCCAGCAGCGCGTCGAGGCTCGGCCCCTTCTCCAGGGTCCGCAGCTCCACCAGCACCGGCAGCGATCCCGGCAGGTGCTCGGGCAGGTACCGGGCGAGCTGGTGCAGCAGGTAGGTCTTGCCGCGGCCGAAGTCGCCCAGCAGCATGACGAAGCGCGCGCCGTCGGTGGCCAGCCACTCGGTGACCTGCTCCAGCAGGTCCTCCCGGGGCGGGCGGCCGGGGTCGTCGTCGATGGTGCGGAACCGCTGCGGGACGTAGAGCTGCCTCGGGTAGCGCCGGTCACCCGCCAGCCGCGCCGTCTGCCGTTCCACCAGCGGCCGCAGGTCGAGCAGGCCCTGGTAGTCGACGAAGCTGCGCAGCCGGATCCCCAACCGGTTCGCCCGGGTGATCAGTTCCGGGTCGGCCGGGGCACCCGAGTACACCAGCTCCGAGCGCACCTGCGGGTCCGCGGCGGCGAACCGGGCATGCACCCCGGTGACGAACGCCATCAGCCCCGCCTCGGTGACCTCGCCCTCCACCACCCCGACCGGTAGCTGCTCCACCCCGACCTCGTCCAGGGGGTACACCACCCGGAGGTACCCGGCGTCGGGTCGTGGCGCCAGGTCCGCGGTGGGGAACCGGGCGCGCGTGGCCTCCACCACCCGGTCGAAGAAGCCGTCCGCGTGGGCGGCCCCCGGCTCGGCGGTCCGCCCGCCCCCGGTGTGGTCGCCGCTGGTGTCCTCGCGCCGCCTGCCGCGACGGGACCGTCCGCCACCGGGCAGGGCCGTCCCCACGTCCTTCAGCCGCGTGGTGAAGGTGCCGGCGGTCATCGTGCCCGTCGCGACGGACCCGCCGCGGACGTGACGGGAGGTCTCGTTCTCCCGCACCACGAGGACCTGGTACGCGGCGGTCGCCGTGCCGCCGGGAGCTCCGCCCTCCGCCGCGCCGGGGGACAGCGCCAGCAGCCCGGACGGCAGCTCGACCGCGCCGGTGCCCCGGGGATGGCCGTGCACCAGGAGGTTGAGCAGCCCCGGACGTCCGAGGGCCTCGTCCAGCCGGGCGGCGTCGCGCAGCCGTTCCCGCCCCGACTCCGGTTCCTCCGCGGCCCCGGCGCCGACCGGTGCCGAGGTGACCCGGTGGTGGACGGCGCCCAGCCGCAGCCAGCCCCGGTCCCGGTACTCGCGCAGCTTGCCCGCGAACCAGTCGAGCTGTTGCTCACCGAGCCAGCCGTGGTGGTCGGACTCCAGATGGCTCTCGGCCATGGTGGAGTTCAGCCCGGCCACCACCACGGCCAGCTCGGGCAGCTCGAACAGGGTCCACGGCTCGTCCGGGGGGAACATCGCGCCCTCGACGTCGGCGTAGAACCGCTCGAAGGACTCGGAGAAGTGCCCCCACTTCGGCCAGTACGGCGGGACGGGACGGCGCTCGTCGGCCTCGCGCAGGTCGAAGTAGGCCCGGCAGGCCTTGTAGTTCACGTCGTGCTCGCCGGGCACGACCACCACCCGGTCGTGGGGGAGCCGCAGTTCCTCGGCGAGGGTCTCCAGGAAGTCCCTGGCCCGCGTCAGTTCGCTGCGTATCCCGTGCTCGGCGAGGTCCCCGGTGACCACCACCAGGTCGGGGCGCAGCCCGTGCGCGGCGACCAGCCAGGCCAGGTCGTCGTCGATCCGCCGGAACAGGGACTCCGGGGTCTCCGGCTCCGCCCCGGGATGTCCGCGGGGCACCCCGGGGCATCCGTCAACCCCACCGGGATGTCCGCCGACCCCGTCGCGGTGTCCGCCGGCCGCACTGGGATCGCGGCCGAACCGCAGGTCGGTGAGATGGAGAACGGTGACGGTGTCGGGGTGGGTGCGCTCGCGGATCCGTGACCGGGCGGAGCCACCTCCGGAACCCACCTCGGGCCAGGCGAGCCGGACACGGTCCGCGGAGACGGCGTAGCTGTCTCGGCCGCCCGAGCCGACCCGGGGTGCCGTGGCGAGGATGCCGATCACCCTGCCGGTGGCGCAGTCGATGACCGGGCTGCCGCTGTACCCCGCCTGGACGGTGTGCGCGGCGGAAGGGTCGGTGTCCAACTGCAGCCGGCCGCCGGAGACCTGACCGCGCACCGTCGCCGGGACCCAGGCGCCGTCCGGTCGCGGCGGGTCCGAGGGGTACCCGAAGATCTCGACCGCGCGGCCGTGACCGGGTGCCCCCGCGGCGAGCCGAGCCGGGACGGCGCCCCGGGGTACCGCTCCGCCCAGGACCACGAGGCCCGCGAGGTCGTCGTCCCCGGACTCGCCGGGTACCGCGGCCGGACCGGGTGGTGGCAGCCACCGCCCGACCCGTGCCGCGACCCGCGCCGGACCCTGCTGGTCTCCCGGTAGCAGAGGGAACTCGACGGTGACGTTCCCCTCGGGCCGTTCCCGTGAGCGCCGGTCCCGGCCGAGGGCCGCGTTGACCACGTGCGCGCAGGTGAGGACCTCCTTCCGGCCCAGCAGCACCCCGACCCCGACCGGACGTCCCGCCGTCGTGACGATGCGGACGAGGGCACGCTCCGATCCCGAGGCGCGTCCGTCGGCGCGGTCGTCAGGCACCGGGCTCCCCGGGGTCGGGCTGGTCCTCCTCACGACGCCGCGCGGCCTCACCGCCCGGCGCGTTCCCGGGCTGTCCGGGGTCGTCGCGCCGCCAGGTGAGGGTCACGGCCAGGTGCACTTCGGTCGATCCCTTCGCGACGACGGCTCCGGCCCTGGCTCCGAGGGACAGCCCGAACCGGACGGTGAGCTCGTCGGGGGCCATCGCCGTCAGCCGGTCCACCACGGCACGCATGGCCGGCTGGATGCCGTCCAGCGATCGTTCGAGGGACTGGTGCGCACGGTGGACGATCTCTCCCGGCACCCGGGACGCCAGGTCCAGGTCGGTCGGCAGGTCCGCGTCCGCCGCCTCCACCAGCAGGCGACCGCCACCCTCGACCGGTATCTCGATCAGGAACGCCATCAAGCCCCCGCAGAACGGAACGATTGCCTCACTCTAGCCGGGCCTCGCCCCGGCTCGACGAGGCATGTGGTGGGTGAGTTCCGGTCGGGTGGGAGCTCCGTCCCCGGATGGTCACGGGAACGCGAAGAGGTGCAGGGTTCCCGGTGGTGTGGACACCCGGGAACCCTGCACCTCTCGTCGCCGGTGGGGCGGAACGGGTCAGCCGGCGGTGCAGGTCACGGTCGGGGCCGTGTTGGTGCCGTTCCAGGACCCGATGAACCCGAAGTTGGTGCTGCCGCCCGCACTGATCGAGCCGTTCCAGGCGACGTTCGTCGCCGTCACGGTGGATCCGCTGGTGGTCAGGCTCGAGCTCCAGGACTGGGTGATGGCTTGGCCGTCGGCGAACGTCCAGGTGACCTTCCACCCGCTGATCGCACTGGTGCCGGCGGTCACCTTGACGTCGCCCTGGAACCCGTTCGGCCACTGTCCGGTGATCGAGTAGGTGGCCGTGCAGCCGCCGCCACCGGAGGACGTGGTGGTCGTGGTGGTCGGCCGCGTGGTGGTCGTTGTGGTCGTGGTCGGCCGCGTGGTGGTGGTGGTCGTCGTGGTCGGCCGCGTCGTTGTCGTGGTGGTCGGCCGCGTGGTGGTCGTTGTGGTCGTGGTCGGCCGCGTCGTTGTCGTGGTCGGCCGCGTCGTGGTGGTGGTCGTGGTCGGCGTCGAGCCGCCGTCGGTGGTGTAGGTGGTCTCGGTGTACGCCTGGCTGCACTGGTTGGCGCAGGACGCCGGCATCGAGAAGGAGTACTCCCGGCCGTCGTTGACGTACTGGTCGGCGGCGTCGATGACCCGGATCCGGAAGTCCGAGCCGCCGGGGGTGAGCGGCTTGATGATGTAGGACTGGCCCATGTCACCGTTCATCACGCCAGAGGCCCAGGCGCCGTCCGCGTAGTACTCGACACCGTGCAGACCGTTGCGCAGATGCGAGACCGCGATGGCCGCCCACCAGGTCTGAGCGCCCTGGAGGAAACCGATCTTGATGTCGCCGGTGTAGTCCGGTGCCTCGATGAACTCCCACTCCATGTGCCGGTTGTTGTAGTGGTTGTAGCTGTCCAGGTCACCGACCTGGCTGCCGTTGAGCACGAACTGGTTGAGCGAGGCGTGGGCGAGGTCGATGTGGTACGGGTCGTCCCGGCACCAGGCGTTGCTGTCACCGCAGCTGTCGGCGATGATCATGTCGAGGGTCGCGCCGTTGTAGGCGTCGCTGACCCAGGAGCCGTTGCGGCAGAACGCCTGGCCGGGGGCACCGTCGTTGGTCCCGGTGCAGTAGTCGCTGACCTTGACCCGGATCCAGCGGCCGCAGTTGTGGCCGTTGTTCCACATCCCCATCTTCGACAGGTTGTCGCCGCTCAACGGGCGCGGGTAGAAGGCGTAGTCGCCGGGGGTGTTGTAGACGTTCAGGGCGACGAAGTGCGGGGAGTCCAGGTCGGCCTGGGGGAGGCCGCAGCCGCCGTAGGGCGAGCCGAGGGCGTCGAACCAGGTGGAGTTGCCGACCACCGGGGTCGGGGTGCCGTTGGTGTCCAGCGCCGCGGCCGGGAGCTGCGAGGTGACGGCGAGCACAGAGGCGCTGAGTGTCGCGAGCGCGACAAGACGTGCCCGCTTCCTCCGCCTCGTTCGGGGCGTGTTCATGATCTTCCTTTCGGCGGCGCTGTGCCTGTCCGACAAACGGTTCGCCGGGACGTTATCAGCGATTCACCCAGTGAGAAAGGTCCTGTATTTCGGTATCCGTCACGGAACAGTGAGTGACCATTCTTGGGAGGCGTCTTGCCTGGTGGGGCTACTCCCGAAGGGCTCTCCGGAATCCAGATGAAAACGTTTCGAGCGTTCCCGGCGGCTGTTCCGTGAGGGCGAGCCAGCTCCCGTGACATGACGTCCGAGGAATTATCGTTCGGGGTGGGCCGGAGGGAGGGGATACGGGTCTCCCCGGTCGGCCGGGCGGGAAATCCGCTGGCCTGCCCGTCGTGCCGCGGTGCACGCTGGAGCCCGCGTGGCACCGTCGTGTCCCGCCCTCGTCCCGATCCGGGCGTCCTGACCAGGGCGTCCTGACCGGGGCGTCCCTGTCCCTGGCAGCAGAGGAGCCCGCGTGCTCGTCGTCCGCACGGAGAGCCCGACCGACACCGCCGAGGTGCGTGATCTGCTCGTCGCGGCCTTCGGGCAGGACGACGAGGCGGAGCTGGTCGACCTGCTCCGACTCTCACCCGACTACATCCCGGAGCTCACCCTGGTGGCGGAGGAGGCCGGCGAGATCGTCGGGCACGTCATGGTGACCTGGGTTCCCCTGCACCTGGACGGTGGGGGACGGCGTGACGTCCTGTGCGTCGCCCCGCTCGCCGTCCGTCCGGACCGGCAGCGGCGCGGGATCGGCCGAGCCCTCCTCGGGGAGGCGCTGCGACGGGCCGACGCGATGGGCGAGCCGTTCGCCGGGCTCGAAGGGGATCCGGAGTACTACAGCCGCTGCGGGTTCGTCGTCGCCGGGGAGCACGGCCTGCGCCTCCCGTCCCCCACGGTCCCGGCGTGGGCGCATCAGGTGTACCTGCTCGGGGGGCACGATCCCGCCCTGCGCGGACGCATCACCTACCCGCCGGTGTTCTGGGCGCTAGCCGCGACCGGGTTCCCGGAGCCGGTCGCGGACGAGGGGCCGTACGCGGTGCCGTGGCTGTTCGAGCTCGCGCACTACGCGGGCTGGATCGAGTCGGTCACCCTGTCCGCCGATCTCGGCCGCGCCGTCCCAGCCTGTCCCGGCTGGTCGGTCGGGGACCTGTTGGCTCACCTCGGCACCGTCCACCGCAGGGCGGCCGGGTGGGTCCGGAGCGGGCGCTGCCCGCGCACGGTACCGGCTCCGCCCCCCGGCCCGGCCGACGGCGCCGGCTCCGGTGACGCCCTCTGGCGGTGGTACGCCGACGGGTGGCGGGACCTGCGCGACGTGCTCGCCGCCGCCGGCCCGGAAACCCCTGCCGCGACCTGGTCGCCGTGGGAGGCGACCCTCGGGTTCTGGCGCCGGCGGATGGTTCACGAGACCGCCGTCCACTCCCGGGACGTCCTCGAGGCCCTCCACGGTGGTGACGGCGGCCCCGGCCCCGATGGCGGCGACGGCCGCGGAGGGACCGGCGCCGGTGACGGCTACCGGAGGGTCCACGCCTGGACCGTGCGCGACGAGGTGGCCCTGGACGGGATCGACGAGGTGCTGCGGTTGTGGCTGGGTACCCGGCTGGGGGACCGGTGCGACGGCGACGGCGCCCTCGTCCGGGTCGCGGCCGGGGGCCGGGTCTGGACCGTCGGACTGCACCCGGGGACCGTCGAGGTACACGACCTGCCGACCGCACCGGACGCGGTGGTCTCCGGGGCCCCGGCCGGGGTCTACGCCTGGCTGTGGGGCAGGGCCGGTGACGCCGCGGTGACGGTGGAGGGGGACGCCGCGGCCGTCGCGACGCTCCGGCGCGCCCTGGCCGTGGCAACCGGCTGACGCTTCCGGACGTGACCGGCGGGCGGTCCGGTCGAGGGACGACCGGACCGCCCGCCGGTGGAGGTGGGGCGGTGGAGGTGGGGCTCAGGGCTCGAGGCACTCCGGGATCGAGTCGGAGTTCCCGGTCGGGTTCTCGGTGGTCCCCGACGGGTCGTAGATCTTGACCCAGGTCACGCTGGAGAACTGCTTCAGCGTCGGCATGATCTCGCCCGCAACGGTGAAGGTGGACCCGTGGCTGTTGCACCCGCCCACCAGGCGGACCCGGGCGATGCCGTTGCTGATGGACAGGTTGGAGAACCCGGTGGCGTCGGAGGTGACCAGCCTCAGCCCGGTCGCCGCCTCCCCGGCCGTCGGTCCGGCGAACAACCGCTGGAGGGCGCCCTTGGCCGTCGCCGGCGGGATCACCGGGCGGGTCACCGCGCGGACGTACGGCTCGGTGCCGACCGCGAACCGGTTCTGGTCGAGGAAGTAGGTCTTCACGGTGACCGTCTGGAACGCCGTCTTGACGTCGATCACCACCCGGCTCGGGTTGGTCAGGGTGAACACCGAGAACGGCGCCGCGGTGGACAGCCCGACGCCGAAGCTCAGTACCGCCTCGAAGTCCCCGCTGTTGACCACCTGGATGATCGCCGGCAGCGCGTAGCTGCGACGCGTCGCCCCGTAGGTGACCTTCCCTGCGTTGTCGTGCCCGACGGCGGGGGAGAACCGCACCGCCAGGAAGGAACTGCCGACCACCGGGACCGGCAGCCCCGAGCCGTCGCCGATGATTTTCGTCGCCCTGGTGACGCTGTGACCGGGGAGCGCTCCGTCGAACTCGAAGACCAGGCGGTCGAAGGTGGGGTGGTGGGCGGCCCGGACGGCCACCAGGGTCGGCGTCGCCGGGGCCGAGGTGGCGGGGGCTGCGGACCCCAGTGCGGCGGCGGTCGCCACGAGGACCGCCGGGATCGTGAACCTGCGGACGAACATGTGGATCCCCCTTTCCGTGTGCCGGGCCGGGCGGAGCCGGCGCGGACACGTGACATGTCGGAGCGTGAGGCGGTGCGGGAGGCACCGGGACGGCGTGGCGACGGGGTGTCGTGGGACGCCCTCGCCGCAGCCTGTCCGGGGCGACCGGTGCGGCCTCAGGCGGGGTGGTGCGGGTACCCCGGTGGGGTGGTGGGTCGGTCAGTGGCGGGCGGCGGTCGCGTGCGACCGTCGGTGCCGTCGTAGGGAGGACGCGCGAGTCCCGCTCCCGGATTACCCGCGACGGGACATCCTGCACCGTGACCCAGGACACATTCTCGCCGTAGGGTGGATCCTGGACCGACGTCCCACCCCGACCCGTCCGCCGGAGGTAAACCCTCCCGGCCGCTCGGGCGTCTCCCTGCTGACGGCGCCACCTCCGACCGCACCGGCGAACGACAGCCGTGCGAGCACGACCCCGAGGCCGTCTCACGTCGGCAGGTGCCCCGTCCGATGGACATCATGTCGACACGTCACCCGAGTGCCCGACCGTCGCGGCCCGTGTGCCCGACCGTCGAGCCGGCACCGGGGGATGAGGGCGAAAGGAGACAGCGATGACAGCGTTCTCCCGGCCGCAGCTCCACCGGGGCAGGCCGAGGACCGTCCGGACCGGTCCGGTGGCCGTCGGCGTTCTGGCGGCACTTCTGTCGACGCTCCTCGTCGGTCCCGGAACGGCCAGGGCCGCGACCCGCTACGGCAACGACGTCTCGTGGCCGCAGTGCCCCGTCGCCGACGGCGGGTTCGACCTGCCGATGCCGAGGGACACCGCGGAGTTCGCGGTCGTCGGCCTCACCTTCGGCCTGCCGTTCACGGAGAACCCGTGCCTGGCCTCCCAGGTCGCCTGGATGCGGGAGCGCGCCCTGCCCACCCACGGCTACACGATGGCGGCCTTCCCGACCGCCGAGCAGCTCACCACCTACGGCGACGACGGTCCGTGGTCGACGGCGACCAGGGCGGGCAGGCTGGCCAACGTGGGCTACGCCGAGGGCACCTTCGCCCTGGCCAGCCTGGCCTCGGTGGGCTTCGAGCCACCGATGGTCTGGGTGGACGTCGAACCGCGGTCCAGGCAGCCGTGGCCGACCGGGACCGCGACCAGGCAGGCGGAGAACCGGTACGTGGTCACCGGACTGGTCCGGGCACTGGCCGACGCCGGGGTCGCCTACGGCTTCTACTCCTACGCGAACGGCTGGACGGAGATCACCGGGGGATGGCGGCTGCCCGGCATCCCGGTCTGGGCCACCGCCGGTCGGCGCGGCAAGGACGCGGCCGCGGCCATGTGCGCCGGCCCGAGCTTCTCCGGGGGACCGGTCCAGCTCGCGCAGTGGTACGACGACGTCCGGGACGACGACCTGACCTGCCCCGCCTACGTCCACGCGCCGCCGGTGCCCTGGCCGCCGTCGGACCAGGGCGACCTCACCGGGGACTGGGCGTCGGACGTCGTCGCGCGCGGGACGTCCACCGGGGTGCTGTACATCCGGCCGGGCACCGGGCGGGGCACGATCGGCCCCAGGATCCAGCAGCCGGGATCGACCTGGTCGGCGATGAACCTCATCGACACCCCCGGTGACCTGTCCGGGGACGGGATCCCCGACGTGATGACCAGGGAGGGGTCCACCGGGTACCTGTGGCTCTACCGCAGGACCGCGGCGCAGGGCTGGGCGGCCCGGATCCGGATCGGGACCGGCTGGGGCGTGATGAGCAGGATCCTCGGACCCGGCGACCTCACCGGGGACGGCCGGCCCGACGTCCTCGGGGTGCAGAAGTCCACCGGCTACCTGTGGCTCTATCCGGGCACCGGTTCGACGACCTCGCCGTTCTCGTCCCGCAGGAAGGTCGGGACCGGGTGGGGCGCGATGAACCTCGTCGTCGGCCCGGGGGACCTGACCGGGGACGGGCGGCCGGACCTGCTCGCCCGGCAGGCCTCCACCGGCCGGCTCTGGCTCTACCCGGGCAACGGCAGCGGCGGGTGGGGGACCAGGGTCTCCATCGGCACCGGGTGGGGGGTCATGGACCGCCTCGTCGGCCCCGGCGACTTCTCCGGCGACAACGTGCCGGACCTGCTCGCCCGGCAGAAGGGCCGTGACTACCTCTGGCTGTACCAGGGAAAGGCCGGGGGAGGGTTCGCGCCCAGGGTGCGGGTGAGTGCGAGCTGGCAGGCCTACGACCTCATGGCCTGATCCCCGGTCCGTGACCCGACGCGGTCACGCGAGCTGATCACCGAGCCGCCGACCCGGCCCGGTCACCCGAGCCGCCGACCCGGTCGGCGATGGAACCGGGCACATCGCGGGATCCGGTGCGGAGACGGCGAACCGCAGGTCAGGGGCGTCCCGGGGCGGAGCGGCACGAACCGGCCCGGTGCTGGTCGCGCTGGGTCGAGGTGTCGCTGCCAGGCCGTGACCCCAGTGGTGAACCCGTGGGAATGCGCCTACCATCCCGACCGGTTGCGACCGTGGCGGCGTCTCCGTGCGGTCGACCGGTCAGTAATCCCTCGGGGGAGACAGCCAAGGAGAGGCTCCGTGTCCCACGGGTGGACCGTGCAGAACCCCGTTTCCGTCGTTCCTCCACTGGCGGCGCTGCTCACCGTGGCGGCCCTGTTCGTCGCGCTCTGTGTCGCGCCGTCCTCCGCGGCGACCGTACCTTCCCCGGCCGTCCGATCGGTCGCCGGGGCCGGGAGCGCCGCGCCGCGACTCGCGGCGCACCGACCACCCACCTGCACGAGGTCGGCGGTGCTGGTGTCCTCCGAGGAGCGTGCGGCGGACCAGGTGTTCCCCGTGTCGGCGGCAGGGAAGGTGGACTGCGTCCTGGCCAGGGGGGCGACCGGCGCGGGGGTGCGCACCCTGCAGCGCTCGCTGAACGTCTGCTACCGCGCGTCGTTGCAGGTGGACGGCGTCTTCGGGCGGAGGACGAGGGCCGCCCTCGTCGCTGTCCAGCGATCGCTCGACGTGTCCGTCGACGGGAGGTACGACCCCGGCATCCGTCGGGTGATGTACCGGGACGGCGGGTTCGCCTGGCGTGACCGGGACGGTGGGGGGTTCACCTGCATCCAGGGCCGTCACCCGGCGCGGCTGGCCATGCACACGCCTCCGCCCCGGACCCTGCCGACGACGG
>JAAYAH010000100.1 GCA_012719445.1 Actinomycetales bacterium | reverse complement strand
TCCACGTGCCGCTCGGCCAGCTCGGAGATGTGCACCAGGCCCTCGATGCCCTCGTCCACCCGGACGAACGCGCCGAACGGCACCAGCTTGGTGACCTTGCCCGGAACGACCTGACCGATGGCGTGGGTGCGGGCGAACTGCTGCCACGGGTCCTCCTGCGTCGCCTTCAGCGACAGCGAGACCCGCTCGCGGTCCATGTCCACGTCGAGAACCTCGACGGTGACCTCCTGGCCGACCTCGACGACCTCACCCGGGTGGTCGATGTGCTTCCAGGACAGCTCGGACACGTGCACGAGACCGTCCACCCCGCCGAGGTCGACGAACGCACCGAAGTTGACGATGGAGGAGACCACGCCGGAGCGGACCTGGCCCTTCTGCAGGGTCTGCAGGAAGGTCTGGCGCACCTCGGACTGGGTCTGCTCCAGCCAGGCCCGCCGGGACAGGACCACGTTGTTGCGGTTCTTGTCCAGCTCGATGATCTTCGCCTCGATCTGCTTGCCGACGTACGGCTGCAGGTCGCGGACCCGACGCATCTCGACGAGGGAGGCGGGCAGGAAGCCGCGCAGGCCGATGTCCAGGATGAGCCCACCCTTGACGACCTCGATGACGGTACCGGTGACGATTCCGTCCTCTTCCTTGATCTTCTCGATGGTGCCCCAGGCACGCTCGTACTGGGCCCGCTTCTTCGAGAGGATCAGGCGGCCTTCTTTGTCCTCCTTCTGGAGGACGAGAGCCTCGATCTCGTCGCCGACGGTCACGACCTCACTGGGATCGACGTCGTGCTTGATCGACAGCTCGCGAGAGGGGATCACACCCTCGGTCTTGTACCCGATGTCCAGCAGGACCTCGTCGCGATCGACCTTGACGATCGTCCCTGAGACGATATCGCCGTCGTTGAAGTATTTGATGGTCTCGTCGATCGCGGCGAGGAAAGCCTCCTCGCCTCCGATGTCGTTGACCGCGACCTGTGGTGTTTGAGCCTGCTCGGTCGTGCTGGTGGCCATTGTAGGGGGGACTCCGATGCGGACAGATTATCGATGGAAGTAAGGGATGTGCACCCGCATTGCCCGTGGCCACGCCCCCGAGTCGGCGGACCGCCCCCGCACCGTCAGGGCGGGCGGGCCAGTCGGATCACGGTACTCGCATAACCACGCACAGACGTGCGCCAGGCCACCCTAGCGTCACCGTTGATGACCGGTCAAAGCGGGATCCGCAATTCGCCGTACGGCAGGATCGGGGCATGGACGACGGCGAACGCGCGGGGTTCCGGCCGGCGGCCGCGGGTGAGACGGTCCGCGCCAACAGGTCCTGGTGGGACCGCGAGGCGGAGGACTACTACGCCGAGCACGGCCGGTTCCTCGGCGACGACCGCTTCGTCTGGTGTCCGGAGGGGCTCGACGAGGCGACGGCTCACCTGCTGGGCGAGATCGACGGCCGGGACGTGCTGGAGGTCGGCTGCGGAGCCGGGCAGTGCGCACGCTGGCTCGCGGGCCGGGGTGCCCGGGTCGTCGGGATCGACCTCTCGGCCGGCATGCTGGCCCGAGCCAGGACCCTCTCGGGGCGTCCCGGCGCGCCGAGGGTCGCGGGCTTCCTCCAGTCCGACGCGCGCCGGCTCCCGCTCGCGGACGGGAGCGTCGACCTCGCCTGCACCGCGTTCGGGGCGTTGCCCTTCGTCGCCGACCCGGAGCTCGTCATGCGCGAGGTGGCCAGGGTCCTGCGCCCGGGAGGGCGGTGGGTGTTCTCGGTGACCCACCCGATCCGGTGGGCCTTCCCCGACGACCCGGGGCAGGCGGGGCTCACCGTCTACCGGTCCTACTTCGACCGGACCCCCTACGTCGAGGAGGACGCCGCGGGCCGGATCGTCTACGCCGAGCACCACCGCACCCTCGGCGACCGGATCCGGGACGCCGTCTCCGCGGGGCTGGAGGTGCTCGACCTGGTCGAACCGGAGTGGCCGGAGGAGAACACCGCGGTCTGGGGTGGCTGGAGCCCCGAACGCGGCCGGCTCCTCCCCGGCACCGCGATCTTCGTCACCCGTCGCCCCTCGTCCGCGCCCAGGCCGCAGCCCTCACCCTCGACCGGTGGCCAATCGGGCTCAAACTCGTGAAATAACCCCGTTTCGCCACCGGTGGACACGACGAGGCCCGTGGACGCGACGAGGCCGGCGGGTGCGACGGGAGAGGGCGGTGCCCGGGGACGGGCGGGTCAGTGGCCGGCGTCGTGCCAGGACCGACCGACACCGACCGAGACGTCGAGAGGCACCGACAGCTCCACGGCCCCGGCCATCGCCTCGCGGACCACGGCCTCGACGGCGTCCCGCTCCCCCTGCCCGACCTCGAGCACCAGCTCGTCGTGCACCTGGAGCAGCATCCTGCTGTGCAGCCCGCCCGACCCCAGCTCGGCGTCCAGGCGGAGCATGGCGAGCTTGATGATGTCCGCGGCCGAGCCCTGGATCGGCGCGTTGAGGGCCATCCGCTCGGCCATCTCCCGCCGCTGCCGGTTGTCGCTGGTGAGATCGGGCAGGTAGCGACGGCGTCCGAGGATGGTCTCGGTGTAGCCGGTGTGCCGTGCCTGGTCGACGACGCCGTGCAGGTAGTCCCGCACCCCGCCGAACCGGTCGAAGTAGTCGTGCATGAGGCCCCTGGCCTCCTCGACCGGGACGTTGAGCTGGCGGGACAGCCCGAAGGCGCTCAGCCCGTAGGCCAGCCCGTACGACATCGCCTTGATCTTCGACCGCATGGCAGGTGTGACCTCGTCCGGGGCGACGTCGAAGACCCGGGAGGCGACGAACCGGTGCAGGTCCTCCCCCGACCGGAAGGCGTCGACGAGACCGGCGTCCCCGGACAGGTGCGCCATGATCCGCATCTCGATCTGGGAGTAGTCCGCCGTCAGCAGGCACTCGTACCCCTCGCCGACGACGAAGGTCTCCCGGATCCGGCGACCCTCCTCGGTACGGATGGGGATGTTCTGCAGGTTGGGGTCGGTGCTGGACAGCCTGCCCGTCGCCGCGATGGTCTGCTGGTAGGTGGTCCGGATCCGCCCGCCGTCGTCCACCGACTTGATCAGGCCCTCGACGGTCTGCCGCAGCCGCGAGGCGTCCCGGTGCTCCAGCAGGTGCAGCAGGAACGGGTGCTCGGTCCGGACGTACAGGTCGGCCAGCGCCTCGGCGTCGGTGGTGTACCCGGTCTTGATCCGTTTGGTCTTCGGCATCCCGAGCTGGTCGAAGAGCACCACCTGGAGCTGCTTGGGCGAGCCGAGGTTGATCTCCCTGCCGATGACGGCGAAGGCCTCCGCCGCGGCCTCGGCGACCCGTGCCGCGAAGTGCCGTTCGAGTGCGGTCAGCGCCTCGACGTCGACGGCGATCCCGGTCCGTTCCATGCCAGCCAGCACCGTCACGACGGGCAGCTCGACCTCGCTCAGCAGGTCCGAGGCTCCCCTGGTGACCAGCTCCGGTGCCAACGCGTCCCACAGGTCGAGGACGGCGCGGGCCCGGATCATGGCGTCGCCCGCCTCGTTGCCGTCCCCGGTGTCCAGGGTCAGCTGTCCCGGACCGTCGGCCTCGGCCCGCAGCTCCCGGCCGAGGTGACGCAGGGCGAGATCACCGAGGTCGAACCCGCGCTGGTCGGGGCGGCACAGGTAGGCGGCGAGGGCGGTGTCGCTGACCAGCCCCGCCACCGGGAGACCGCGGCTGGTGAGGGCGTGGATCGGCCCCTTGGCGTCGTGCATCACCTTGCCCAGCGCCGCGTCGGCGAGCCAGGTCGCGACGGCGTCGGTCGCCGCCGGGTCGGCGGTGGTGAGGTCGAGGTAGGCGGCGCTGCCGTCGGCGGAGGCGACGGCGATCCCCAGCGCGTCCCCGCGGCCACGGGCCCAGCTGCCGACGACGTGGACACCGGAGGCCGCCCGGGCGTGCTCGGCCAGCCAGTCCGCCGCCGTCGTGCCGTCGAGAACGGTCCCCTCGAGGTCGAACCCGCCCTCCGCCTCCGGTTCCGGGGCGCTGAGCTGGGCGAACAACCGCTCCCGCAGGGTGCGGAACTCCAGGCCGTCGAAGACCCGGTGCACCTCCTCCCGGTCCCAGGACCGACGGCGCAGGTCCTCGACGCCGAGCGGGAGGTCGAGGTCGTCGACGAGCTGGTTCAGCCGGCGGTTGCGGATCACGTCGGCGAGGTGGTCCCGCAGGCTCTGCCCGGCCTTCCCGGTGAGGGAGCCGGCGTTGGCGATGATCCCGTCGAGGTCGCCGTAGGCGGTGATCCACTTGGCGGCCGTCTTCGGGCCGACCCCCGGAACACCGGTGAGGTTGTCGCTGCTCTCCCCGACCAGGGCCGCCAGGTCGCTGTAGCGCTCCGGCCCGACGCCGTACTTGGTCAGGACCACCTCGGGGGTCACCCGGGTCAGCTCGGAGACGCCGCGGACCGGGTAGAGCACCGTGACCTGCTCGCAGACGAGCTGGAAGGTGTCCCGGTCACCGCTGCTGACCAGCACCTGGAGACCGGCGTCGCGACCGCGGCGGGCCAGCGTCGCCAGGATGTCGTCCGCCTCGTAGCCTTCCTTCTCCAGGTAGGGGATCCGCAGCGCGGTGAGCACCTCCTTGATCAACGAGATCTGGCCGAGGAACTCGGTCGGCGTCGCGGACCGGGTGGCCTTGTACCCCTGGTACTCGTCGGTGCGGAAGGTGTGGTCCGAGACGTCGAACGCCACCGCGACGTGGTCGGGCTGCTCGTCCCGCAACGCGTTGATGAGCATCGAGAAGAAGCCGTACACCGCGTTGGTCACCTGGCCGGTCGAGGTGGAGAAGTTCTCGACGGGAAGGGCGAAGAACGCCCGGAAGGCCATGGAGTGGCCGTCGACGAGGAGGAGGCGGGACGTGCCGAAGGCGGTCCCCTGCTGAGGCGTCGGGCTCACACCTGCAACCCTATGGCTCATGGCGGACAGTCGGACCGGTGAGGCCGTCCCGGGCGGGGCCTCGACCCTGGACACCGTGAACGCTCTGCTGGCCGGGACTCTCATGGAACGGATGGGGATCCGGTTCGAGGCGGTCTCGGCAGGCCACCTCGTCGCCAGCATGCCCGTGGCCGGCAACACCCAGCCCTACGGCCTGTTGCACGGCGGGGCGTCCTGTGCGCTCGCGGAGACGCTGGGCTCCATCGGGGCGACCCTGCACGCCGCGACCACGGGGCAGGTCGCCCTCGGGGTCGAGATCAACGCCTCCCACCACCGCGCCGTGTCCGCGGGACGGGTGACCGGCACCGCGACGGCGGTGCACCTCGGCAGGACGCTCGCCGGGTACGAGGTCGTGGTGACGGACGACGGCGGGCATCGGGTCTGCACCTCCCGGGTCACCTGCCTGCTCCGCGACCCCGACCGGATCCCGGCGGCTCCGCGGGACGTCGTCGCCGGCGATGCCGGCACGGCCCGTCGACGGGACGACGGCGGCGACACGGCCCCGACGGGTCAGGGCGCCTGAACCGACGGCAGGCCGGGGCCCATCGCGGGCTGGCTGGCCTGCACGGGCAGGCTCACCGGTCCGGTCGGGGGCGAGGTGGTCGCCTGCGCCGTCGCGGTCACGGGTCCGGTCGTCACCTTCACGGGTCCGGTCGTCACGGCCACGGACCTGGTCGTCACGGCCACGGACCCGGTCGCCGCCGCAGCCGGGAGCACCGGCTCCGGCTCCCCCGCCCCGGCCGTCCGCTCGGTGCCGGGGAACATCCTGCGCAGTGCCCGCTGGGAACGACGCAGCGACAGCAGGTCCTCCAGTGCGGGCCGGCGCTGGTCACCGGTGAGCCGACGGCGCAGGGTCGAGGTCGTCACGGCCCTGCGGAAGGTCAGCGGCGAGAACCCCAGCCGGGCGAGGAAGCGGTGGGCGTCCCGTGCCGACGGCGCGACGTTGCACACCACCTGCTCGGCCCCGCTCCGCTCGGCGAGGGCTGCCACCGCGGCGAGGAGCCCCCTGGCGACCCCGCGGCGACGCTCCGCCGACACGACGTAGAGGTGCTCCACGTGCACGGCCAGGACGTCGACCAGCGGCAGGACGGGTGCGGACCGGTACACCAGGTACCCGGCGGGACGCCCGTCCACCCGGGCGACGAGGACGTCGAGCTCGGCTCCGGCCAGGGCAGCCCCGAGACGCGACCGCAGTTCCTCCGGAGTGGTCCCGGTCAGCGCTCTGGCCCGCCACGGCAGCTCCTGCCGGGCCTGGTCCCACAGCACGAGGAGGTCCTCGACATCGTCGGGTTCCGCGCGGCGGACCTCAAGCGGCGGGCGCACCACGGTCGTCTCCTCGTTCTCCCGCGCGGGCCGGAACGAGCGGCGACGCCGGGGCCCGCGCGCGAAGCGTAGGCCCTGGCCGCACCGCGTGCGGGAGGGATGCGGAAAAGGCGTCGGGTCGACGACAGCGGGTAGTCCCCCGGCCGGTCGGCCGCCCCGAGGGACGAGGTGGTCACCCTCCCCGAACGGGGTTGCCGTACCCCGTCCAGGGCGGACCGGCGGTGCCGGGCCGGGGGCGCCGGTGAACTCGTGCCGGGAACGACCGACAGAATTAGTCGATTTCCGGACGGCGGGAATACGCGTGACGTGCCGACCGCCACTCGCGGATCACAACGGGGTCACGACCTGCTGACCTGGTGGTCGCCTCCTTGTCCTGACCCTATAGTTCCTGCCGACGTGTGATGGCACTTCTCGTCTTCGTGACGAGCCCGACGATTCCCCCCCGTCGGTGAGGTGCCTCCCTGCTGGGAAGGGATCTGGCATGCGTACCACGAGAATCTTCCGGTCGGCCGCTGTCCTGGCTGTCGCCGTCCTCGCCGTCGCCGGTTGCGGTGGCGACGACGGCGCGGACTCGGCCAAGGGCGGTGACACGTGCGGCCTCTCCATCGCATTCTTCGGGGCACAGACCGGTGACGCCGCGAACCTGGGTATCAACATCTCCAACGGCGCGCAGCTCGCCGTCGACCAGTACAACGCCAAGAACGCCGACTGCCCGGTGACGCTGGAGAAGTTCGACTCCCAGGGCAGCCCCGACCAGGCCCCCGCCCTCGCCCAGCGCATCATCCAGAAGACGACCATCGTCGGGGTGGTCGGGCCGACCTTCTCCGGTGAGTCCAAGGTCGCCGACCCGATCTTCAACGAGGCCGGGGTGCCGCTGGTGAGCGCCTCCGCGACCGGTCCGGCGCTGTCCGAGCAGAGCTGGAAGGTCTTCCACCGGGTGGTCGGCAGCGACGCCGTGCAGGGTCCCGCGGCCGCGAAGTACATCCGGGACACTCTCAAGGCCGAGAAGGTCTTCGTCGTCGACGACGCCAGCGAGTACGGCAAGGAGCTCGCCGACATCCTCAAGGCCGAGCTCGGGGACGCCGTGGTCGGCAGCGACACGGTCCAGGTGAAGCAGACGGACTTCTCCGCGACCGTCACCCGGATCAAGAGCAGCGGGGCCACCGTCTTCTACTTCGGCGGCTACTACCCCGAGGCCGGGCTGCTCCGCAAGCAGCTCACCGACGCCGGGGGGAAGGACATCCTCCTGGTGTCCGACGACGGCGTCCGTGACGCCGGGTACGTCGAGGCCGCGGGAGCCGAGGCCGCCGAGGGCACCGTCGTGACCTGCCCGTGCGTGCCGCCGGACAAGGCGTCGGGCACGTTCGCCGCCGACTACCAGAAGGCGTTCAACACCGCGCCCGGGACGTACTCCGCCGAGGCCTACGACGCGGCCACGGTGTTCCTTGACGGGATCGCGGCGGGCAAGACCACCAGGGCCGACCTGCTGACCTGGGTGAAGAGCTACAACAAGCAGGGCATCACCAAGAAGGTCCAGTTCGACCCCAAGGGCGACGTCGCCGACAAGACGGTGTGGACGTACGTCTTCAAGAACGGCGAGATCGTCCCCGACCAGCCCGTGCAGTAACGGAACGTTCGGCCCGTGGTCGTCCCGCGAGGCCGGGTGCCCTCGGCACCCGGCCTCGCCACTGCCCGGAAGGGTCCCTCCCGATGAACGCCGTCCCCGCCAGCGCCGTCCTGATGAACGTCGCACCGACGCACGCCGTCCCCTCGTGATCGCCGGTACGCCATGAACATCGACTTCCTCATCGACAACTTCGCCGACCTGTCCGTCACGGGCCTGGCGCAGGGCGCCATCTACGCGTTGGTCGCGCTCGGGTACACGCTGGTCTACGGCGTGCTCCGACTGATCAACTTCGCGCACTCGGAGGTCTTCGTCACCGGCACCTTCGCGACGATCCTCACCTTGCGGGGAATCGGTATCGGCCCGGACGACCCGGTGCCGTCGCTGCTCATGGTGCTGCTGACCCTCGTCCTCGCCTCGATCGTCGCCGCGCTGTCCTCCGGAGCCGTCGCCCTGCTCGTCGAACGGGTGGCCTACCGGCCACTGCGCCGGCGCAACGCTCCCCCGCTGGTCTTCCTCATCAGCGCGGTCGGGGCCTCGCTGGTGCTCATGGAGATCTACGCCCTCTTCCTCGGCCGGGACAACGTCCGGGTGGGCAACCTGATCAAACCGAGAACCCAGTTCACCGTGTTCGGCGCCGACGTGACCAACCGGCAGATCCTCATCGTGGTCTCCGCGGTGCTGATGATGGTCGTACTGGACTCCTTCATCTCCAGGACCCGGCTCGGTCGGGGGGTCCGCGCGGTCTCCCAGAACCCGGACGCCGCGGCGCTGATGGGGGTGAACAAGGACCGCGTGATCGCACTCACGTTCCTGCTCGGCGGGCTGATGGCCGGGGTCGCGGCGGTGCTGTACGACCTCAACTTCGGCGTGACCAAGTTCAGCGCGGGTTTCCTCATCGGGCTCAAGGCGTTCACGGCCGCCGTCCTCGGCGGCATCGGCAACCTGCGCGGGGCGCTGCTCGGCGGGCTCCTCCTCGGCCTCGCCGAGAACTGGGGTCAGGCGCTCCTCGGCTCGGCGTGGCGTGACGTCATCGCCTTCGTCTTCCTCATCGTCGTGCTGATGTTCCGCCCGACCGGCATCCTCGGCGAGTCGCTGGGGAGGGCACGGGTATGACGGGATTCGTCGACCGGCTGCGGCTCGCGGACGAGCAGCGTGCGGCGTTCGCGGCGTGGCCGAGGCGGTGGTGGGCAGGCCTCCCCCGCCCGGTGCGGCTCGGCGCCCTCGTCGCATTCGCCGCGTTCCTCGTCGCCCTGCCCATCCTCCAGCCGCCGGTGCTGACGACGACGGGCACCGACTTCACCGGGGTGCTGTTCACGGTCGGCGTCTACTGCCTGTGCGCTCTCGGCCTCAACATCGTCGTCGGCCTCGCCGGGCTGCTCGACCTGGGCTACATCGGGTTCTTCGCCGTCGGCGCCTACAGCGTCGCGGTCTTCGGCTCGCCGCAGAGCAAGCTCGCCACCGAGTACCCGTGGCTGGTCTGCATCCCGATCGCCATCGCGATCTCCATGGTCTCCGGGGCGATCCTCGGCGGGCCGACGTTGCGCCTCCGGGGTGACTACCTGGCCATCGTGACCCTCGGCTTCGGGGAGATCGTGCGGCTGACCGCCGTCAACTCCGAGGTGCTCGGCGCGGCGGCCGGCATCCCCGAGGTCCCCCGCCCGCCGGGTGAGCGCGCCGACGGCACCCGGTTGTTCACGATCGTGGACGTCACGCCGTTCTACTGGCTCGTCCTCGCACTGATCTTCCTGGTCGTCCTCGCCGGCGCCAACCTGGAGCGCAGCCGGGTGGGCAGGGCCTGGGTCGCCATCCGCGAGGACGAGGACGTCGCGCAACTCATGGGCGTGCCCACGTTCCGGTTCAAACTGTGGGCCTTCGCCATGGGTGCGGCCGTCGGCGGCCTGTCCGGGGCACTGTTCGCCAGCAGACAGACGTTCATCAACCCGGAGAGCTTCCCCGTCCAGACCTCGCTGATGTTCCTCGCCGCGGTGGTGATCGGCGGGGCCGGGAACAAGTTCGGCGTCGTCCTCGGCGCGGTCATCGTCGCCTACCTGCCGGAACGGCTCCGCAGCATCGACGACGGGCTGCTCGTGGTCTGGTACGTCTCGCTGGTGCTCGGGCTGGCCACCTACCTGCTGCTGCGGCGGCGGGGCCCGCGGGACGGGCCACGGACCTACCTGCGACTCGGGGTCGTCGCCGGGATCCTCGCCGCCCTCCCGCCGCTGCTGCTCGCCATGCCCGAGGTGTTCGGCAGCAGGGGCGAGATCGGGCAGTTGCGCTACCTCATGTTCGGGCTGGCGCTCATCGTGATGAGCGTCTTCCGACCCCAGGGCCTCATCCCGAGTCGCCGTCGGGCGATCGAACTCGAGGACCGTGCGAAGGAGGTCGAGCCCGGTGCCACGTCCTGAACGCCCGGCGCCCACCGGCCCCGAGCGACCGGCCGGTCCCGGCTCCGGCGCTCCGATCAGGCCGACCCCCGACCCCGGCGAGCCGTTGCTGCAGATCGTGGACCTGACCCTCCGGTTCGGCGGGGTGACGGCCCTCGACCGGGTGAGCTTCGACATCCGGCGGGGCGAGATCCTCGGACTGATCGGTCCCAACGGTGCGGGGAAGACCACCTGCTTCAACGCGATCACCGGGGTGTGCCCGCCCACCGCGGGAACCATCCGCTTCCGCGGCACCTCGCTGGGCCGGCGCAAGAAGCACCAGATCACCCGGCTGGGCATCGCCAGGACCTTCCAGAACATCCGGCTCTTCCCGGAGATGACCGCGCTGGAGAACGTCATGGTGGGCGCGGACGCCCACCACCGGACCAGCGTCCCCGGCGCGATCTTCCGGCTCAGTCCCCGGCACTTCGCCGAGGAGCGGGTCTGCCGGGCGATCGCCATGGAGATGCTGGACCGGGTGGGGATCACCGAGCGCGCCCACCAGATCGCCCGCAACCTCCCCTACGGGGACCAGCGACGGCTCGAGATCGCGCGGGCCCTCGCCACCCGACCGGCGCTGCTGTGCCTCGACGAGCCGGCGGCCGGGTCCAATCCCGCGGAGAAGGCCTCCCTGCTGGAGCTGATCCGGTCCCTCCGGGACAGCGGCTACACGATCCTGCTCATCGACCACGACATGAAGCTCGTCATGGGCGTCACCGACCGGATCGTCGTCCTGGAGTTCGGCCGGAAGATCGCCGAGGGGCTGCCCGCGGAGATCCGGGAGAACCCCGCCGTCGTCGCCGCGTACCTGGGGGTTCCCGATGGCTCTGCTTGAGATCACCGACCTGTCGGTCCACTACGGCCGGGTCCGGGCCGTGCACGAGGTGAGCCTCACCGTGGCCGAGGGGGAGATCGTCACCCTGATCGGCGCGAACGGCGCGGGCAAGACCACCACCATGCGGGCCCTCTCCGGGCTGCAGCCGGTCTCCTCCGGCCGGATCCACTTCGACGGCGAGGACATCACCCACCTGCGGGCCGACCTGCGGGTGATCCGCGGGATCTCCCAGGCCCCGGAGGGCCGCGGCATCTTCCCCGGCATGTCCGTCCGCGACAACCTGGACATGGGGGCCTACGCGCGCCGGGACCGGCACCTCACCCGGGCGGCGGACCTGGAGCGGGTGTTCACGCTCTTCCCCCGGCTGAAGGAACGCTCCCGGCAGGCCGGCGGGACTCTGTCCGGCGGCGAGCAGCAGATGCTCACCATCGGCAGGGCGCTCATGGCCCGGCCGCGCCTGCTCCTGCTCGACGAGCCGTCGATGGGGCTCGCCCCCATGCTCATCGGTCAGATCTTCGAGATCCTCCAGGAGATCAACGAGCAGGGCACGACGATCCTCCTCGTCGAGCAGAACGCCCACCGGGCCCTGTCGGTGGCGGATCGCGCCTACATCCTCGAGACCGGCTCGATCGTCGCCACGGGCACCGGCAGCGCGCTGCTCGACGACCCGTCCGTCCGGGCCGCCTATCTCGGTGTCGCCTGACCCCGACGGGACGACCTTCGCCTGGCTGCGCCGTCCCAGGAGAGACGGCGTCCCGCGCGTCGGGCGACCGGGTCAGGCGCTCGGCTGGCCGCCCTTGAGCTCGGCTGCGGAGTTGATGATGGCCGAGGCCACCTCGCGCATGGTGAGGCGCTTGTCCATGGAGGTCTTCTGGATCCAGCGGAACGCCTCCGGCTCGCTCATGCCGAACCGGGTCTGCAGCAGCCCCTTGGCCCTGTCGACCAGCTTCCGGGTCTCCAGTCGGTCGGAGAGATCTCCGACCTCCTTCTCCAACTGCATGATCTGGGCGTGCCTGCTGAGCGCGATCTCGAGAGCCGGCAGCAGGTCGGAGGCCGTGAACGGCTTGACGACGTAGGCCATCGCTCCCGCGTCGCGGGCCCGCTCCACCAGCTCCTGCTGCGAGAAGGCGGTCAGCAGGACCACCGGCGCGATGTGCTCGGCGACGATCCGCTCGGCGGCGGAGATCCCGTCGAGCACCGGCATCTTCACGTCCAGCACCACGATGTCGGGACGCCGTTCCTCCGCCAGCCGGACGGCCTCCTCCCCGTCGCCAGCCTCTCCGACGATCTCGTACCCGGCGTCACGCAGCATCTCGACGACGTCGAGCCGGATCAGTGACTCGTCCTCGGCCACGACCACGGTGCGTGGTGGACGTCCCTGGCTCTCTCCCTCACTCACGTGCCCAGAGTAATGACCTGCGGCGAACCGCGGGCGGGGGTGGGCCCAGCCGAGCACCGCGTACCCCTGACGGGCTAGGCTCGGCAGCAGCGCCGGGTTGGTGGAATTGGCAGACACAGCGCACTCAAAATGCGCCGCTCGAAAGGGTGTGCGGGTTCGAGTCCCGCACCCGGCACCAGTGATCACGGCCTGGTCCGTGGGCCGTCCCCGGAGGCCGCGCGCCGATACGATGCGGAGAGGCCGGCACGCACCCGATCCCCCCTCGGCACCCGCCATCGGCGGGGCGGCCGGTCGGCGGTGCGCACGTTCCCGGCGAGGTGCCCCCGCCGACGAAACCCACCGCCGTGAGGCGACCTGGGTCGCATTACTCTACGGTGATGGTTTGCTTCAGATTGTGACCAGGAGGGATCGGGGGGTTGATGCCCGGCGGGTGGGGCGAAAGGCTCGGGCGGGGCGGACTGGACCTGCCGGCACAGGCGTGGGCGGTGTCGGCCTACGCGGCGACCGCATGGCTGGGCGGTCAGACCCGCGTCCCCGACTCGGCGATCTCCCTGGTGTGGCCGGCAGCGGGAGTCGGGTTCCTGTGGGTCCTGCACGGGGCGGCCCGACGACGCCTGCCCTGGCCGGAGTGCCTGCTCCTGGCCCTGGTCGCCGCGGGAATGAACGGGGCGACCGGAGCGCCGTGGGAGCTGGCGGCCGTTCTCGGGCTCGTCAACACCCTCCAGGCCGCGATGTCGGTCCTGGTGTTCCTGTGGGTCGACGGGGAACGGCGGACCCGCCTGCGGGACGTCCGGGGCCTGCACGCCCTGCTGTCGGCGGCCATCACCGGTCCGCTCGCCGCCGCGCTGCCGGCGGGACTGGCCGTCGCCCTGGTCCGGGAGGCTCCGTTCTGGACCTCGGCCGGGCAGTGGGTCACCCGGAACGCGGTGAGCACGGTCGTCGTCGCGGCGGTGGGGTTGGCCGGTCTCCGGCGCCGTCCGGGGAGGGTCTCCCGAGCGCTCCTCGGTGAGCTGGTCGCCTTCGCCGGGGCCACCGGCCTGCTGTTCACCTGGGTGTTCGGTATGCCGTGGGGACGACCGTACGTGGTCATGGTGCTGCTGCTGACGGTGTGGAGCGGGATGCGGCTCGGGGTGCGGATCACCACCCTCCACCTGGTGATCTGCGGCAGCGCCGCGATCTGGCTGACGGTGCTCGGGACGGGACCGTTCGGCGGGATCGGCCCGGCATCGGTGCGGGCCAGCGCCGCCCAGGCCTTCGTCGGCGTCGTCACGATCATCGGTCTGGAACTGGCGGTGAGCCGGTGCGCCCGGCTGGCCCTCGACCGGGCGACGGAGCGATCGCGGCTCCTCGACGACGTGGCACGGGTGCTGAGCGAGTCGCTCGACCTGGATCGGGTGCTGGCCCGGTTCGGAGACCTGGTCGTGCCCCGGTTCACCGATCACTGCCTCGTCGACCTGAGGAACGCCGAGGGACGGCTGCGCCGGGGGGCGATCGGACACTCCCCGGGACAGGAACCCGACCCGGCGCGGTGGGCGCAGGTCGGACAGGACCCGGGGTACCCGCCGGACCACCCGGTCCTGCTGGCGATGGCCTGCCACCGTGGATACCTCGTGGCGGGGACGGCACTCGACCCGGACGACGTCCCCGGTGGCGGCTCGCGAGGGGACGGCCCGCCGGGGGACGGTTCGCTGCTCCGTCCCCAGCACCCGGACATCACCTCCGCGCTGGTGGTCCCGCTCCTCGTCCGGGGCCACGCCATCGGCGTGGTGTCGTTCGCCAACTCGGTCAGCGGCCGAGTCTACGGCGCGGAGGATCTGACACTGGCCGTCCAGCTCGCCGACCGGGCGGCCTCCGCCATCGACAACGCCCGGCTGTACCACCACCAGCAGGAGGTGTCACGCACCCTGCAGCGCAGCCTGATGCCGAAGTCACTGCCCTCGGTGCCGGGTCTGAGCGTCGCGGCCCGCTACCTCGCCGCCAGCGAGGGCAGCGAGGTCGGCGGGGACTGGTACGACCTGGTGCCGATGCCCACCGGTCGCGTCGCGGTCGTCATCGGCGACGTCATGGGCAGAGGGGTCGCGGCGGCGGCCCTCATGGGTCAGGTCCGCGCCGCACTGCGGGCCTACGCCGGGCAGGACCTGCCGCCTGCCGAGGTGCTGACCCACGCCGACGAGCTCATCAGAGGGCTGGCCGAGGACACGATCGTCACCTGCGTCTACGGCGTCTACGACCCGCGGGAGGAACGGCTCGTCCTGTCCAACGCCGGCCACGTGCCACCCCTCCTGGTGGACCCGGCGCCGTCCGTCGAGCCGGTGCCCGCCGCGGCGATCCCCGCGCGGAGCCTCGGCCGGGACGAGCCCCACCTCGGCGGCGGGACCACAGCTCCCGTGCCCGGCGTCACCCGCTTCGACGCCGCGGGTCCCCCGCTGGGCACCGCGGGACCGGAGCCGTACCGCCACGTCACCATCGACCTCCCGGCCGGCCGGCTGCTCGCCCTCTACACCGACGGGCTCGTCGAGTCCAGGGACTCGGACATCGAGGCCGGCGTGGACCTGCTGGCCCGAGAGCTGCGCGAACCCCACGCCGACCTGGAGCGCACCTGCGAGGCCGTGCTGACCGGGATCCGGCCCACCGGGACGGACGACACCGCCCTGCTGCTGCTGCGCCCCGAGCGGACCACGCGTCCCCGGGTGGCGTCGCTGACCGTTTCCTCCCACGCCGCCGACGTCCGCCAGTGCCGCGAGTTCGCCGTCGACACCCTCACCGGCTGGGGCGAGGATCCGGAGACCGCTCTCACGGCGGAGCTCGTGGTGAGCGAACTGGTCACCAACTCCGTCCGGTACGCCCGTCCTCCCCTGTCCCTGCTCCTGTCCGTCCCGGAGTCGGGGGTCGTCGTGGAGGTGCGGGACCACGGTGGCACCGCTCCGCGGCTGCGCTCGGCAGCGCCGGACGACGAGGGAGGCCGCGGGCTCATGATCGTCGCAACGCTCGCCTTTCGGTGGGGCACCCGCCTCCTGCCCGACGGCGGCAAGGCCGTGTGGTGCTGTCTCGGTCGCTCAGGTCGCTGATCCTGAGTCCGTCCCACGACGCCGCGCCCCCGGTCCGCCGACCCCGGTTCACCGACCCCGGCCGAGGCGTCGCCCACGACCGCCGACTCGGTCACCGCCAGGTGTCGCTGACGAACGCCTCGCCGACGTGGGTGACGGTGTGCAGCACCCTGCCCCCACAACGCGTGGTCGTGATCAGACCTGCGTTCCGCAGCACCGCGGCGTGTTCGCAGGCGGAGGAGGCGGACACCCCGACGCGACGACCCAGCTCGGTGGTGGTGCAGCCGTCCTCGACGGCGAGGAGCACCGCGGCCCGGGTCTTCCCGAGCAGGCTGCCGAGGGAGTCGCTCGCACCGGTGTGTCGGGTGCGGCAGCCTCCCTCCGGGAAGGGACGGCCGACCACCGCCGGGTAGACGAGGACCGGGGGCAGGTCGTGGTCGGCCAGGGCGACGGGAAGTCCCCAGCAGAAGAACGACGGCACCAGGGTCAGCCCCCGCCCCCGCAGGTGGAGGTCGGCGTCGACGGGGTGGCCGACCTCCAGCACCGGCTGTCGCCACCGCAGCGAGGGGTGCAGGGTCGCCAGCAGCTCCTCGTACCCGCCGGCCGCAAGGGTCCGCAGGCACCGGGAGCGTTCGGCCCGCACCACCCCCCGGATCCGAGACCAGTACGGCAGGAGTGCCACCCGGTGGTACCGGCGCAGCAGGGTGCCGAGATGGTCCACGTCGTCGCTGTCCACGTCGTCGCTGTCCACGACGTCGCGGTCCACGACGTCGCGGTCCTCGTCCGACCCGGCGCCGAGCCTCGGGATCCCCGCGACGGG
This sequence comes from Actinomycetales bacterium, assembly GCA_012719445.1. Lineage (GTDB taxonomy): Bacteria > Actinomycetota > Actinomycetes > Actinomycetales > Kineosporiaceae > JAAYAH01. The sequence continues at coordinate 44,745 of JAAYAH010000100.1, read as the reverse complement.
GGCGAGGACGCCGGGGAGGCGGGCCCCGGGCGCTGCCAGGGACCGCAGCGGGTCGAACCACCGGCCGAGGGAGGCGACGACCGATCGCCGCCAGGGTCGGAAGGCGTGCGAGCGCGAGCCGACGCACAACTGGTGGATGCTGAGGACGGTCTCCCACCGCACGTCGGGTCCCGAGGCGACCCTCGTGCGGGCGAGGTCCTCCAGGGTGAAGTGGATGCGGAGCCGTCCCGGGGCCGGCTGCGCCTCGCTCCCCTGGGCTGCCTGTCCCGCCCGTCCCCCCCGCATCGTGCACTCCTCTCCGGACCCGGACGACCGGCCGGACAGGCGTGCACGCTGCCGGCGCGATCCCAGCCTGCGACCCGCGGCGCTGTCCGGCGATGATCCCGGACACCCGGGACCGGTCACTCGTCCGACGGGTCCTCGGCGTTGACGCGGTTCCGACCGCCCTGCTTGGCGTCGTAGAGCTGGGCGTCCGCCCGGCCGAGCAGAGCTCCGATGTCGTCGTCGGTCGCCCGCAGCCTGGCCACCCCGATGCTCACGGTGACCTCCAGCGGACCGGTCCTGGTGGCGATGGGCTCGTCGGTCACCGCGCACCGGAACCGCTCGGCGGTCGCCACGACGTCCTCCCCCGCCGCGATGACCACGGCGAACTCCTCGCCGCCGTACCGGCCGAGGATGTCCCCGGTCCCTGCGGTCCGCCGGAACCGGTCGGCCACCCCGCGGATGACGTCGTCGCCCACCTGGTGCCCGTGGGTGTCGTTCACCCGCTTGAAGTGGTCGATGTCGATCATCAGGGCAGCCAGCGGGCGACCGGCCTCCCGGACGGTCGAGAACTCCCTGGTGGCCAGGTCGAAGAAGTGCCGCCGGTTCGCGATCCCGGTCAGCTCGTCTGTGGTGGCGAGCCGACGCACCCGGGCGAACAGGCGTGCGTTGTCGAAGGCGATGAGCCCCTGCTCCGCCAGGGCGGCACCCAGGTCGGTGTGCTCGGGACCGAAGCTGCCGGTCTCCGCGGAGGCGATGAGGATCAGGCCGATCTGCTCGTTCTTCCTCCGCAGCGGGATGGCGACCCAGGAGTTCGCCTCGGCCCCGGCCGCGGCGAGAACCGCCGGCCGCGCCTGCTCGGCACCGTCCTGGCCGTTGCCGCCGAAGAAGGGCACCTCGTCCTGCATGAGCCGGGTGAGCACGGGGTCGGGACCGGAGAGCGGCTTGGCCGGGGTGACCGGGCCGTCCAGGGTCGTCGCGGCGCGCACCACCCAGGACTGGCCGTCGGTGGTGAGGAACCAGCCCTCCTCGCCGCCGAGGTTGCGCACGATGCCGTGGAGCAGCCGGCGCAGCACCTCGGTGGGGTCGAGGGTGCCGCTGAGCTCGGACATCGCCGTGCGCAGTTTGTCGGCAAGGTCCCGCTGCTCGGTCGCCTTGGTGACGGCGACCTCCAGGTGCGTCGCCCGAGCGGTCTCCAGTGCTCCGGCCACGTAGTTGGTGATGGCCGTGAGGGCCCCGATGTCCTCGTTGGTGAAGATCCCCTTGGCGATCCGGCTGTCCAGGTAGACGACCCCGAGCAGGCGACCGTCGAGCTGGAGGGGGGCAGCCATGACACTGCGCAGGCCGTGGATGACGACGCTGCCCGAGTCGACCTCGGCGCCGTCACCCGCGCTCGTGATCACCGCGGCCTCCTGGGTCTGGCAGACCCGGTCCACGAGCGTCCTGCTGTAGTCGTCGAGCCCGTCGAGGTCGTTGCCCGCGGCGTCGCGACCCGCGTACGGGAGCAGCTTGGCCGGTTCCCCCTCGAGGAGGAACAGCACCGCGCGCTCCGCGTGCAGCATCTTGATCGTCTCGTCGAGGGCGGTCTTGGCCAGGTCGTCCGGGTTGCCGACCCTGGACGCCGCGAAGCTCACCTGCTCCAGAGCGGTGAGGCGGTGCCGGAACACGCTGCACGGGACGCCCTCGTGGGTGTGCAGCCGGACCGAGCCCTGTCCCATAGACATGCTCTGCTGGCTGAACGCCGTGCTCCCGGCGTAGCCGAACTCGGCGCGCACCCAGCGCACCCTCCGCGGCCACTGCTGCTCGTCGGCGACGGTGAGCGTGTACCGGGCCTGGCGGTCGGCCTCGCCGCGGACGCCGATCGCCTTCAGGGCGCGGGCCCGGATGCGGGAGCTCTCGAAGGCCACCATCGGCGCGTCGACCTCACGCAGTTGCACCGCGGCGGCGTCCAGCACGTCCAGGGCCTTCCGGTTCTCACCGGAGATCTGGTGCAGGGCCGCCCTGGTGACCACATGGTGGGCGACCATGATCGGCCGGTCGGCTGCCCTGCCGAGGGTGGCGATCGCCTCGGTGGCGATCCGCAGCCGCTCCGGACGCTGGTCCTGGTCGGCCAGCCGGTACTGCTCCAGCCGCGCGTACGCCTGGTAGACGTAGAAGGCCCGCTGGGCCGGCAGCAGCGAGTCGGGGGCCAGGCCGAGCTCGTCGAACTCGCGGATCACCTCGTCGACGGCGCTGCCGAGGTCGCCCTGCTCGATGGCGCAGAGCAGGGTCGCGATGAGGATGTCGACCCGCATCCACCGCGGGGTCTCCGGCTCGGCACCCATGGCGTTGAGGTACTCCGCCGCCTCGACCGTGTGCCCCTGCAGTGCGAGCAGGCCCGCCTCCGCCGCGACGGAGGCGTTCCGGCCGACCTGACCGGAGGCGGCGACGCGGTCCCGACGGTTGCGGAACAGTGCCTCCGCTGCCCCCATCTCGCCGTGCAGGAGACCCTCCCAGCACAGCGAGGTGAGCCCGTTGAGGTGCTGCCCGGCGTCCAGCAACTGGTCCCGTTCGTCGAGCATCCGCCGCAACTGCATCCCGTCGCCCTCGCCGCTGTCGTGGCGGCTGGTCAGCTCCATCCACTCGACGAAGGCCTGCAGGTGCGGATCGCCCAACTGCTCGACGGTCTGCTGGGCGCGCTTGTGCAGGACCTCGGCCAGCCGCCGGTGTCCCCGGCCGCGGACCAGGGCCGCCAGTCTCGCCTTGGCCATCACGTTCTCCGGGCAGTCGCCGGCCCGGTTCACGTAGAAGATCTCGCGGTAGACCATGGCCCTGGCCAGGTCGGGACGCAGCTCACGGGTGTGGCCCATGGCTGTCACCCCGAACAGGCTGCTGAGCAGGCGGTACTTGTCCCGCTTGAACCCGTCGACCTTCCCGTAGCCGATCCGGGTGAGCCCGATCAGGGCACCCAGCAGGAAGAGCCGCTTCGAGGATCTCAGCAGCTTCTTCCTCTCCTCGGGGAGCGGGCAGCCGAGCTCGGCGAGGCCGCGCTCGGCGGCATCGATCTCCCTGGCGCTGTCCCAGGTGCTGTCGTGGACGGTGGCGATCAGGTGCAGGATCGTCGCCCTCTCGATGGCGTCCGAACTGGCGTCCAGCGCCTTGTGCAGCACCTCGACGGCGTCCTCGAACCGGCCGGCCCGGTGGTGGGCCGTGCCGAGGGTGCAGTAGAACTCGGCGCCGGCGTCGGTCGCAACCTCCTCGGCCCGCTCGAAGTAGCCGGCTGCCTGAGCCGGGGCGTGGTCCTTGAGGGCGAGCTTGCCCGCGGCGAAGTTCGCCCGGAACACCTGACGCTCGTGCCGGTCGACCTCGCCGTTCTGGTAGTGCCGCGCGGTGGCGTACACCGTCTCCGGGTCGGTCGCAGCGCTCTGCACCAGGACGTCGGCGATCCGCTGGTGGTGCTGGCGCAGCGTGGCCTCGTCGAACTGGGCCAGGAACGCCTCGCGCACGCAGTTGTGCAGGAACGCGTAGCGGCCGGCTCCTCGCGGCTCGACGAGGTGGTCCCAGGTGGCCTCGTCGATGATGCGGACGACCCGCCGCGGGTCGATCTGGCAGACCTGGGCGAGCAGGTCGGCGGAGAAGCAGGATCCGAGCAGGGCGCCGATGCCCAGCAGCTTCCTGGTGGACGGCTCGAGGTCGTCGAGTCGTCGGATGACCAGGTCCACGGCAGACCCGGACAGGGGCAGGTCGTCCAGGTGCTCGACGTCCAGCACCCACTGCCCCCAGCACGGCCGCAGCAGACCGGAGTGCATGAGCGACCCGAGGTACTCGTGCAGGGCGAGGGCGTTGCCGCCGGTCCGCGCGGCGACCATGGCAGCGGCCTTGGTGTCGATGCCCATCCCGCCGCTGAGGTCCGCAACGATCCTGGTGACGGCGCCCGCCGTGAGCGGTCCCAGGGTCAGCGAGGTGCTGACGGCCTCACCGAGACGGGACCGGAGGGTGTCCAGCGCCGCCTGGCTGTCGTCGTCGTTCCGGCTGGTGGCCACGACGAACAGCGGGGATTCCACCAGCTCGCCGGCGACCCTGGTGAGCACCCGGACGGACGCGTCGTCGAGCCACTGCGCGTCGTCGAGGTACAGCGCCATCGGACCGTTCGCCCGGGCGAGCCCGGTGATGAACGAGGAGACGATGGAGACGAACTCGGAGTGCCCGTCGGCGTCGCCCCTCGCCTCGATGCCGAGCAGGGCGCCGAGGGACGGCGAGAACGTGGCCAGCGTCGGTGCGTCCGCCCCGACGACGGCGCGCAGCCGGTTCACCGCAGCCGTCCGCTCGGGCTCGGGGAGCTCGCCGAGGGCGGCGACGTACCCCTCGACGGCGGACCGCAGCGGCGCGAACGGCACGAGGTCGTCCGGGCTGCTCTTGGCCTGCAGGGCGAAGGTTCCCCTGCCCCGGGCGAGCCGCAGGAACTCCCGGGCCAGCCGGCTCTTGCCGCTGCCGGGAGGCCCCTCGACGAGCACGACGATGCCTCGTCCGGAGGAGAGCTCACGCCACATCTGCAGCAGGGCCTCGAGCTCCTGGTCGCGCCCGACGAGCATCGGCTCGCGCTGCTGGGTCGGCCGGTCGTCGACGCCGAGCTGGAGGTCGTCCGCAGCCGGCTGCTCCGCCAGCCGCTGCAGGTCCGCCCGCAGGCCGGCTGCGCTCTGGTACCGGTCGTCGGGGTCCTTCGCCAGGAGCTTGGCGACCAGCGCGGCGACGGGGGCTGGGACGTCGGGCCTGGAGGCCCGGACGTCCGGGGCTGGCATGGTGGCGTGCATCCGGATGACCTCGCCGATGTCCGGCGCGGTGAAGGGCGGGGTCCCGGTGAGGCACTCGTAGAGCACGATGCCCAGCGAGTACAGGTCGGCGCGGGCGTCGACCGGCCGCTTGAGCATGCCGCTCTGCTCCGGTGCGCCGTAGGTCATGGTGCCGACGATGCTGTCGCCGATCTCGCCGACGGCCTGCGTCGCGAGACCGAAGTCGATGAGGCGGGGGCTGCCGGACTCGTCGATGACGATGTTGTCCGGTTTGACGTCACGGTGCACGACCCCTGCCCGGTGGGCGGCGTCCAGGGCCGAGGCGATGTCGAGCGCGACGGTGAGGACCCGGGGCAGGTCCATCGGCCCCATGGCAAGGGACTCGGTGAGCCGGTGCCCCTTGACCAGGTCCATGACCAGGTACGAGCGCCGGTGCACGACGCCGACCTCGTGCACCCGCGGGATTCCGGGGTGGTTCACGCAGGCCAGGAGGGCGGCCTCCCGCTGGAAGGCGGCCAGGGCGGCCTCGTCGGCAGCGGCGGAACGGATGACCTTGAGGGCGTACTCGACACCCTCCCGGCGCACCTGGTACACCACGGCCTGTGACCCCTGACCCAGATGGTCGACGACCTCCAGACCGGGGACGTCTCCATCACACAGGAGGGTCCCACTCCCGCCGTCCAGTGCGGCGTGCCAGGTTTGACGCGACGTGGCCACGTCCCTGCATCGACCGGTTGCCCAGCCCCCTGTAGCCGGACGGCGCAATCCAGGTCACGATTCGGCGCGCGCCCCGGACCGGGGCACGAAGTGACCTGGCTCACCCCCGATGGGGTGCCGTCCTCACCCCTGCCGTCACCCCTTCGACACGCTGGTGGTGAGCCCGCCGATGAGCCGGCGCTCGGCGACCGCGGAGAACACCAGGGCCGACACCGTCGCCGACGCCTGCCGGGTCGACGCTGATGCGGTCGGCCCGCAGATTCCGAAAACCTTTCGACGTCGTTTCCAGGACGTCACCCGCGTTGCCGACGTCTGCCCCGCCCGACCGGTGAGTCGAGAACGGTGGCCGCCTCACCGGGGCGGGGTTGACAGCAGCGCCTCGACCGTCCCCGCCCGGACGTCACCGACCTCCCGGTAGAGGGTGAGCGCCTGTGCCCAGTGCTCGCCCGCCTCGTCCGTGCGTCCCAGGGCGGTGAGCGCGGTGCCGAGGCCGTCGTGCGCCTTGGCCTGCCCCATCCGGTCGCCGAGACGCTCGGAGATGAGCAGGGCCTCCCGATGCCGGGCGAGGGCCTCGTCCGGGCTGCCGGTGTCGCTGTGGCCGCGGCCGATGGAGTTGAGGATCACGGCCAGCGACGTCTCGATCCCGCTGCGCCGGTGGAAGTCCAGCGACCGGTGCAGCAGGTCCAGCCCCTCCTCGACCCGGCCGAGCCGGGTGAACGCCGTCCCCAGCTTCGCCGCCACCATGAACTCCGCCTCCGGAGCCGCGTGCTCCCGCCAGATCCGGAGCGCCGTCTCGAAGTGCCGGGCTGCCTCCTCGTGCCGGTCCAGCGCGCTGAGGACCGTTCCCAGCCCGTCCCTCACCTCGGCCTCGACCCTCCGGTCACCGCGGCCGACCGCCTCCTGGAGGACCGACTCCAGGTGACCGAAGGCCTGCCGGTACTCGCCGCGCCCCGCCTCCAGGGTCGCGATCGCGTAGAGGGTGCGGGCCTCGGCCAGCCGGTCGTCGGTGAGCCGCCACAGGGGAAGGGCCCGGGACAGCAGGTCGAGGCTCTCGTCCCGTCGTCCGGCCGTGTACTCCACGAAGCCCAGGTTGTGCAGGGCACGGGCCTCGATGTGGACGGCACCACAGCTCCCGGCCAGCGCGGCGGCCTCGGTCAACCGGCAGGCGCCGTCCGCGATCCTGCCCCAGCGGCACAGCACCGCCCCGCCGCCGACGAGAGCGTGGGCCTGCCCCAGGAGGTCACCGGTCGCCCTGGCGGCGCCGAGTGCCAGGTCGTGCACGGTCAGGGCGTCGGCGAGGTGTCCACCGCACTCCAGGTGCCCGGCCAGGATCTCGGCCAGGAGCACCGTGTGCTCCGGGTGACCGGTGTCCGTGGCGTGGGCGACGAGCCGCACCAGCGAACTCCGTTCGACGTCGAACCAGTCCCTCGCCCCGGCGGGGTCGGTGACGCCCGGCAGCGGCGCGCGGAAGCGGGGTACCGGCCGGGACGGACGTCGCCGCTCCGAACTGGGGTCGAGCACCGAGGCGGCGGAGGCCGCCGCGTGGTCGAGCAGGCGGGTGAGCGCCTCCCGCTGGTCCTGCTCGGTGTCCAGATCACCGGAGAGCCGACGGGCGTAGGCGTGGAGCAATTCGTGCATTCCGTACCGGCGCCACCCGCGCCGCTGCACGAGGTGAGCACCGGCCAGGGCCGCCAGGCCGTGCCGGGCCGTGTCGAGGTCACACCCGGCCAGGGCTGCGGTCGCCGCGGCGTTCCAGTCGGGCCCCGGGTGCAGGCCGAGCACCCGGAACAGGCGGGCCGTCCCGGCGGCCAGGTTCCGGTACGACCACGAGAACACCACCTGGACATGAGAGCGCAGGTCACCGTCGACGGCCATCAGGGAGAGGCGCTGCTCCTCGTCGGCCAGCTCGGCGACCAGGTCGGCCAGCGCGGTCGTACTGCGCCCGGCCGCCAGCTCCGCGGCGATCCTGAGCGCGAGGGGCAGCCCGGCGCACTGGGCCACCAGCCTCGACAGCGCCTCCGGCTCGGTGAGGGCCCGCGCGCCGACGAGGGACACCATCAGCTCCGTCGCCGCCGCGTCGGGCAGCAGGTCGAGCGGGATCCGGTGGGCTCCCTCCCGGGTGACGAGTTCGGCGAGGCTGTCCCGGCTGGTGACGACGACCAGGCAGGAGGACGTCCCCGGCAACAGGGGCCGGACCTGGTCCACCGATCCGGCGTTGTCGAGGATCACCAGGACCCGGCGACCGGCCAGCACGGACCGGTAGGCCGCGGCCCGCTCGGTGAGATCGAAGGGAACCTTCGGCCCCGCGATCCCGAAGGCGCCGAGGAACCCTGCGAGCGCCTCCGCGGGGGTGAGCGGGTGTTCCGGGTCGTACCCCCGGAGATCGACGTAGATCGTCCCGTCGGGGAACTGCTCGGCGACCCGATGTGCCCACTGGACGGCGAGCGCCGTCTTGCCGACCCCGGCCGTTCCGGTGACGACGACGGCGGTCACCGCGAGGGAGTCACGGTGCCGGAGGAGCAGGTCGTCGAGGACACCCAGTTCCGCCGTCCGGCCGGTGAACAGCTGGACGGCAAGAGGGAGTTGGGCCGGCGTCGGCAGGTCGGGTCCGCTGTCCCGGTCCGACCCCACGACCAGGTCAAGGGCTTCGGTGACCCGACCTGCGGCCAGCAGGGACCCGGTCCTGGCCCGCAGCGTGGGATCGTCCGCGAACAGGTGGTCGAGGTGACGGCCCAGACGGGCGGCCACCGCCCCGGGCTCGCCCCGCTGCAGGCAGGCCCGCCCCCACCGACCGAGGACGTGCAGCAGCCGGGTGGTGACCGTCCCCCGGACGTCGCGAGCCCAGACGCCGGGAAGGCCGTCGAGTGGCGTGCCCCGCCAGAGGTCCAGAGCCCGGCCCAGGTCCTCGACCGCCCCACCGACCACGCCCTCGGCCGTCTCCACGACGGACTCGAACTGGTGCAGGTCGACCAGAGCGGGGTCGATCACCAACCGGTACCCCCCGACCAGGCGCTCCAGCCGGATCTCCTCCCCCGTCGCCTCGCTCATCGTCCGCAGCGAGGTCCGAAGCCTCGCCAGGTGCACGTGGAGCCCCTCCCGGGTGCGGTGCGGTGGGCACTCGCCCCAGATCCGTCCGATCAGGGTCTCCACCGGGACGACGCGCCCGGCGTCGACGAGGAGGCACGCCAGCAGCAGGCGCTGCTGGCGTGGTCCGAGCGGGATCTGCCTGCCGCGGACGACGGCCCGCATCTCCCCGAGCAGCTCGTACCCCACTCAGACCGCCTTCCCTGACCCGCATCGTCCGTCCCTGCGGGAGCAGGGCCGCCACAGCAGAGCAGATCGGGTCCCCGGACAACAAGCGGCTTCCGGACCGTTCGCTCCCTCGGCCGCCCCCCGCCATGGTCACCACCACCCCGATCGGAATCTCCAGGCCCCCGGCGTGGTCGGATGGTTTTCCGGAGTGATCAGCAGGCCTCCGCCGTGGCCGTAGCCGTGCCCGTGGCGAGGGTGGCACGTGGTCGACGACGCGGTACCGACGACCCTGGACACCTGGGGTGTCCACCAGCGGACGACCGCGCCTCACCGGGACGGGGCCTTCAGCCGGCTCCTGACGTCCGCCGCTGCGGCGTCGCCGGTCTGCTCGAAGAGGGCGAGCGCCCGCTCCCAGTGCTCCCGGGCCCGGTCGAGACGGCCGAGCGCGGCGAGCGCCTGCCCGAGCCCGTCATGTGCCTTGGCGCGTTCCAGTTCCCGGGTGCCGTCGAGGCGCTCGATCTCCTGCAGAGCCTGCCGGTGCGAGTCCATCGCCTGGTCGAGCCGTCCGGCCAGCCGGTGGACGGTGCCGAGGGCGTTGAGGACACCCGCGACCGCTTCCCGGTACCCGGAACGCCGGTGGAAGTCCAGCGACTGCTGGAGCAACTCGAGCGCCTCGCCGTCCCGACCGCAGTGCGCGTACGCCAGCGCGAGGTACGCCTTCACCATGGCCTCCGAGTCCGTGGCAGAGCACTCCCGCCAGATCAGCATCGCGGCCTCGAGGTGGTCCACCGCCTCCCGGTGACGCCCCACCCTGCCCAGCACGCACCCCAGACCGTCCCGGGCCTCGGCCTCCAGCCGACGGTCCCCGCTGGCCAGCGCGGCCTGCAGGACCGCCTCGAGGTGGTCGAGCGCCAGCCGGTACTCGCCCTGCTCCGCCTCCAGCAGGCCGATGGTGTTCAGCGTGATGGCCTCGGCCATCCGGTCGTCGGTGCGCCGCCACAGGGACAGGGCCCGATGCAGGCCGTCCAGCGCCCGATCCCGGTGACCGGTCATCTCCTCGAGCATCGCGAGGTTGTGCAGGGCGCGAGCCTCGAGCTGGACCGACCCGCACCGTCGGGCGCACGAGATCGCCCGCTCGAAGCGCTCGCGGCCCTCCGCCGGGCGACCCCACTGACACAGCACCACGGCGCTGGTCACCAGGGCGTGCGCCTGGCCCATCAGGTCGTCCACCGTCTCCGCGGCCCGCAACGCCGCGTCGTACACGGCCAGCGCGTCCACCAGGTGCCCGCCACGCATCAGATGACCGGCCAGGATCTCGGCGAGGAACACGGCGTGCTCCGGTCGGTCGGAGTCCGCGGCGTGGACGACGAGCCGCACCAACGAGGCCCGCTCGACGTCGAACCAGTCCCGTGCGGCCGCCGGATCCGCCACCTCGGGCAGCGGGACAGCCGTGACCGGCAGCGGCCGAGACGGCCGCTGCCGGACCGAACTGGGATCGAGGACGGACGCCGCAGACGCCACCGCATGATCGAACAGACCGATGAGGGCAGCGCGCCGCTCCCCGTCCGGGTCCAGAGTCGTGGCGAGCCCGCGGGCGTAGGCACGCAGCAGGTCGTGCATCACGTACCGGCCCCGCCCGGAGCGCTGCGCCAGGTGCACCCTGGCCAGGGTGTCCAGGCATCGGTCCGCCGTGCCGAGGTCCACCCCGGCCAGGGCGGCGACCGCCGGGACACCCCAGTCCGGACCGGGATGCAGACCCAGCAACCGGAACAGCCGGGCCGTCCCGGGCTCCAGGTACCGGTACGACCACGAGAACACGGCCTCGACATCGGTCCACGGATCCCCACCGACACCCATCAGCGCGAACCGGTCGCCCTCGTCCGTGAGCTCCCGGACCAGGCCCGCGAGGGTGTCCCGGTCCCGGTCCACGGCGAGCTCGGCCGCGACCCGCAGGGCCAGCGGCAGCCGCGAGCACTGGCCGACCAGTGCCGCGAGGGCCTCCGGCTCCGCGAGCGCCCGCGCGCCGACCAGCGAGATCACCAGGTCGCTCGCCTCAGCCTCGGGCAGCAGGTCGAGCCGGACCCGGTGCGCCCCGTCCCTCACGACGAGGTCGGCCATGCTGTCCCGGCTGGTGACGATCACGACACAGGAGGGCACGCCCGGCAGCAGTGGTCGCACCTGGTCGGCGGAACCGGCGTTGTCGACGATCACCAGCACCCGGCGTCCGGCCAGCACCGACCGGTAGGTCGCCGCACGCTCGGCCAGCTCGAAGGGGACGTCCGGGCCCATGACGCCGAACGCACCGAGGAAGCCCACGAGTACCTCGGCCGGGGAGAGCGGTCGGTCGGGGTCGTACCCCCGGAGGTCGGCGTAGAGCACGCCGTCGGGGAACGCGTCAGCCACCCGATGAGCCCAGTGCACGGCCAGCGCCGTCTTGCCGACCCCCGCCGTCCCCACGAGGGTGGCGATCACCGGCCCGCTCGCCTCCCCGCTCTGTGCGAGATCTCCGCTCTGTGCGAGCAGGCCGTCGAGGAACGCCAACTCGTCCGCCCTGCCGACGAACGGGTGGACGGCGCAGGGCAGCTGAGCCGGTGCCGAGGAGCCGCCCGGGACGGCGCCACCGGAACCGACGACGAGGTCGAGGGCCTCGTCCGTCCGGCCTGAGCTCAGCAACGCGTCCAGCCGGTTCCGTGCCGCCCGATCGTCCCCCAGCAGCTGGTCGGCATGGCGCGCCAGCCGCTCGGTGACCTCGTGCCACCGTCCCAGCCGGAGGCACGCATGCCCCCACCGTCCGAGAGCCTCGGTCAACCGGACGAGGACGGCCTCCCTCGTGCTGCGGGCCCACGACCCGGGGAGATCCGCGAGCGGGATCCCCTGCCAGAGGTCCAGCGCCCTGCCCAGGCCGTCGACCACCGCCAGATCCCCCGCCGCGTCGGCGACTCCGTCGACCTCCGCCGTGAACCGGTGCAGGTCGACCAGCAGGGGGTCCACCCGCAGCAGGTACCCGTCGACCCGACGCTCCAGCCGGATCTCCGTTCCCGTCGCCTCGCTCATGGCCCGAAGACCGCTGCGCACCCTGGTCACGTAGGCATGGAGCCCGCTGCGAGGCCGGCGGGGCGGCCGGCCGTCCCAGATCCGCTGGATCAGGAGCTCGACAGGAACGGCTCGGTTGGCCTCCACGAGGAGCACCGCCAGGAGCTGCCGCTGCTGACCTGATCCGAGCGCGACGGGTACCTCACCCGCGAGCGCCGCCACCTTCCCGAGAAGCACGTAGCCCAATCCGACTGCCTCTCCGCCCGCGGTTCGGGAGCGTTCCCCGGCTGAGCGGGCCCGGTGTGATCGAAGCGGGACACAGCGAAGCACACATCCCTGCTGTGTACGACGCGATTCGACCGGGATCCCCTTGCGACTCGTCATCCCCACGATCTCCGCACTATGATCACCGCCGCTCGGTCCACGATCGGATCGGGCACGGGTCGCAAGGGGGAAGGAACCACACATGGCCGACATCCGGGTGCTCGGCGAGATGAGGCTGAGCATCGCGGGTCGGCCGGTCGATCCGGGGCCGCGTCAGCAACGGGCCGTCCTCGCCGCGCTCGCCCTGGACGCCGGACACGCCGTCCCCATCGAGGTCCTCGTCGACCGGATCTGGGGCACTGACGCGTCTCCGGGATCACGGAAGGTCCTGCACGTTCAGCTGACCAGGGTCCGGCGCCGCCTTCTGTCGGCACAGCCCGATGCCTCGGCACCGGTATGCGTGGAACGGTGTCCGGAGGGCTACCGGATCACCCTCACCACCGAGGACGTCGACCTGCACCGCTTTCACGGTCTTCTCGACTCCGCTCGCGGGTCCAACTGCGATGGTGAACGGGCCCGCCTCCTGGAGGGCGCCCTGGCCCTGTGGCGTGGAACGCCGCTCGCCGGGCTCACCGGAAACTGGGCCGAGCAAGTCCGTGACCGCGCGCAGCGGGAACGCCTCGATGCGGTCATCGAATGGGCAACCCTTGTCCTCCGTGCGGGACGGCAGAACGAGGTCCTGGTCCGACTCGCCGGTCTCGAGGACGAGTACCCGCTCTCGGAACCACTCACCGGCGTCCAGATGCGGGCGTTGGTGGCATCGGGTCGCCAGGCGAAGGCGCTGGACTGCTTCACGAGGGCCAGGAGGCGTCTCGCCCAGCAGCTCGGGGTCGACCCGGGCCCGGACCTGGTGCGGCTGCGTACCTCGATCCTGCGCGCGGAGCAGGTGAACGGGGCAGCCGGTGACGGGGGTCACCCACCGGCGAAGACGTCGCCGTCCCCTCCGGTGGGAGGTGCTGCCTGGCGGCCCGTACGGCGCCCAGCCCAACTGCCCTGCACCGTCCGTTTCTTCACCGGGCGTTCCGGGGAGTTGAGCACCCTGGACTCCTGGCTGGCGGAGGGGCTCGACGGCCGGCAGGGATGCGTCCTGGTCGTGGCCGGACCGGCGGGAGTCGGCAAGACGGCGCTGGCCGTGCACTGGTCGCACCGGGTAGCCGCTCGTTTCCCGGACGGTCAGCTCTTCCTCGACCTCGCCGGTCGCCTCGTCCCGGGCGGAACCGCCGCCCCGTGTGGGAGCGCCGCCCCGGATGGGAGCGCCGTCCCAGATGGGAGCGCCGCCCCGGATGGGACTGCTGCCCCAGGTGGGAGCGCCGTCCCGGGTGGGAACGGCCGAGAGACCGGAGGCCCGGGTGCGCCGACCCCGGCCCGGCACGCCCTGGGGGCGGCGCTGCGGGCTCTCGGCGTGCCGCCGGAGGACGTGCCGGAGGACACCTGTGCCCGGACCGCCCTGTACCGAGGTCTTCTGGCCGACCGTCGGGTACTCGTCGTCCTCGACGACGCCGGGTCCCCGGACCAGGTGGGACCGCTGCTGCCCGATCCCGGACGGAGCGCCGTCATCATCACCAGCAGGGATCCCCTCCCCGGCCTGGCTGATCAGGCTGATCGAGCCGGTGTCCGCCGGCTGACGCTCGGTCCACTGCCGGAGCCCGACGCGATCGCTCTGGTCACGGCGCTCCTCAACCTCCCGGCGGACGTCGAGCCGCTGGCGGCACGTCTGGTGGCCCGCTCGTGCGCCGGCCTCCCCCTCGCCCTGCGCCGGATCGTCGAGTACGCCCAGGCGCGTGGCCTCTCCACCCTCGCGGAGTTCGAGTCCGCGCTGGCGGGCGGGGGCATCGGGCTCGACGTTCCCGGGCCGGTACCCGACGTGCGCACCGGCCCCGTCGGGCGGCCTTCGCTGTCCCTGCCTGGCCTGGAGGCGTCGTCCAACCGATCCTGCGGGTCCGGAGGGAGAGCCGGACCGATCGGATCAGGCGAGCGGAGACTGCGGGGTGAGCGGAGCGACCCCACCGATCCGGTGCAGACGCAGGGTGTTGAGGGAACCGGCCGTACCCGGCGGTGACCCGGCCAGGATGACGACGAGATCCCCTGGCACGCAGCGGCCCAACGCCAGCAGTTCCTCGTCGACCAACTGGAACATCGCGTCGGTGTGCTGCACCGCAGCGGTGAGGAAGGTCTCCGTGCCCCAGGACAGGGCCAGCTGTGAGCGCACGGACGGCACCGGGGTGAACGCCAGCGACGGGATCGCGCAGCGCAGGCGGGAGACCCGGCGGGCGGAGTCACCGCTCTGGGTGAAGGTGACCAGGTACTTCACCCCGAGCAGGCTGCCGACCTCGGAGGCGGCGAAGGTGATCGCCCCGCCCTTCGTCGAGGGGCGCATGCCGAGCGGCGGAATGCGTTCCAGCCCCTGCTCCTCCGTGGTCATGATGATCCTGCTCATCGTGCCCACGGCCTCGAGCGGGTACCGGCCGATGCTCGTCTCACCGCTGAGCATGATCGCGTCGGCGCCGTCGAGGACGGCGTTTGCACAGTCGCTGGCCTCCGCCCGGGTGGGACGCGGCATCTGGATCATCGACTCGAGCACCTGGGTTGCCACGATCACCGGCTTGGCGTGGCACCGGGCGTGCTGGATCGCCCGCTTCTGCACCAGGGGCACCTGATCGAGCGGCAGCTCCACGCCGAGGTCACCACGGGCGATCATGATGCCGTCGAACGCATCAACGATCTCTTCGAGGTGCTCGACGGCCTGCGGTTTCTCGATCTTCGCGATGACCGGGACGGTGACGCCCTCCTCGGCCATCACCCGGCGCACGTCTTCGACATCGGCCGCGGCCCTGACGAAGGAGAGGGCGACGAGGTCGACGCCGCGGCGCAGCGCCCAGCGGAGGTCCCGCTCGTCCTTCTCCGACAACGCGGGCACGCTCACGGCGACCCCCGGCAGGTTCAGACCCTTGTGGTCCGAAACCTGCCCGCCCACCTCAACCCTGGTGACGACCCGGGGGCCGTCGACGTCGACCACCCTGAGCGTGATCTTCCCGTCGTCGACCAGGACGGCGTCCCCCGGCGTCACGTCCTGCGGCAGTCCGTCGAAGGTGGTGGACACCTGCGTCGCGTCCCCCGGCACGTCCTCGGTGGTGACGGTGAACGTCGCCCCCTCGACCAGTTCCACCGCCCCGCCCTCGAACGTCCCCAGCCGGATCTTCGGCCCCTGGAGATCGGCGAGCACGCCGACGGCACGCCCCGTCGCGGCCGCGGCCTCGCGCAGTTCCAGGTACCGGAGGTCGTGCTCGGCGTGGCTGCCGTGGCTGAGGTTGAACCGGGCGACGTCCATCCCGGCCTCGACCAGGTCGCGGAGCCGCCCGTCGACGGAGGGCCCGAGGGTGCACACGATCTTGGCGCGACGCATGGGTCGACCTTAGGCCCTGCGCCGGAGCACCGTGACGCGCGACCCGGTCTCCGCACCTCGTCAGATGGTCAGCGGTCGGGCGGTGGGGGGGATGGGGGTGGGGAGGCGGGTGCGGCCCATGAGCCAGTGGTCGACGGAGGCCGCTGCGGCGCGGCCCTCGGCGATGGCCCAGACGATGAGGGACTGCCCGCGCCCGGCGTCCCCGGCCACGAACACCCCGGGGACCCCGGTCTCGTACCGCGTTCCCCTGGCGATGTTGCCGCGGCCGTCGAGTTCGACGCCGAACTGTTCCAGCAATCCTCCTCGTTCGGGACCGGTGAAGCCCATGGCGAGCAGGACGAGTTGGGTCGGCAGGACGCGTTCGGTGCCGGGCACGGGGGCGAACCGGCCGTCGGTGAGCTCGACCTCGACCAGGCGCAGCCCGGCGACGGTGCCGGCGCCGTCGTCGAGGAACTCCTGGGTGCTGACCGAGTACAGGCGCCGGCCGCCCTCCTCGTGGGCGCTGGAGACCCGGTAGATCATGGGGTAGGTGGGCCACGGCTGGGTGTCTGGGCGCTCGTCGGCGGGGCGGGGCATGATCTCCAGTTGGGTGACCGAGCGGGCACCCTGACGCAGGGCGGTGCCCAGGCAGTCCGCTCCGGTGTCCCCACCCCCGATGATCACGACGTCCCTGTCGGTGGCGACGATCTGGTCAGGCACCTCGGTACCGGCGGCGACCCGGTTGGCCTGGGGCAGGTAGTCCATCGCCTGGTGGATCCCGGCCAGGCCCCGCCCAGGGATCGGCAGGTCCCTGCGCAGGGTCGAACCCGTGGCGAGGACGACGGCGTCGTAGCGGCTGCGCAGCTGCCGACCGGTGATGTCGACCCCGACGTCCACCGAGGCCCGGAACCGGGTGCCCTCGGCCTCCATCTGGGCCAGCCGCCGGTCCAGGAGCCGCTTCTCCAGCTTGAACTCGGGGATGCCGTAGCGCAGCAGGCCGCCGATGCGGTCGGCCCGCTCGAACACCGCGACGGTGTGACCGACCCGGGTCAGCTGCTGGGCCGCGGCCAGCCCGGCCGGCCCGGACCCGACCACCGCGACGGTCCTGCCGGTCAACCGGTCCGGGGGCAGCGGGACCACCCACCCGTTGGCGAAGGCCGTGTCGATGATGGTGGCCTCGACCTGCTTGATGGTCACCGCCGGCTGGTTGATGCCCAGCACGCAGGCGGTCTCGCAGGGAGCCGGGCACAACCGGCCGGTGAACTCGGGGAAGTTGTTGGTCAGGTGCAGCCGGTCGGCGGCCTCCCGCCAGTCACCCCGCCGGACCAGGTCGTTCCACTCCGGCACCAGGTTGCCCAACGGGCAGCCGTTGTGGCAGAAAGGGATGCCGCAGTCCATGCACCGCCCGGCCTGGCGGCGCACCATCTCCGGATCGGTGTCCTCGTAGACCTCCCGCCAGTCGGTCAGCCGCACCGGCACCGGCCGCCGCTGCGGCAGCTCCCGCCGCCGCACGGTGAGGAATCCCTTGGGGTCAGCCACGAGCCACCTCCATGATCTGGGTCCAGACCTCGTCGCCGTCGGGGTCGAGGCCCGCCTCTGCTGCGGTGGCCCGGACGGCCATCACGCGGGCGTAGTGGCGGGGCAGGACCTTGGTGAACCGGGGCAGCACCGCCGCCCAGTCCTGCAGCAGCCGCCAGGCCAGCGCGGACTCGGTCTCCTCCCGATGCCGCACCACCAGACCCCGCAGCAACTCGGCGTCGTCGGCGGTCAACGGCAGCAGGTCGACCAGCTCCGGGTTGACCCGTACCGGGCGCAGGTCCAGCACGTAGGCCACCCCACCCGACATCCCGGCGGCGAAGTTGCGTCCGGTACGCCCCAGCACCACCACGGTTCCCCCGGTCATGTACTCACACCCGTGGTCGCCCACCCCCTCCACCACCGCCGTCGCCCCGGAGTTGCGCACGCAGAACCGTTCCCCGACCTGCCCCCGGACGAAGATCTCCCCGCTGGTGGCCCCGTAGCCGATGACGTTGCCCGCGATCACGTTCTTCTCGGCGGCGAACCCGGCCGACCGGTCCGGACGCACCACCACCCGTCCCCCGGACAGGCCCTTGGCCAGGTAGTCGTTGGCGTCGCCGAACAACCGCAACGTGATCCCCTTGGGCACGAACGCCGCCAGTGACTGCCCGGCCGACCCGGTCAACGTCACCTCGATCGTGTCCTCGGGCAGGCCCTTCTCCCCCCACCGCCGGGTCAGCTCGTGCCCCAGCATCGTGCCCACCGTCCGGTGCACGTTGCGCACCGGCAGCTGCACCCGTACCGGCTCCCCGCGCTCCAGGGCGTCGGCGGACAACGCGATGAGGGTGTGGTCGAGGGCCTTGTCCAGACCGTGGTCCTGCACCGCCACCTGCCGCCGGGCCACGCCCTGCGGAACCACCCCCGGGGCCAGGATCGCCGACAGGTCCAGCCCCGAGGCCTTCCAGTGGTCCACCGCCGCCGCGGTCTCCAGCACCTCGCTGTGCCCCACCGCCTCGGCCACCGACCGGAACCCCAACCGCGCCAGCAACCCCCGCACCTGCATCGCCACGAAGGTGAAGAACCGCTCCACGTCCTCCGCCCTACCGGTGTAGCGCGCCCGCAGCTCCGGGTTCTGCGTGGCCACCCCCACCGGGCACGTGTCCGTGTGACACTTCCGCATCATCACGCACCCACTGACCACCAACGCCGCGGTGGCGAACCCGAACTCCTCCGCCCCCAGCAACGCCGCCACCATCACGTCACGACCGGTCTTGAGCTGGCCGTCTGTCTGCACCACGATCCGGTCCCGCAACCCGTTGAGCACCAACGTCTGCTGCGTCTCGGCCAGCCCCAGCTCCCACGCCGACCCGGCGTGCTTGATCGAGGTCAGCGGACTGGCACCGGTCCCCCCGTCATGACCCGAGATCAGCACCACGTCCGCGTGCGCCTTGGCCACCCCCGCCGCCACCGTGCCGACCCCGGTCTCGGCCACCAGCTTCACGTGCACCCGCGCCGCCGGATTCGCGTTCTTCAGATCATGGATCAGCTGCGCCAGGTCCTCGATGGAGTAGATGTCGTGGTGCGGCGGCGGCGAGATCAGCCCGACCCCCGGCGTGGAGTGCCGCGTCCGCGCCACCCACGGATACACCTTCGCCGCCGGCAACTGTCCCCCCTCACCCGGCTTCGCCCCCTGCGCCATCTTGATCTGCACGTCATCGGCGTGGGTCAGGTACAGGCTCGTCACCCCGAACCGCCCCGAGGCCACCTGCTTGACCGCACTGCGCCGCACCGGGTCCAGCAGCCGGTCGGCGTCCTCCCCGCCCTCCCCGGTGTTCGACTTGCCGCCGAGACGGTTCATCGCCACCGCCAACGTCTCGTGCGCCTCCCGCGAGATCGACCCGTAGGACATCGCCCCGGTGGCGAACCGCTTCACGATCTCGCTGACCGGCTCCACCTCCTCCACCGCGACCGGTTCCCGCATCCCCTCCCGGAACCCGAACAGCCCGCGCAACGTCATCAACCGCCGCGCCTGCTCGTCCACCCGCCGCGCATACTCCTCGAACACCTCGAACCGGCCACGACGCGTCGCCTGCTGCAGCAACACCACCGTCTCCGGATCGAACAGGTGCTCCTCGCCCCCCCGACGCCACTGGAACTGCCCGCCGATCTCCAGCTGTCCCGTCGGGGCCCTCAGCCCGTCCGCGGGGTAGGCGACCGCGTGTCTCCTGGCGGTCTCCTCGGCGATCACGTCAAGGCCCACCCCGCCCAGCGGGGAGGAGGTCCCGGTGAAGTACTCCTCCACCACCTCCCGACCCAACCCGATCGCCTCGAAGATCTGGGCGCCGCAGTAGGAGGCCACCGTGGAGACCCCCATCTTGCTCATCACCTTCAGCACGCCCTTGCCCAACGCCCTGATCAGGTTCCGGACGGCCTCCTGGGACCCGACCCCGGTGAGGACGCCGCGGTGCACCAGGTCCTCCACGCTCTCCATGGCCAGGTAGGGATTGACCGCCGAGGCCCCGTACCCGATCAGCAGCGCGACATGGTGCACCTCGCGCACGTCCCCGGCCTCCACCACCAGCCCGACCCGGGTCCGGGTCCGCTCCCGCACCAGGTGGTGGTGCACCGCCCCGGTCAGCAGCAACGACGGGATCGGCGCCAGGTCGGCCGTGGAGTCCCGGTCCGACAGGATGACGAAACGCGCGCCGCCGGCCACCCCGGCCGAGACCTCGGCACAGATCTCCTCCAGGCGCTCCCGCAGCGCCGCGCCCCCGCCGCCGACCCGGTACAGACCCTTCACCTGCACCGTCCGGTACCCCGGCAGGTCCCCGTCGTCGTTGACGTGCAGGATCTTCGCCAGCTCGTCGTTGTCGACCACCGGGAAGTCCAGCACGATCTTCCGGCAGTGCGCCGGTGACATCGACAACAGGTTCCCCGACGGCCCGATCGCCGTCCGCAGCGCGGTGACCAACTCCTCCCGGAGAGCGTCCAGCGGCGGGTTGGTCACCTGCGCGAACTGCTGCCGGATGTAGTCGAACAACAACCGGGGCCGCTCCGAGAGCACCGCCAGCGGCGTGTCGTCCCCCATCGACCCCACCGGCTCCGCCCCGGACCGGGCCATGGGCGCGATGAGCACCCGCAGCTCCTCCTCGGTGTAGCCGAAGGTCCGCTGCCGCCGGGTGACCGAGAGGCGTGACGAGACGACGTGGGCTCGGGCCGGCAGGTCCTCGAGTAAGATCCTTCCCTCGGCGAGCCACTCCTCGTAGGGGTGCTCGGCCGCCAACTCGGCCTTGATCTCGTCATCGTCGACGATCCGCCCGTGCCCGGTGTCCACCAGGAACATCCGCCCCGGCTGCAGCCGCCCCTTGCGTGCCACCCGCGCCGGGTCCAGCTCCAGCACCCCCACCTCGCTGGCCAGCACCACCAGACCATCCTCGGTCACCCAGTACCGCGACGGCCGCAACCCGTTCCGATCCAGCACCGCACCGATCAACGTCCCGTCCGTGAACGTGATCGACGCCGGACCGTCCCACGGCTCCATGCACATCCCGTGGAACTCGTAGAACGCCCGCCGCGCCGCGTCCATCTCCGCGTGTTCTCCCACGCCTCGGGAATCATCATCAACACCGCGTGCGGCAACGACCGCCCCCCCAGATGCAGCAGCTCCACCACCTCGTCGAACGACGCGGAATCGCTGCCCCCCGGCGTGCACACCGGCAACAGCCGGCCCAGATCCCCCGGAATCACCTCGCTGACCAGCGATCCCTCCCTGGCCCGCATCCAGTTCCGATTCCCCTTCACCGTGTTGATCTCACCGTTGTGCGCGATCAACCGGTACGGGTGCGCCAACGGCCACGACGGGAACGTGTTCGTCGAGAACCGCGAGTGCACGATCGCCAGCTCCGACGCGAACCGGCGATCCGACAGGTCCGCGAAGAACGGCTCCAACTGCCCCGTGGTCAACATCCCCTTGTACACCAGGGTCCGGCACGACAACGACGGGAAGTACACCCCCACCTCCCGCTCCGCCCGCCGCCGCAGACACCACGCCAACCGGTCCAGCTCCACCCCCGCCACCAGGCCCGTGGCCGCCGCGAGGAACACCTGCCGGAACCGAGGCATGCATCCCCGCGCCCCCGCGCCCAGCAGCTCCGGTGCGACCGGCACCTCGCGCCAACCCAGGACCGCCAGCCCCTCCTCGCCGGCCAGCTCCCCGATCCGCCGCCGCGCCGCGGCCTCCCCCGCGTCATCGTCCGGCAGGAACACCATCCCCACCACGTACCGACCCCGCGTCGGCAAAGGGAAGTCCACCACCCCCCGCAGGAACGCATCCGGGACCTGGACCAGGACCCCGGCCCCGTCCCCCGTGTCCGGATCCGCCCCCACCGCCCCCCGGTGGTCCAGGTTCCGCAGCGCGGTCAACGCCAGTTCCACGATGTCGTGACCCGGCTCCCCACGCAGCGTCGCCACGAAGGCGACCCCGCACGCGTCGTGCTCATGGGAACCGTCGTACAAGCCGGTGGAATCCGGCACAGCGGAGAAACGGCGGAAAGGCGACAGCATCGAGTGCACCTCGTCGTCGATCGGGTCTGAAGGCACATGACACAGACGACCGACGACGGAGACGTGCTGAGAAGGTCTTCGCTGGGCCGCCCGATCCTCGTGGGACTCCGCTGGCCCGCGTGGTGTGTCACGCAACTGTAACCGAGGAGGCACCGCTCCCCCAGCCGAAGCACGGAGCGTCCGCCGACGTCACCGTCACCGGGTGGGGACCGGCGACCGATCTCCGCGCCCCCGGAGCGGGCTGCTAGCGGGCGCCTGGGACGGACCCACCCGGCGACCCGCCGTCGCCGCTCCGCCCGGCGCCGTCATGTCCGGTCCCCAGGGAGCCGGTTCCGGGATCCCCCGGCCTGAACGTCCCGGCGTCGCCGGAGGAGCCGGACATGCTGCCGACCATGCCCTCGGCGGTCGTGCCCGCGGCAGGGTCGCCCTCGCCGGGAGCCGCCGCGGCGGCGCCGGCCGTCCCGCGGTCGAGGTCGGTCTCCCGCCCCGGCCGCAGCCTGCGGGAGACGACGAGGTACACCAGCCCGCCGAGGAACACGGCAGCGCTGGTCCAGATGTTGAGCCGCAGCCCGAGGACGTACTCGCTCGGGTCGTCCCGCAGGGCCTCGATCCAGCCCCTGCCCGCGGTGTAGAGGACGACGTACAGGGCGAACAGCCGGCCGTGCCCGAGCCGGAACCTGCGGTCCGCCCAGATCAGCGCGACGAAGACCCCGATGTTCCAGAGGCTCTCGTAGAGGAACGTCGGGTGGTAGAAGACGTCCCGGTTATCCATCAACTGGGGCGTTCCGTCAGTGTTGAGATACACCCGCCCCGTGCTGTGGTCCATCTCGTAGACCCGCAGGCCCCAGGGCAGGTCGGTGACCCGGCCGTAGAGCTCGTTGTTGAACCAGTTGCCCCAGCGACCGATCGCCTGCGCGAGCACGATGCCCGGCGCCACGGTGTCCCCGAACGGGGGCAGCCTGACCCCGGCCCGCCGGCACCCGATCCAGGCACCGACCCCGCCGAGGACGATCGCCCCCCAGATGCCAAGGCCGCCCTCCCAGATCCTGAATGCCTTGAGCGCGTCCTTACCTGGGGCGAAGTAGTCGTTGAACGAAGTGAGCACGTGGTAGATCCGGCCGCCGATCACCCCGAACGGGACGGCCCACACGGCCACGTCCATGACCACCCCGGGACGCCCGCCCCGGCGCCGCCACCGCAGCTCGCCGAGGACGATCGCCACGACGATCCCGGCGAGGATGCACAGCGCGTAGGCGCGGATCGGGACCGGCCCGAGGTGCCACACCCCGACGGTCGGACTGGGGATCACCGCGGGCATCGCCGTCACCTCTCCCGCCCCCGTCGGACGCCCGCCGCGAGGTCCTCCGCAAGAGATCGCACCGCCCCGAGAGCGGCCGACCGGTCCTGCGCCTCGGCGAGCCTCTGCACGAAGGCCGAGCCTACGATCACCCCGTCCGCATAGCCAGCCACCTCGGCGGCCTGGTCACCGTTCGAGACGCCCAGCCCGACGCAGACGGGAGCGTCGGAGACGGTCCTCGTCCGCTGGACCAGGACCCGCGCGGCGTCGCCGACGGAGACCCTGGTGCCGGTGACGCCCATGACCGAGGCCGCGTAGACGAAGCCGCGGCAGGCCTGCGCCGTCATCTTCAGCCGCTCGTCGGTCGAGCTCGGTGCCACCAGGAACACCCGGTCGAGACCGAGGGCGTCCGAGGCGTCGAGCCACTCCGTTGCCTCGTCGGGGATCAGGTCCGGCGTGATCAGGCCCGCGGCCCCGACCCGGGCCAGGTCGGTGGCGAACCGACGCACCCCGTAGCGGTCCACGATGTTCCAGTAGGTCATGAGCAGGGCCGGCACACCGGCCGACGCCACGGCCTCCGCTGCGGCGACGGCGTCCCTCGGCCGGGTCCCCTGCTGGAGCGCGGTGTCGACGGCCGCCTGGATCACCGGACCGTCCATGAGCGGGTCCGAGTAGGGGACGCCGACCTCGACGATGTCCACGCCGCCCGCGACCATGGCCCGCATGGCGGCGATCGAGGTCTCGACGTCGGGGAACCCCACCGGCAGGTACCCCACCAGCGCCGCCCGCCCCTCGGCCTTCGCCCTGGCGAGGACCGGACCGACGCCGGTCACGACCCGCTCCCCGGGTGGAGACCGAACCAGCGGGCTGCGGTGTCGACGTCCTTGTCCCCCCGGCCGGAGAGGTTGACCAGGACGAGGCCGTCCGGACCCAGCCGCCGCCCCTCCCGGATCGCCCCGGCCAGGGCGTGCGCGCTCTCGATCGCGGGGATGATGCCCTCGGTCAGGCAGAGCAGCCGGAAGGCGTCCATGGCCTCCGCGTCCGGGACCGGCTGGTACCGGGCGCGGCCGGTGTCGTGCAGCCACGAGTGCTCCGGCCCGACCCCGGGGTAGTCGAGGCCGGCGGAGATCGAGTGACTCTCCACCGTCTGCCCGTCCTCGTCCTGGAGCACGAAGGTCCGGTTGCCGTGCAGGACCCCTGGCAGCCCTCCGGTGATGGACGCCGCGTGCCGACCGGTCTCCACGCCCTCTCCCCCGGCCTCGAACCCGACCAGCTCAACCTCACGGTCGTCGAGGAAGGCGTGGAACACGCCGATGGCGTTGGAGCCCCCGCCGACGCAGGCGCAGACCACGTCCGGCAGCCTCCCGGCGAGGTCGAGGACCTGGGCCCGTGCCTCCTCACCGATGATCTTCTGGAAGTCCCTGACCATGGTGGGGAAGGGGTGCGGTCCGGCGACGGTC
This sequence comes from Actinomycetales bacterium, assembly GCA_012719445.1. Classification (GTDB taxonomy): domain Bacteria; phylum Actinomycetota; class Actinomycetes; order Actinomycetales; family Kineosporiaceae; genus JAAYAH01. The sequence goes on along the minus strand of JAAYAH010000100.1, from coordinate 20,169 downwards.
CCGAGCAGGTAGTGGGTCTCGGCGACGTTGGTGACCCAGTCCCGCATGGCCTCGTTGATGGCGTCCTTGAGGGTGCGGGAGCCGATGGCCACCGGGATCACCTCGGCGCCGAGCAGCCGCATCCTGGCGACGTTGAGGGCCTGCCTGCGGGTGTCCTCCTCGCCCATGTAGACCACGCAGGACAGCCCCATCAGGGCCGCTGCCGTCGCGGTCGCGACGCCGTGCTGCCCGGCCCCGGTCTCGGCGATGACCCGGGTCTTGCCCATCCGCCGGGTGAGCAGTGCCTGCCCGAGGACGTTATTGATCTTGTGTGACCCGGTGTGGTTGAGGTCCTCGCGCTTGAGCAGCACCCGGGCTCCGCCGGCGTGCTCGGCGAAGCGGGGGACCTCGGTGACGATGCTGGGCCGCCCGGAGTAGCTGCGGTGCAGGGAGCCGAGCTCGGCGAGGAACGCGGGGTCCACCATCGCCGTCCGGAACGCGACGTCCAGTTCGTCCAGGGCCGCGACCAGGGCCTCGGGCACGAACCGCCCGCCGAAGGCGCCGAAGTACGGCCCCTCGGCCTCGCGGAGGGAGACCGTACCGGCGCTCACGACCGGCTCGCCCGCAGCGCGGGGTGCGCCCCCGCCGCCACCAGGTCCGCGACGGCGCCGCGCGGGTTGCCCCGGGTGACCAGGCTCTCGCCGACCAGGACGGCGTCGGCCCCGGCCCGCGCGTAGTCGAGCACGTCGTGCGGTCCCCGGACCCCGGACTCCGCGATCTTGAAGATCCCCGGCGGGATGAGCGGTGCGACCCGCGCGAACTGGGACCGGTCGACGGTGAGGGTGTGCAGGTTCCGGGTGTTGACCCCGATGATCCGGGCACCGGCGTCCACAGCCCGGGGAACCTCCTCGGGATCGTGCACCTCGACCAGCGCGGCCATGCCGAGGGAGTGCACCCGCTCGACGAGGGAGACCAGCGCCTCCTGCTCCAGTGCCGCGACGATGAGCAGGACGACGTCGGCCCCGTGGGCCCGCGCCTCCCACACCTGGTAGCTGGAGACGACGAAGTCCTTGCGCAGCAGCGGCACGTCGACGACGGCCCGGACCGCGGCCAGGTCGGCGAGGCTCCCGCCGAAGCGGCGGCCCTCGGTGAGCACGCTGATGACGGTCGCACCACCGGCCTCGTAGTCACGCGCGAGACCCGCCGGGTCCGCGATGAAGGCCAACGCGCCCTTGCTCGGCGAGCTGCGCTTCACCTCGGCGATCACCTTCACCGTCTCGCCCTCGCGCAGGGCGGCCTCCGCCGGCATCGCCGAGGGACGCCGTTCGGCCAGCTCCTGGAGGGCACCGAGGTCGGTGTGCCGCTGCCGCTCCTGGAGGTCCTCCCGCACGCCGACGAGGAGGTCGTTGAGAACACTCACGCGAACCCCCTACTGATGTCGGTCACGAGTGGTGATGGTACCCAGCCGTAGGGACCCCGCCGACGACCAGGGGTGTCGTTCCGTGGCCGTCCCCGTGCCGACCGCGGCCGGCGCGGGGACGGAGTGCGTTCACCGGCCGGTGGATCGTTCCGCCGGACCGGGACGTGACCCGGGCACCGGACGTCAGTAGGAGCTCAGGTCGCCGAGTGCGCCGAGGACACTGAGAACGATGGCGAGCACGAAGAAGATCAGCGTGCTGGCGGCCGACCAGATCGCCCAGAGTCGCGCGTTGCGGGAGGCCGCGTAGGCGCCCGCCATGTCACCCATCGCCCACTTCGAGTTCACCTGGGCGGCGTACACGATCGAGACGACGCCGAACGGGAGGCAGCACAGGATCGTGGTGAGGATCGCCCACACCAGGTAGTTGTCCGGCGGCGGCCCGATCGGCGGCTGGTAGGGCCCGTATCCCGGGGGCGGAGGCCCGTACCCCGGAGGCGGAGGCGGCGGGGAGCCGTAGTAGGACATGCTGGACCTCTCCTGGCTGGGATCACCCGGCGGGTCACCGGTGAGGATCACTGGGGTGGGGCGTCAGCAGGTGATCATCCCTTGAGATCATCACGCCCCTCCCCCGGGGTCCCCGTACGCCTGCCCGGGGCCGGTCACGGTGCCAGCCATGCCATCCCGGGGAGGTTGCGCAGCACCCAGAAAGCGATCACGAAGACCAGCAGCGCCCACAGGAATGCCGGGTGGGCCATCGTCGTCCTGGTCCGTCCGGTGGCCGTCCGGTACAGCCACGCCGCCCACCAGAACACCAGCAGCGGGACGGTGACGGTCGTCATCGGGTTCCGCGCGAGCGCCTCGGCGAGGTCGCCGTGCGCGAGGGCGTGCAGCGCCCGGGACGACCCGCACCCCGGACACCAGTAGCCGGTGAGGACGAGGAAGGGGCACAGCGGCCGGTACGGAAGGTCGACCACGTGGGCCACCACCCCCGCGATCACCCCGGCGACCCCCACCGCGAGGGGGCCGAGGAGGGGGGGTACCCGCCGTCCCGCCACGAGCAGGGACGCGCCTCCGGTCACGGTGCCCGCGGCCGCCCGGTCCGGCGGCGTCGGCGCGGGAACCGGGGCGGGACCTGGAGCGGATTCCCTCCGGTCCACGGCGGACCGGGGCGGCAGCCCTGCGGGTGAGACGGTCACCCGACCAGGATGCACCATTCCGGGTCCGCCACCGGTCAGCACTCACCGCGTCCGAATGCTCACCACCCACCCTCGGCATCTCGGTAGAGTCGGCCCGCCGGGGGAAGGTCCCCGTGCAGCCATCAAGGGAGACATGCCCGTGTCGAACTCCTACCCACCGCCGCCGCCACCGCCGCCCGGCCCCTATCCCCCGTCCGGATACCCGCAGCAGGGACCCGGTGGCAACGCCCAGAACCTGGCCATCATCGGCCTCGTTCTCGGCATCCTCGGCCTCTGCTGCGGCCCGCTCTCCATCGGCGGGGTGATCCTCGGCTACAAGGCCTCCAGCCAGGACCCGTCCCTCGGTCTCGCGACCGCGGCGAAGATCGTCAGCATCGTCACCCTCGTCCTCTGGGTGCTCTGGCTCGGCTTCCGCACGTCCACGGGCAGCCTCTTCTGACGGCGATCGCGGACAGCCCCGGCGGGTGACGGCGGCATCGCGCGTCGCGTCGCGGGCGAGGTAACGCCCTCACGTGATCGGCCGGGAGATCCTTCGATCTCCCGGCCGATCGTCGTTCCGGCGTCCGGCCGTCCGCGACGGCACCGGTCGGTCAGGGCTGCAGCCACGCCCCCGCGGGAGTCCAGCGCAGGACGGTGAACAGGACCGTGACGACGAGGACCGCCGTCCCGACGGCCCGGGTCAGCAACGGGGGCTGCTCCACTCCGGACCCACGGAGCCGGCGCACCGTCCAGACCCCGAGGACCACGGCGGTGAGCAGCACGATCACGACGACCAGGGCGTTGCCGGAGACCGCGGCCACGACGTCGCCGTGCAGGAGGTCGTTGACGGCGCGCAGGCCCCCGCACACCGGGCAGGGGAGGCCGGTCAGGCCGAGGAAGGAGCACCAGCCCCAACTCCCGGGCCGGTGGGGATCCCGGACCAGGACGGCGACCGTCGCCGCGCCGAGGGCACCGGCCGTGACGAGCGGCCCGTGCAGCCTGTGCAGCAGACCCGGCCTGGGGTGGGCACCGGACCCGTCGGGACCGGTCTCCTCGACGCCGACACCCGCGAACGGGCTCGCCGCTCCCCCTGTCGTGGCCATGGCGCTCCTTCCGGGATCCCCGGTGACGTCGCGGGGGATCCCTCGTCACTCCCCGACGGCACCAGACACCCTCCCCGACGGCACCAGGCACCACGGTACGGGCACCCCGACGGAGCGGACGCCGCCCCACGGATGGGACGGCGTCCGCTCTCGGCCGCGCGATGCGTCGGGACGAGGTACCCGGTCCGGGTGCCTCCTCAGTCCATGGTGGAACTGGCCCCGATGACGAACACCCAGAAGAGGATGTAGATCACCCAGCAGATCACAGCCACGATCGCCGACCACATGGCGAACTTCTTCGCCTTCTCCGCCGACTGGTGCGCGCCCGCGACGTCGCCCATGGCCCACTTGGTGTTCACCTGCGTGGCGAACACGATGGACGCGACGCCCAGCGGCAGGCAGCAGAGCAGGGTCGAGAGGATCGCCCAGACGAGGTTGTTCTGCGGCGGTGGACCGGCGGACGGGTACGGCTGCTGAGGCGGCGGAGGAGGAGCCCCGTACTGCGACATGTCTCGTTTCTCCCTGTGAGTGGTACTCCTTGATCACAATGGCATGAGAAAGAGTAGCTATATGCGCAGGGATCGCGTGGGACGCCTCAACGTGTCGGATCAGTCCGTGTCCGTCGGCCGTCCGTCGGGTCCTCGCCCCGGGACAGGGCGTCCCAGGCGTCCCGGGGATCGAGCGGCCCGGGAGGCGCTCCGGCCGACGGCACGCCGATCTCGTACCGCCGGGCCGGGGTCCACGTCCGTCCGCGGACCGCGCCGAGCACCCCGCCCGCCGCCACGAGCAGCCCACCGGCGACGGTGACCAGGGGCCACCCGGTGACCGACCCGTCGCCCCCCGGCCCACCGGAGGACCGGGCGACCGGGTCGGCCGCTCCCGCCCCGGTGACTCCGGTGACCCGCACCACCTCGGCGCGCACCGCGGAGGTCGGGTCCAGCCCGACCCGGAGCGCCAGCACGGCCACCGCTCCCCCGCACCCGAGCAGCACCACCGCGGCGAGCGCCCTGACCCCGCGCCGGGCGACGACCAGCACCGCCACGGCGGCCACGGCCACCACCGTCGAGGCGACGATCCCCGGGGCGGCCGACCGGCCGGGAACGTGGAGGTCGGTCTGCCCGGGAACGCCGTGGACGGGGACGGTGACCCAGGTCCTCCCCGCCGCGAGCAGGGCGAGCCCCACCCCGGCGAGCACGAGGACGGCGACCCCGGTCCGACTCGCCGGGAACGCCGCGCGAGGGGAGGTCACGGCCCGGGCGGGCGCAGGCTCACCACCGGAGGTCACGACCCGGGCGGACGCAGGCTCGCCGCCGCGGCCACGGCCCGCAGCACGGCCGCGGCCTTGTTCCGGCACTCCTCGTCCTCCCGCTCCGGTACCGAGTCGGCGACGATCCCCGCCCCGGCCTGGACGTGGGCGACCCCCTCGCGCACCAGCGCCGTCCGGATGGCGATCGCGAAGTCCATGTCGCCCGCCACGTCCAGGTACCCGACCACCCCGCCGTACAGTCCCCGGCGCACCGGCTCGAGCTCGTCGATGAGCTCCATGGCCCGCGGCTTCGGCGCCCCGGAGAGGGTCCCCGCCGGGAAGGTCGCCTGGAGCACGTCGTAGGCGCCGTGACCGGGGGCGAGGTCGCCCTCGACCGTGGACACCAGGTGCATGACGTGGCTGTAGCGCTCCACCGACATGAAGTCGACGACGTCGACCGACCCGGCGACGCAGACCCGGCCCAGGTCGTTGCGGGCGAGGTCGACGAGCATGAGGTGCTCGGCGCGCTCCTTCTCGTCCGCGAGCAGCTCGTCCGCCAGCGCCAGGTCCTCGGCCGGGGTCTTCCCGCGCCACCGGGTCCCGGCGATCGGATGGGTGATCACCCGCCCCTCGCGGACCTTGACCAGCGCCTCCGGGCTCGACCCGACGACGTCCAGCCGCCGCCCCGAGGCGTCGACGGCCCGGTAGAGGTACATGTACGGGCTCGGGTTGGAGGTGCGCAGGATCCGGTACACGTCCAGGGCGTCGGCGGGGCAGTCCAGGTCGAAGCGCTGGGCGAGCACCACCTGGAACACCTCGCCGTCCCGGATCGCCTGCTTCCCCGCGAGCACGGCGGCCACGTACTCGTCCCGGGTCGACCGCTCGCGGGGTTCGGAGCGGATCCCCTCGCCCTGGACGGCGACCGTGCTGGGGGCCTGCGCCGTCAGCCCTCGCGTCATCCGGTCCAGCCGCTCCACGGCTCCGGCCCACGCCTCGTCGACCCGCTCGTCGGTGGCGTCGTAGTTCACGGCGTTCGCCACCAGCAGCAGGCTGCCGTCGGCGTGGTCGAGGACGGCGAGGTCGGTGGCGAGGCTCATGGACAGCTCGGGGACGCCGAGCTCGTCGACGGTACTGTCGGGCAGCCGCTCCCAGCGCCGTACCGCGTCCCAGCTCACGAAGCCCACCATGCCGCCGGTCAGCGGGGGCAGCCCCGGCAGCCGGGGGGTGCCCAGCGCCTCGACGGTGTCCCGGAGGGCGAGCAGCGGGTCTCCGCTCACCGGGACCCCGGCGGGGGGCTCACCCAGCCAGTGCACCTCGCCGTCCCGCTCGGTGAGGGTCGCCCGGCTGTCCGCCCCGACGATGCTCCACCGCGACCACACCCCGCCGTGCTCCGCCGACTCGAGCAGGAAGGTGCCCGGCCGGTCACCCGCCAGCTTGCGGTAGACGCCGATGGGGGTCTCGCCGTCGGCGAGGAACCTGCGGACCACTGGGATGACCCTCCGGTTCACCGCCAGGGCACGGAAGGTCTCCAGGTCCGGCCAGGTCTCACCGAGGGGCAGCTCACCGGGCCCTGGGTGCTCCGGTGCCGGGAGGGGGGTTGCGGTGACCATGTGCACAGTCTGGCCGACACCGGCCCGGGTCGGCGCGGTCGGACCCGGCGCGACGCGGACCGCGCCTTCGCCCGGCGAGTCACCGTGACATCCGGCGGCGTATCTGATAGTGGATTGAAGTGACTGATGACTTCACCCCCAGCATGACGGCTCTGCTGTCCGCCGCCGCGCGCGCCGCCCACCCGATCGTCGACGACGCCCCACACCTGCTCGACGATGCCGTCGCCAGGACGTTGTGCGAGACCCTGCATCCCTCGCCCCTGGACTACCAGCTGGCTCATCCGGAGGTTCCGGTGCTCGCCTCCGCACGCCTGTCCTCCTGCGTGCGAAGCACGTACACCGACGACCGGTTGCGCGCATCCGATCTGGACCAGTACGTGATGCTCGGCGCGGGCCTGGACACCTCGGCCCACCGGCTCCCGGACGACGGCACCGTTCGCACCTGGCTGCTCGACCGACCCGGGGTCCTGGCGTGGCGGGCCCACCTGTTCGCGCAGGCCGGGCTCCCCGACGCCGGCACGCCGGTCCCCTGCGACCTCGGCTCGCCCCGCCTCGTCGCCGACCTGGCAGGAGCGGGCCTGGAGCTCTCCCGACCGGCGTTCGTCACCGGACTGGGAGTGAGCATGTACCTCGACGAGGCCGCGATCCGCCGCACGCTGGCCGCCCTCGCCCCGCTCGCTCCCGGCTCCCAGCTCGTCCTCGACCACATCCTGCCTCCGGAGCTGCGCGACGAGCAGGGGGCAGCCCATGCCACCGCGATCGCGGTCTTCGCCGGCGGGGCCGGTGAGCCGTGGCTGTGCACCCCGACCCCCGACGTGCTGTCCTCCTGGCTCGACGAGGCGGGATGGGATGTGGTCCAGCAGGTCGACGAGGCCGATGCGACCGGTCCGCACTTCTGGCCGCGGACCGACGCGCTGCGCCCGGTACGCCTCACCCGGCTCGTGCACGCCGTCCGGCGTTGAGCGGGCGACTTCGTCGCCGTCGGAGCCCGGTCCGGGCGGGCCGTCCGTGTCCGGACGGATCCGCGCTCAGCCCTCCGGCCCGGAGCCCCCGGTCCCGCCCTCGTCCGCGGTCCCCGCCCCGGTCCCGGTCAGGGTCCCCGTCACCGGCAGGGCCCCGGCGTCGAAGCAGGTCCTCGTCCCGGTGTGGCAGGCCACCCCGACCTGCTCCACCTGGACCAGGAGCGAGTCGCCGTCGCAGTCGAGCGCCACCCCGCGCACCCACTGGAGGTGCCCCGAGGTGTCGCCCTTGCGCCAGTACTCGCGGCGGCTCCGGCTCCAGAAGGTGACCCGCCCCGTCGTCAGGGTCCGGTGCAGGGCCTCGTCGTCCATCCAGCCGACCATGAGCACCTCGCGGGTGTCGTGCTGCTGGACGACGGCGCACACCAGGCCGTCGCCGTCACGCTTGAGCCGGCGGGCGATCCCTGGGTCGAGGGCGGAGTCGGTCACACGAGCCACGACGTGATCCTCTCACTCGGGCGGTCTCCCCCGTGCATCCGTTTCGGTCCCGTGAGACGCTCCCGGCATGGCCGGTTCCCGAGGAGAGGCCGCCGCAGAGCGGCTGGCCCTGGTGGCGGCGCTGCGCGAGGCCGGTCCCGACGCACCGACGCTCTGCACCGGCTGGACAGCGCACGACCTCGCGGCACACGTCGTGGCCAGGGAGCGCCGTCCGGACAGCGGCCCCGGTCTCGTCGTCCCGCTGCTCGCCCCGTGGACCGAGCGGGTCAGGCGCCGGTACCGGCGCAGGGACTTCGGCGACCTGGTGGAGCTCATCCGCACCGGTCCCCCGTGGACGAGCCCGTTCGCCGTCCCCGCCGTCGACGAGGCGGCCAACCTCGTCGAGTTCCTCGTGCACTGCGAGGACGTGCGCCGGGCGGCACCGGGATGGCGGCCGCGGGCGCTGCCGGTTGACCGGGTCGAGGCGGTCCGGAGACTGCTGGTCCGGCGGGCAGGAGTCCTCTTCCGGAGGTCACCGGTCGGGGTCACCCTGGTCGACCCCGAGGGCCGTCACGTCGTCGCCAGGAAGGGCACACCGTCGGTCTCGCTCACCGGAGACCCGGTCGAGCTGCTGCTCTTCGGCGTCGGGCGCGGCGCCCGGACCAGGGTCGAGGTGCAGGGCCCTGCCGCCGCCGTCGCCCTGCTGCGCGAAGCGCGGCTCGGCATCTGACGGATACGGGTCGACGCAGGCCGGCAGGTGCGGGTCGGCGCAGGCCGGCGGATGCGGGTCAGCGCACCGGGATGCCCTCGGCCCGCATGGCCGCCTTGACGTCGCCGATCGTCATCTCGCGGAAGTGGAAGACGCTGGCGGCGAGCACCGCGTCCGCACCGGCCCGCACCGCGGGCGCGAAGTGGTCGAGGTGCCCGGCGCCGCCGCTGGCGATCAGCGGCACGCTCACCCGCGACCGGACGTCGCGGAGCATCTCCAGGTCGAACCCCGCCTTCGTCCCGTCGGCATCCATCGAGTTCAGCAGCACCTCCCCCGCCCCGAGGGAGACGGCCCGCGCCGCCCACTCCACGGCGTCGATGCCGGTTCCCCGGCGGCCTCCGTGGGTGGTGACCTCGTACCCCGACGGCGTCGACGTGCCCTCCGGGCAGCGCCTGGCGTCCACCGAGAGCACCAGCACCTGGCTGCCGAACCGATCGGCGATCTCGGCGATCAGCTCCGGCCTGCCGATGGCGGCGGTGTTGACCCCCACCTTGTCCGCCCCGGCCCTCAGCAGCCGGTCGACGTCGTCGACGCTGCGGACCCCGCCCCCGACGGTGAGCGGGATGAAGACCTCCTCGGCCGTGCGGGACACCACCTCGTAGGTGGTCTCCCTGCTGTCGGCCGACGCCGTCACGTCGAGGAAGGTCAGCTCGTCCGCACCCTCCTCGCCGTACCGGCGGGCCAGCTCGACGGGGTCTCCTGCGTCGCGCAGCCCCACGAAGTTGACCCCCTTGACCACGCGGCCGGCGTCGACGTCGAGGCAGGGGATGACACGCACGGCAACAGTCATGGTCGAAGCGTAGTGTGCCCGGCCATGGACCCTCTCGACCGCTTCGTCGACGGGTGCCGGAACGCCGGGCCCCGCGCCGGGAGGACCCGGGTCGTCGCCGTCGACGGGCCGAGCGGCTCGGGGAAGACCACGCTCGCCCCCCACCTCGCGGACCGGTTCGGCGGCTGTCCCGTGGTGCGTATGGACGCCATCCACCCCGGCTGGGACGGGCTGGACGACGCGGTGCCCCGCCTCGTGGAGTGGGTGCTCGAACCGCTCGCCGCCGGGCGCGGTGCCCGGTACCGCCGCTTCGACTGGGACCGGGGTGCCTACGCGGAGTGGCACGAGGTGCCGGACAGCCCGTTCCTGGTCGTCGAGGGCGTCGGCTCCGGAGCCCGCCGCTGCGCCCCGTACCTCACCGGCCTGGTCTGGCTCGACGCACCGGCCGAGATCCGGTTCGCCAGGGCGATGGCACGGGACGGCGACGGCTACCTCCCGCACTGGGAGCGCTGGGCAGCCCAGGAGGAGCGGCACTTCCGCCGCGAGCGCACCCGGGCCCGCGCCGGTCTCGTCCTGGACGGAGGGGCTCCGGTCGGTGGGGTTGCTACCCCCCGGGCCCACGGAGAGCCATACTGACCCCGATGAGCCGCACCTGGTCGCTGCCACCCGCTCCCCCAGCCGAGGGCCGGGTCCGCGATGCGCTGCTCGTCCGCGCCGTCGCGCTCACCACCTGCTGCCTGCCCGTGCTGACCGTCGCCCACCTGGCGACCGGTGGGGCGCCTCCTGCCCCGGTCCGGCTCGCCGCCGTCGGCGCCGTGCTGCTGCTGGCCGCCCTCGTCACCACGCCGTGCTCCGGCCCGGCGACCCTCGCCGCCGTCGCAGGAGGCGCGCAGGTCGTCGCCCAGGCCGTGCTCGTCGTGGGGCAGCAGGCGGACTCGGCGACGACGGGCTGCCTTCCCGCCGTGGGAACCGGTGCCCGGCTCGGGCTGCGGCTGGCCGTGCTGCGCCTCGACCCGACCTGCCCGGAGGGAACCGCCGCCGTGGGGCCGACGACGACGGCCGCCGTCAGCGCGATGGCCGTCGCCGTCGCCGTCGTGTGCGCCCACGCCGCCGTCGCCGTGCTGGCAGGCCTCGCCATGGACGTCTCCGCCGTCTGGGCGCGGGTGGTCGCCGCCGCCGGTCACCTGGTGCCGCTCCGGCGGCTCGGTGCCCCGACGGTCGTCGCCCCGGCCCGGTTCCGGATCGCGGCGTCCCGGCCGCTGCCGCGCCCGCTCCGGCGACGGCTGCGGGCCGTGCCGGTCCGCCGGGGGCCGCCGCTGGCGATGACCGCCTGACGTCGGCGCAGCCACGGACCGTCGGGCCCCGCACCCACCCATGACCCTCTCCACCAGGAGATCAGACATGCGTCAACACTTCGCCGCGGCCCAGCCGTGGCTCTCCACCGCCGCGAGGGTGTTCCTCGCCGGCGTCTTCCTGCTGTCCAGTTGGCCCAAGCTCAACGACCCCGAGGGCACCGTCCGCAGCGTGCGGGCCTACGAACTGGTCCCCGAGGCCGTCGTCCACCCGTTCGCCTACGGCCTGCCCCTGCTCGAACTGGCCATCGCCCTGCTGCTCCTCGTCGGTCTCGGCACCCGGCTGATCGCCCTGGGGACCAGCGCCCTGATGCTCGTGTTCATGCTCGGCATCGCCTCGGCCTGGATCCGCGGCCTGAGCATCGACTGCGGGTGCTTCAGCGTCTCCCCCGAGACCGGGGTCGCGGACCCCGTCCCCGGCTACATCAAGCGGCTCGTCGAGGACACCGGCTTCCTCGCCGCCGCGGTGTTCCTGTTCCGCTGGCCGCGAAGCCGGTTCTCCCTCGACTCGGTGATCGGGCTCGGCGAGCCTCCCGCCGACGTCGACACCGAGGCCGACACGGGCACAGAGACAACGGCGGACGAGGACCCCGACCTCGCCACCCAGGCAGCCACCCCGGAAGAGGGCGCCGACGTGCCCGCGGACGTTGAGAGGTCCCGATGACCAACGCCAGGAACGCACGTACCACCCGGGAGAAGGCCGCCGAGCTGCGCGCGGAGGCCGCCCGTCAGGAGGCCAGGCACCGCGCCGTCCTGATCGGCGTCGCCATCGTCACCGCCGTTCTCGTCATCGTCGGCGCGGGGGTCCTCATCCAGACCGCCCGGCAGGAGTCCATCGACGCCGCCAACGACACGACCCCTCCGGCGAACCTCGTCGACGGGGCGGTCGTGGTCGGGAAGGCGGACGCCCCGGTGACGATCACCCTCTACTCCGACTACATCTGCCCCTACTGCGGCCTGGCCCACCACGCCAACAAGGAGCAGCTCGACGCGTGGGTCGCCGAGGGCAAGGTCAAGCTCGAGTACCGCCTGGTGGCCTTCCTCGACCAGGCGTCGACGGACAACTACTCGACCAGGGCGCTCAACATGGTCGCCGCCGTGGTGAACGCGAAGCCCGAGGCGTTCACCGTGGTGAACGACACCCTGTTCTCCGAGCAGCCGGAGGAGGGCGGCGCGGGACTCCCGGACAAGCACCTCGTCGAGATCGCCGTCGCCGCGGGAGCGCCGGAGACCGAGATCCGCAAGGCTGTGGAGAACCTCACCTTCCGCGGCTGGGTCATGTCCACCACCGAGGAGGCATCGAAGGCCGGGGTGAACGCCACCCCGACCCTCGAGGTGAACGGCACCGCGGTGAAGAACGCCGCGGACGCCGAGTCGGTCAAGGCGGCCGTGGAGAAGGCCCTCGGCGCGGGCTGATCGGGTCCGTCGCTCACGTCGGGCGGGACGGGGCGGGCCGGGTGCGCCATGATGGCGTGGCTCGACCCGTCCCTGATCCGCCCACACCCACCCAGACCAGCCCCTGATTCGTCCCCAGGCGCCGCCCGGCCGACGGCCGCTCCCCGCGCGAATCGGACGCCAGCAACGAGAGGCCCTCATGACCGACGCTCCCGACCAGCGCCCAGGCCCCGACGAGCCCCGGGCCGACCCCGCCCCTCCGACCACCCCCGACGCCGGTTGGCACCCCCCGCAGGGCCAGTACCCGCAGGGGCAGTACCCGCCGCCGGGGCGGTACGGACCTCCCGGGCCGTACGGGTACCACGTGCCGCTCACCCCCGAGCAGGCGAAGGCCGCTGCGGAGAGGGACCGGCGCCGCCAGGCGAAGGCGCGCCAACGGGCTCTCGCCGTCGTGATCCTGACGATCGTGGTCGGCATAGCCCTGGTCGCGGTGACCCTGCTCACCGGATCGGACGACGAGCCGGCCCCGAAGAGCTCGCCCACCACCACGCCGACGGCCGGGGGACCGACCCCGGCGAACCTCACCGACGGCGGGATCGTGATCGGTGAGGCCGACGCCCCGGTGACCGTCACCATCTACGAGGACCTGCTCTGCCCGTTCTGCAAGCAGGCGCACGACACCAACAAGGACCAGTACGCCGCGTGGGTGGCCGAGGGCAAGGTCAAGCTCGACTACCGTCCGATCTCCTTCCTCGACCGGGCCTCGTCCGACCAGTACTCCACCAGGGCCCTCAACGCCATCGCCGCCGTGGTGAACAGCGCCCCGGAGGCGTTCCCGAAGTACCACGACGCGCTGCTCGCCGAGCAGCCCGCCGAGGGAGGGGAGGGGCTGTCGGACGGCAAGCTCATCGAGCTGGCCGTCGCCGCGGGCGCCCCGGAGGCGGAGATCCGCGAGGCCGTCGAGAACCGCACCTTCTTCGGCTGGACCGTCGCCACCACCCAGCAGGCCAACCAGGCCGGGGTGAACGGGACCCCGACCATCTTCGTGAACAAGCAGCAGGTGCCCAACCCGACCGATCCGCAGCAGGTGAAGGACCAGGTCGAGTCGGCGGCGAAGGGCTGAGCCGGGCACTGGGATCCGGACCGGTCCCGGCACCGGGTGGCGTCACGCCGCCCCGGTGCCGGGACCGTCGTCACAGGCGGCAGACCGTCGTCACAGGCGGCAGGCCGTCGTCACAGGCGGCAGGCCGTCGTCACAGGCGGCAGGCGTGGATGGACGTGACGATGATCGCCCGCGCGCCCAGGGCGTACAGGTCGTCCATCACCTGGTTGGTGCTCCGCCGGGGGACCATCGCCCGCACCGCGACCCAGCCGGAGTCGCGCAGCGGGGACACCGTCGGCGACTCCAGCCCCGGGGTCACCGCGGAGGCCTGCTCGACGAGCTCCACCCGGACGTCGTAGTCCATGAGCACGTACTGCCGGGCCACCAGGACACCCTGGAGCCGGCGCACGAGGACGTCGACCGCCTGCTGCTCCACCGCCTCCCGCCGCCGGATGAGCACCGCCTGGGAGTGCAGGATCGGCTCGCCGAAGACCTCCAGGCCGGCGTTGCGCAGGGTCACCCCCGTGGAGACGACGTCGGCGATGACATCCGCGACGCCGAGGCCGATCGCCGTCTCGACCGCGCCGTCGAGGCGCACCACCTCGGCGCTGACCCCGTACCGGGTGAGGTAGCCCTGGACCAGGCCCGGGTAGCTGGTGGCGACCCGACGGCCCGCCAGGTCCCCGACCGCGGCCGCCGTGCCGGGGACGGCGGCGAACCGGAAGGTCGAGGCGGCGAAGCCGAGCTGCACGACCTCCTCGGCCGGTGCGCCGGAGTCCACGAGCAGGTCCTGGCCGGTGATGCCGACGTCGAGGGTCCCCGACCCGACGTAGACGGCGATGTCCCGTGGCCGCAGGAAGAAGAACTCGACGCCGTTGTCCGGGTCGTCGAGCATCAGCTCCTTGCTGTCCCGACGCTGCCGGTACCCGGCCTCCCGGAGCATGTCGCTCGCGTCCTCGGCGAGTGATCCTTTGTTCGGGACGGCCACGCGCAGCATGAAGGGTCTCCTCCGGCTAGGGACGGGTCCGGGATCTCCGGCGCCCGGGAGTCTACGACCCGGCGGTCACGGGGCCGAGGACACCGGCCCCTGGACGGGCGCGGGCCCCCCACCTCACGGCGACGACACCGCTCACAGGTGCGTGTAGACGTCCTCCAGGGACAGCCCCCGTGCGATCATGAGGACCTGGAGGTGGTAGAGCAGTTGCGAGATCTCCTCGGCGGCGCGCTCGCCGCTCTCGTGCTCCGCGGCCATCCACACCTCGGCCGCCTCCTCGACGACCTTCTTGCCGATGGCATGGACGCCCGCGTCGAGAGCGAGGACCGTACCCGACCCCGCCGGGCGGGTCCTCGCCTTCTCCTCGAGCTCGGCGAACAGGGCTTCGAAGGTCTTCACAGGAGCAGGCTAACCGGCCGGTCGACGGCCTCCTGCCGAGGCATCCGCGACGGTGCCGGCAGCTCCCGCAGCGCGACCGCGGTCACGACGGCCGCCGTTGCCGCCTCGTGGCCCTTGTCCTCCCGGGACCCCGGCAGGCCAGCCCTGTCCCGGGCCTGCTCGTCGGTGTCGCAGGTGAGCACCCCGAAGCCGACCGGGATCCCGCTGCGCACGGCGACGTCGGTCAGTCCGGCGGTCGCCGCCTGGCAGACGTAGTCGAAGTGGGGCGTCCCGCCCCTGACCACGACCCCGAGCGCCACGACGGCGTCGAGACCGGAGGCGGCGAGCCGGGCTGCGGCGACGGGCAGCTCGAAGCTGCCGGGGACCCGGACCTCGATCACGTCGCGGACCCCCGCCTCGATCAGCGCCCTGCGGGCACCGGCAACCAGCCCTGCCATCACCTCCGCGTGCCAGGACGCGTAGGTGAGCCCCACCCGGAGCCCCCTCCCGTCGACCGCCAGCGTGGGTGCGCCCTGCCCGCTCACCGTGACTCCCCTCCCCGCTCCCCGCGGATCCCGTCATGCCCTGCCGATGCGCCGCCGCCACCCGGCGCGCCGCCGGCGCCAGGTGCGCCGCCGGCACCCCTGGCGCCGTCTCCCCCGACCCTGCTGCCCTCGCTCCCGCTTTCCTCGCTCCCGTCGGGGCCCTGCCCGACAGCCTCCAGCCGGAGCAGGTGACCCATGAGATCCCGTTTCATGGTCAGGTAGTCCTCGTTCTGCGGGGTGCGCCCGACCTCCAGCGGTACCCGCCCGGTGACGCGGACACCGTGCTCCCACAGCCCCTCGACCTTGGCCGGGTTGTTGGTGAGCAGACGGACGTCGTCCAGCCCCAGGTCGGTGAGGACGGCCGCCGCCGCCCCGTACTCGCGGGAGTCGGCGGGAAGCCCCTGCGCGGTGTTCGCCCGCACCGTGTCCAGGCCGCCCTCCTGCAACCGGTAGGCCGCGAGCTTGGCGAGCAGCCCGATCCCGCGGCCCTCGTGCCCCCGCAGGTACACGACCACGCCGCCGTCCCCGGCGATCGCCGCGAGGGCGGCGTCGAACTGGGGCCCGCAGTCGCAGCGCAGCGACCCGAAGGTCTCCCCGGTCAGGCACTCCGAGTGGATCCTGACCAGGGCCCCGGTGGCCGGTGGGTTCCCGGACACCAGGGCCACGTGCTCGTCCCCGGTGAGCAGGTCCCGGTACCCCACGGCCCTGGCCGGGCCGTGCCGGGTCGGCAGCACGGCCTCGGTGACCCGCTCCACCCGTGGGCCTGCCGGGCCGTGCGCCGCCGTCCCGGCGGGGGCGCCGTCCATGACCCGGGCCAGGTCGGCGACGCTGATCAGCGGGAGGCCGAACCGGTCCGCGAGCGCCCGCAGCCCGGGCAGCTTCATCGTCGACCCGTCGTCCTCCACGACCTCGGCGAGGATCCCGACCGGGGTGAGCCCGGCCAGCCGGCACAGGTCGACGGCGGCCTCGGTGTGCCCCGGCCGCTCCAGGACCCCGCCGGGCCGGGCCCGGAGGGGGAAGACGTGACCGGGACGGACCAGGTCACGGGCCGTCGTCCCCGGCGCGGCGAGCAGCCGGGCGGTGAGCGCCCGGTCCGCCGCGCTGATCCCGGTACCGACCCCGACCCGGGCGTCGACGGACACCGTGAACGCCGTCCGCCGCGGATCCTCGTTCTCGGCGACCATCGGCGGCAGGTCGAGCCGGTCGGCGAGCTCCGCGGGCATGGGCGCGCACAACACGCCGGAGCTGTGCCGCACCGTCCAGCCGATCCAGCGGCTGGACGCGTGCTCGGCCGCGAGGATGACGTCACCCTCGTTCTCCCGATCGACGTCGTCCGCCACGATCACGGGCAGGCCCCGCCCCAGGGCCTCGACCGCCGCCGCCACCGGGTCCAGCCGGACCGCGCCGAGCCGCCGGGTCGGGACGGACGGTCGCTCGTGCGCCACCGCCACCATCACGCATCCCCCCCGTCGCGGGCGTCGAGCATCCGCTCGACGTACTTGGCCAGGACGTCGACCTCGAGGTTGACGCGCTCGCCGACAGCGCGCAGGCCGAGGGTGGTCCGGGTCAGCGTCTCCGGGATCAGGGAGACGGAGACGACCGTCCCGTCCGGGGTGTCCTCCACTGCGGCAACCGTCAGCGACACCCCGTCGACGGCGATGGAGCCCTTCTCGACGACGTACCGGGACAGCGCCCGGGGGACGGTGAACCGCACCACCTCCCAGCGGTCGCCGGGGACCCGGCCCGTCACCCGCCCGGTGCCGTCCACGTGCCCCTGCACGACGTGCCCGCCGAACCGGCCGTCCGCGGCCAACGGCCGTTCCAGGTTGACCCGGCTGCCCGGTTCGAGGTCGCCGAGAGCGGTGCGGTTGAGGGTCTCCAACATGACGTCCGCGGTGAAGGCCCCGTCCCGATGCTCCACGACGGTCAGGCACACCCCGCTGACGGCGATGGACGAACCGCGGACCGCGTCCGAGGTGACCACGTCACCGCGGACGGTCAGCCGCGCGGACTCCTCCCCCCGGTCGAGTTCGACGACCGTGCCCAGTTCCTCGACGATCCCGGTGAACATCGCTCCCGCCTGCCCCTCTCGCCTCGCCTGCAGCGGGCTCCGGGGCTGGTCGTCCCGGTGACACCGGGACGACGCGGGACGCGACCCCGCGCACCGTCCGGCACGCGGCGACCGCGGCGTGCTGCCTCCCATCCGGACTCTCACCGTCGGTCCTGGAGTTCCACCAGGTCCACCGGTCGCTGGCTGCGACCGGGTCGCGGACTGTCACCGCCGGTTCGGAATTTCACCGACCCCGGAGCACGCAAGTGTCGTGTCGGGGACAGTCTCGCATCCGCGGAGATCTCCGGCCACGCCGGGCCTATCATTCCGGGATGCCGATCACCCGATCAGCCCAACCACCGGTCGACGTGCCCGCTCCGATTCGTCGCCGTCACCCCGCTCTGACCTGGGAGCCCGTCCCGATCACCGGTTCCGGGGCCGGGGTCTGGCGGGCGCGGGGGCCTGCGGAGCTCTACCTCAAGGCCGCCCCGGCCACCGGGCCACGCGCGGAGCTCGCCGCGGGGCTCGCGGCCGAGGCCGCGCGGGCCTCCTGGCTGCGTGGCCTCGGCGTCCCGGCGGCCGAGGTGGTGGAGCTCGACTCGGACGGCGTGGTCTCGTGGCTGATCAGTCGGGAGCTGCCCGGCCGCTCGGTCGCCGAGCCGTGGCCGGAGCACCGGGCGGCCGCCGTCGTCGACGCCTTCGCCGACGCGGCGCTCCTGCTGCACGCCCTGCCCGTGCGGGAGTGCCCCTTCGACCACCGGCTGCCGATCGCCGTCGCCCTCACCGAGCGGTCCGCGGGTGGGCTCGCCGACCTGTCGGTCGGCGCCGTCCCCGGCTGGTCACCGTCCCGGCTCCTCGACGAGCTCGACCGGGTGCGCACGAGCTCCGGCCCGGTCGAACCCGACCTCGTGGTCTGTCACGGGGACCTGTGCTGCCCCAACGTGCTCCTCGACCCGGAGACCCTCGACCTCGTCGGGATCGTCGACGTCGGGGCGCTCGGCGTGGACGACCGGCACCAGGACCTCGCCCTGGCGACCAGGAGCCTCGCGGACCCCCGCAACCGGCACCTCGGGCCCGGCGCCCCCGATCGGTTCCTCCGGCGCTACGGGATCCCCGAACCCGATCCGCACCGGCTGTCCTTCTTCCGGCTCCTCGACGAGCCCGTCTGATCCGCTGCCCGTCCGGTCAGTGGGCGTGGGCGGAGGTGGCGAGCTCGCGCAGCCGGTGCACCCGCTCGGCGGCGTCGCCCGCCCCGTAGACGGCGGTCCCGGCGACGAACACGTCGGCCCCGGCCTCGGCGCACCGGCCGATGGTCTCCTCGGAGACCCCGCCGTCCACCTGCACCCAGACGTCCAGGCCGGACCGGCGGATCGCGTCACGGGTGCGACGCACCTTCGGAAGGCAGACATCGAGGAAGGGCTGGGCACCGAACCCCGGCTCGACCGTCATCACCAGGATCATGTCGAACTCGGGCAGCAGGTCGAGGTAGGGCTCGATCGGGGTGGCCGGCTTGAGGCCCAGCCCGGCGCGAACCCCGGACGCCCTCAGCTGCCGGGCCAGCCGGACCGGGGCGGCGACCGCCTCCGCGTGGAAGGTCACGCTGCGCGCCCCGGCCTCCGCGTACCCCGGCGCCCACCGATCCGGGTTCTCGATCATGAGGTGGCAGTCCACCGGGATCGGACTCGCCTTGACCAGCGCCTCGACGACCGGCTGGCCGAGAGTCAGGTTCGGCACGAAGTGGTTGTCCATGACGTCGACGTGCGCCCAGTCGGCATCCGCCACCCGGCCGAGCTCGTCGGCGAGGCGGGCGAAGTCGGAGGCGAGGATGCTCGGCGAGATCTGGATACCCACGAGCGACCAGGCTATCCCTCTCCGGTCCACCCACCAGTCACGCCTCCCGCGACTCCGGCGCCTCCTGATCGGGCAGGCTCACCGGGGGTCGGCACTCCCCCAGACCCGCGGCTCGCGCGGGTACGCCGCTCACCGGCGGCGGAGCAGGGCGAGGAACATCGCGTCGGTGCCGTGCCGGTGCGGCCAGAGCTGGACGTCCGGCCCCGGTCCGAGGTCGGTCCCCGTCCCGTCGGCGTCCCGGCGGAGGACCCCGGCCACGACGGGCCGGGCGTCGAGCCGCTCCACGTCGGAACGCCGGCGCAGCACGTCGTCGACGACGAGCCGGGTCTCGGCCGGATGGGGCGAGCAGGTGACGTAGCCGACCACGCCACCGGGTCGGACGGCGTCGAGGGCCGACACCAGCAGGCCTCGCTGCACCGGCGCCAGCGCGGCCAGGTCGGACGGCACCCGGCGCCAGCGGGCCTCCGGTCGCCGCCGCAGCGCGCCGAGACCGGTGCACGGAACGTCGACGAGCACCCGGTCGTAGCGGTCGGGCTCCTCGGCCCCGACCCGGCGGCCGTCCCCGGCGCGCAGCTCGACGGCGTCCGCCGCCCTGCCCCGTACGGCCACGGTGGCGTCCCGGACCAGGGCCAGCCGGTGCTCGGCCGCCTCGACGGCCACCAGCCGCGCGCCGTCCGGCAGCTCGCCCGCGACCCGGCGCTGCACCAGCAGCGCGGAGAGCACCGCGGCCTTGCCCCCCGGGCCGGCGCAGAGGTCGAGCCAGGCGCCCCGGTCCGGCCCGTCCAGCGGCGCCGCGGCCAGCGCGAGCGCGACGAGCTGGCTGCCCTCGTCCTGGATCCGGGCCCGCCCCTCGCGCACCGCCGCCACCCCGTCGGGGGCGCCGGTCAACCGCACCGCGAACGGCGACAGCCGCCCGGACGCACCTGTGTCGGGGGTCGCTGTGTCGGGGGTCGCTGTGTCGGGGGTCGCTGTGTCGGGGGTCGCTGTGTCGGGGG
>JAAYAH010000099.1 GCA_012719445.1 Actinomycetales bacterium | reverse complement strand
CGTCCAGGGCGAGGGCGAGGACGGCGAGTTGGTCGAGGTTGACCTGGCGGCGTCCGGACTCGATGTTCGCCACGACGTTGGCGCTGATCTCGGGTGCTCCGAGCTGGGCGCAGCGTGCGGCGAGCTGTGGGGCGCTCAGGCCCCGGCGTCGGCGGATGGCCTTGAGGCGGTTCACGGTGAGCTGTGTGACCGTCCGTCCGGTTCGCCCACCACCCTGCGATGTCATGATGACAAGTTAGCATCGCAGTGTTGACATGTCGATCCTTCGGTCCTCATCATCGAGCCACCCCGCAATATGACAGCGACAGATGTCATGATGACATGAAGGAGTTGTGTGATGAGGATGTCCGTCACGGTCCAGTTGTGGACCCACGCCGAGGTTGCCGCGTGGCTGCGCGTGGAGGAGGAGGTGTTGATGCACCTGGTCACCGCAGGGGCGGGGCCGGTGTGTTACTGGGTCGGGCGGCACCGCCGCTACGACCCGGCCGAGGTCGGCCAGTGGCTGGCCACCACGCCGGAGGACTTCTACTGGCCGACCTCCAAGGCGAGGACCTGCGGCGCGGCGGGTAGGCACGCGGCATGAGCACCCCGGATGCCCACCTGCACTCCCAGTGGGCCCCGCAGATCCGTCGCCTGGGGCCGACCTGCGACATCGTGACCGCCGCGCGGATCCTGGGGTTCGGGCGGACCACGGCGTTCGAGTTGATGCGCCAGGGTGCCTTCCCGGTGGAGGTTCTGGCGTTCGGCCGGGTCCGCCGGGTGCGCACCGCGGACCTGCTGGCCTACCTGCACATCCCGTTGACCATCGACCAGGCGGAGCCGACCGCGGGGGATCCCCCACAGCCACATGCCGCCTGAACATCCCCGCAGGGGGTGGTGACCGTGCCTCTTCCCCGGGCACGGTCACCACCCCCTGTTCACGCGTGGGCGCGCCCGGGCGGCACCGCCGTCCGGCTTTCACCGGACCTCTTCAGTGAGTCGACTGTCGGCTCGCGGCGGGGTTGGGGGCGGGGTACCGTGCCGCCGATCCATGAAGGAGATCATCTGCCCGACATCACCCGGTTCGTGCTGGGACCCTCTGGTGGATGCCATGGTCGGTCGTGATCGTTGCCGGGTGGCCGGGTCCTACCGGCGTAGCGCGCGGGCGCGCTGGACGAGTTCGTCGATGACGGTCTCCTCCAGCTGTGGGGCGCTGCCGTCGGTCGGGTTGCAGCACGGCGGCTTGGTGCGCGGCTGTTCCGGGCGGGAGATGCCCGCCAGGTCGTACAAGGCCGTGTACACATCGGCGGCCTGGTCGGCCTCGGTGTGCGGGCCGACCAGCAACACCCAGGCGATGCTCCCGTCGAACGCCACGACGACCCGGTCGCTGCCGCGCAGGTGCTTCACACACAGCCGGGGCAGCGGGTCGCATCCGGTGAGCCGGTACCCCAGCGCCGCGCACCCCGTGGCCGCCAGGTGTTGCTCGAACTGCTCATAGGCCCTGCGCCGGGGCCCGCGAAGACCCCGGATCTGACGTTCGGCCACCGGGGTGGCCATCACCGTGTACGGCACGTGCCCGACTACGCCGAAGGGCCGGCCACGCGGACGGTCCCCTCCCCGCGGCGCATCTGCTCCAGGGACCGGGCCAGATCCGACCGCTCCAGCCAGGTGACATCGACCAGACGACGGTGCACCTCATCGAGCAGGCCCCGGGTCTGCCCGGCCGCGCGCAGCTCCCGCACCAGGTGCAGGACCTCGTGGACCCGGGCCACATCCAACAGGAGACGCGAGGACGAACCGCTGGCGACCACCAGGACACCCTCGGCGGCCCAGGCCCGCACCGTCTTCTCCGACAACCCCAACAGCTCCGCGGCGATCCTCGGACGCAGCGGACGCGCCCCGGCCAGGTCACTGCGCGCCGCGGCCAACAGCCTGGAGCGTCGCTCGTCCTGCTCGGGAAGCGAGAACGCGACTTCTTCGACCGTCTCGACCCGTTCCATCACCGCCCGCACCTGGCGGGTCTCCTCCACCACAGCAGTCATCACACCCTCCCTTCGCTACCGAGTATTGTGCCTCTTTTCGGAAGTTGCAAGAGGCTGGGGCGGTGGACCCCACCAGGTGGGGCGTTCCCCGTGCGGGCGCAAGGAGGGGTGCGGCCAGAACCACCGGTCCCCGTCGGGGGGGCAGGCAGGACGTCAGCTGGGTCCGGCAAGCCCTCCCGTCGAGGCCTGCGACCCTGTTCGTGTCGCCGACTCGCAGGCGCACGGCAGGGCCTCAAAGCCGGACCTGAGTACGGCAGGGCGGTCCGGTGAGGTCTCGAAACCAAGGTCTCCAGACGCGCTACCGCCGACAACGGTCCTGACCTTCCGGTTCGCCAAGCCGCGATCGGACGGCCGCTGGGGGCCGTCGCCCCTGGTGTTCCTGCCGGTGGGCCCCCGCTCACCGGTCCTGTGGGCAACGGCGGTGTCTCACCGTCCAGAACAAGTTGCCCGCGCACACGGCGAACGTGACCGGTGTCCACCAGGCGCCGCCCGGGCTCCACCACGAGGCCAACGCCAGCCACGCGAACACGATCAGCAGCAGCGACCAGCCGATCACGAACCACGGCACTTGCCGATCGGGCGGCAGGGGCGTCAGCCAGCGCCCTCGCGGGCGTCAACGGCGTGAGGACCGTCACCGGGGGCCTGCCGGCCGGCCGTCGCGCTGGTGAGGCCGCTGTCCCTAGCCGGCGCCGACCGGGCCGAGGCCCTCGGGTGTCCTGGGTCGGCCGCAACCGGTGGTGCCAGGTGCCCCGGCAGGCCGTCCGCAGGGCCCGCGGGGCGGCTGGGGTGGGGCCGGTGAGCGTGCACCCCGTCGCCGGTCGCGGCAAGGGATGGCCGGCTCGCCCGGGACAGGCAAGCATCTTGGCCGCCCTACGGGCCGCTGCGCTCGGCCAGAGATCCTTCCCGCCCCGGCCCTGCTCGCCGAAGCCCCCTGTGCCGCGCCCTGCGCGCCGTGGCGCCGCCCGGCCCCCTCACCCCAGCCCGCAACCGCGGGCACCGGCACCGCCCGGACCCCGGGGTGAGCGGGCCGCACCCCGCGGCCCGAGCCAACGCCAAGGGGAACCTGCCATGACCGCCTTCGCCACCCGGGCCAACGCACCCGGACGCAACCTGGACCTGCAACACCTCCTGGAGGTCTTCCAGGACCGCCGGGCCCGCGCCCTGGACGTTATCGCCGGTACCGGCGCCATCCACGCCCGCGACGGCCACCTGGTCCTGGACGGCACCGAACCGCACCTGGGGCCCGAGGGAGTCACCCTGACCGACGGCTCCTACGCCCTCAACGACGTGGCCATGGCCGGGATCGCCGACAAGCTCTCCATCCCGCTGGCCTACCTGCGGCGCATGCACACCGACGCGGTCGACCTGTTCGATGTCAACGTCAACGGGTGGCTGTCGAGAATGGACCGGCGCCTGCTGATCCGGGTCCTGCGCGACGAGAACGGTTCTGGCATCATCCGAGCCTGCCTGTCGGACAAATACGCAATCATGAATGACGAAGATGTCCTGCTCGCCGCACTGGAAGGAATCCGCGCCAGCGGAGCTCCGGTGCAGGTCGAAGGCGCCGACATCACCGAACGGCGCTTCTACCTGAAAGTCTCCGCCCCCACCGTGCGGACCCTGGCGCCAGCGTTGTTGGGAAACTATCGGTCTCCGTTCAACGGCCGTTCCGGAGCGGACCTGCCGGTGGTGTGGGCCGGGTTCGTCATTACCAATAGCGAGGTCGGCTGTGGCGCATTCTCGATATATCCCAGGATCGTGGTTGAGGTATGTCGAAATGGCGCCGTGATTACCACCCACGGAATGCGCCGCACCCACCTGGGTGCCCGCCACGAGGACACCGAGGGTCTGGTGGCCTGGTCCAGGGCCACCAACGCCAAGATGCTCGACCTGATCACTGCGCGCACCACCGACGCGGTCACCGCGTTCCTGGACACCGACTACCTGGCGCGCATGGTCCGCGACCTGGAAGCCGCCGCCGGCAAGCCGGTGAGCGACCCGGACACCACCATCAAGACCATCTCCTCGCGGCTGCGTTACAGCGACGAGACCGCCAAGAACATCCTGGCGCACTTCATCACCGGCGCCGACGCCACGGCCGGCGGGATCCTGCACGCGATCACCTCCGTGGCCCAGACCCTGCCCGACGCCGACGCGGCCCACGAGCTGGAGTCCACGGCGATCGCGGCCATGCACCTGGCCGCCGCCAACTGAGCGCGCCCCGTGGGGGTGGCCCACATCGCGTCGGTCGCCCCCACCTCAGCCTGCCACCAGGTCCTCGCCCGCCGCGTGACCCGCGGGCGCGGGGCCGCCCATCCCGCCAGGAGCCATCGTCATGACCCCCGTTGCCCTGTCCGCCACCACGACCCATCTGTCCTGCCCGACGCCATCCGGTGCCGCCGGAGGGCCCGTCCTGGAGCCCGACGCCCCCGTACGTGCAGTGGCCGCCGAGGCGCACCCCGGTGAGCCGGGTGCCCATGCCGTGGCCCGGGACCTCGCGGTGTGGCTGTCGCGGCTGTTCGACCGGCCCGCCCAGGCGGTGCGGGTCCGCCGCAACCCCTTCGAGCAGCGGCCCTGCCCGAGGGCGTGGACCTATGAGATCACCGTCGCCGGACACGAGGTGGTGGTGACCGCCTGGGAGGTCCCCACCCTCGGCGGCACCCTGACCCGTTACGCCATCACCGTCGACGGCCGTGGTGTCCCGTTCGTCGTGCGCCGCCCGGCGGCCCACCTCATCTGGCAGTTGGCCCTGGCCACCTGGCGCGCCACCTGCCCTGAGGACCCCGCCCGGGGTGCCCGCGCGACGAGGACCTGAACCACCGACCGACTCCACTTGCCCCACGTTCCAAACCCCCCACCAGCGACCCCGTGCCCACCGGCGCGGGGTCGCCCCCGTTTCCCGTCAAGGAGATCACCATGAACGACACACCATCCTCCGGAAGCTCCGGCTCCTCGCGGGGCCCCCGCAGCGAGTACCCCTTCATCCGGGCCTGGGGGCAGATGATGGGCAGCCGCGACCCCTACATCCGCGACCAGATCGCCCGGGCCCGCGCCGAGGGTGCCCCGCCCACCGCGATCTACCGCACCCAGGCCGGGACCTGGGCCACCACCGAGGACATCACCCGCTCCACCACCCGCCGCGAGCTCGGCCTGGACCCCCTGCCCGTCCGCGCCCCCGAGGTCGCCGAGCTGACGGTGTACCTGCGGACCCTGCTCGCCGGCGACGAGTACCTGCGCGAGGTCCACGGCCTGCACGAGGCCAGCGTCCCGGGCATCGGGCGCGTGCGAATGACGTTCACCACCGGGCACTACGCCCACCTCGATGTCAGCGTCACCGAGGACGCACTGTCCGAGTCCGGCACGGGGGTGTGAGGACCGTGGAACACCGCGATGACTGCTTCGCCCGACGCCCCATGGTCACCTGGCACGCCGACGGCTTCCGCCTGGAACTGTTCGATACCACCCCCGTCGCCCCTGTCGCGGTTCATGACCGTCCTACCGTGGCCTACCGGTTCTGGGACCTCTCCGCCGGCGCCTGGCGGTCCCGGCCCGTCTTCGAGGCCGTCGACTGGCATCCCTCGATCCTGCACGCCATCGACGGCGTCGAGTCCGTGCGTGGTCTGCTCGGCTTCCTGAGTCTGTGCCCTGGGGATGTCGAGGCCGACTACTTCGCCTCCTACACCCCCCGCCAGCTCGCTTGGCGCGACGCCCGCGCGGAGGACCTCACCTGGTGGGCTTGCGAACCGTCCGAGGCGGGCGAACCTTGCCTGGTGCTGGACTACGACGCGATGGGGCTGCCGATCGGGCGGACCCGGTACGCCGTGGTGCCCCACGACGGCCTGGGACCCGGCGCTGGGTTCCCGGAGCCGCCCACCACGCACGGGGGCACCGCCGAGGCGGTCACCTCTCTGAAGGCGGCCGAACGTGTCTTCCGGCGCTGGCTGGCCTGCTCCGGCAACGACCATCCGCGCGCCCCCGGGTACGCCGCAGCCTGGGCGGAGATCTACCGGGCCGACGACTGGGACGGCATCAGCTACGGCGACCCGGTGTGGCGCCTGACGTGCTCCGGGCCCCGCGGTGGCATCACCCGGGAGGCCCACTGATGACCACACCGACCACCACTGCGGAAGATGCCGTGCCCGAGTGCCCGGTGCGGTTCGACGGGATCACGTTCACGGCCCGGCGCACCTCCGGCACCCACCGGTGGCAGGTCTTCGCCGGATGCCACCTCACCCCCGTGGGATACCTGGAGACCGACCGGGGTCCCGGACACGGCCGTGGCCGGGTCCGGGTCTTCGACGCCGCCAACCAACCGCTGGGCACAGGCCCGGCCGCCACCTACGCCCACGCCCTGTGCCGCCTGCACGCCAGGCTGGCCGCCGTGGGACTGGAACCGTTCGCGGTCACTCCGGACCTGGCGTGCTCTCGCGTCTGAGCCCGTCGGGTCGGGGCGGGCCCTGTCACCACCGGGTGGCCGGGCCCGCCCGGGATCCCTCGTCGGCCCGCCGGGCACGGCCACACCCCGGGTGCGGGGGGCGGCCTGGCCCCCCGTGTGCGCCGTCGTGCCGGCTGCGCCGCGCGCCGCGCGTGGACGTCCCGCTGCCCGAGGTAGGGGGCTACGGGCCTCGTGCTCTACGCGGGCTGCGATGAGGACACGACGATCGGGGAGGTGCCCGGGTCGTGCCTCGGCGCGGGAGCGGGGCCTCGGGCGCGGCGATGTGGCGTCCGAAGCGGTGAACCTGACGGTGGTGGTCACCGACGGCTGCGGAACCGACGCTCGCCGAACGTGTCGTGGTCCCGGGTGAGTGCAGCGGGCTGTTCGGGTAACAGGGCGGCAGAAGGTCCGGGAGCGGCCGTGGTCGCGTCCGAGACACCGGTCGGTGCCGGTCCTGGGCCCGGCGGTCGAGGGACGGACGAAGGGGCCCCGATGCGGCCGGTGACGGTGACGGCGTCCTCGGTGGTCCCGGCCCCACCCGGGCCCGGCGCGGTCCTGCGTGTCAGCTCCGCACGGGGGGATCACGTCGACCATGACCGCGCTGGAGCCGGGGGCCCGGGCCCTGGGCCGCCGGGCGCTGGCGTGGGCAGGCAGGACGTCGCGCGCAGTTAAGGTGGGCCTGGGTGCGCCGGGAAGTCTGGTCGGCAGTTGCTGTCCCGACCCCGAAAGCGAGCACCTGGGTGAGCACCGGTTCTGGCACGTCGCTGTTCTGGCACGGTTCGTGGACCGAGGCCCGCCGGATCGCCGAGGTGCTGCGGCAGGAGACCATCGTCGGGGCGCTGCTGTTGTCCGCCACGGTGGTGGCGCTGGTGTGGGCGAACTCCCCGTGGGCAGCGGCGTACGAGGCGCTACGCGACCGCAGGATCGGGCCGGCGTCCTGGCACCTGAACCTGAGTGTGGCCACCTGGGCCGCCGACGGGCTGCTGGCCGTGTTCTTCTTCGTCGCCGGTCTGGAACTCAAGCGGGAGTTCGTCGCCGGGGACCTGCGCGCCGCGCGGCGGTGCCGGTGGCCGCGGCCGTGGGTGGTGTCGCCGTCCCGGCGCTGATCTACACCGGGTTCACCCTGCACACCGGCCAGGGCGCCCTGCGGGGCTGGGCGATCCCCACCGCGACCGACATCGCGTTCGCCCTGGCCGTGTTGGCGGTCATCGGGCGGCATCTACCGACCGCGCTGCGGACCTTCCTGCTGACCCTGGCCGTGGTCGACGACCTGCTCGCCATCGTGATCATCGCCGTGTTCTACACCGCGCACCTGTGGGTGCTGCCCCTGCTGGGGTCGCTGGTTCCACTGGCGGTGTTCGGTGTCCTGGCCCAGCGCCGGGTGCGCTCGTGGTGGGCGCTGATGCCGTTGGCGACGGCGACGTGGGTGCTGGTGCACGCCTCGGGGGTGCACGCCACCGTGGCGGGGGTGCTGCTGGCGTTCACGGTGCCGGTGGCGCCCGGCCACCAGGCGGGGGGTCGCAGGCTGGCCGAGCACTTCGAACACCGGTTCCGGCCGGTCTCGGCCGGGCTCGCGGTCCCGGTGTTCGCGCTGGTCTCCGCGGGGGTGGACATCGGCGGCCCGGACGGTCTGGGTGAGTCGCTGAGCGACCCGGTGGCCATCGGCATCGTGGCCGGACTGGTCATCGGCAAGACGATCGGCATCACAGCGGCGACGTGGCTGGTGGCGCGGTTCACCCACGCCAGCCTCGACGAGGGCCTGGGGTGGGCCGACGTCATCGCCTTGGGCATGCTCGGCGGGCTGGGGTTCACCGTGTCCCTGCTCATCGGCGCATTGGCCTTCGGTACCGGTGATCCCCGCGAGGACCACGTCAAGATCGCGGTCCTGACCGGTTCGTTGATCGCGGTCCTACTGGCCGGTGTCGTGCTGCGGCTGCGCGATCGCGTGTACCGGCGCATTCACCAGGCCGAGACCCTGGACACCGAACACGACGGCGTCCCGGACGTGTACCAGGATCCCCAGGGACGCCCGGGACCGCGGGGTCCTCACGGATCGGACCCGGGGGAACGTCCATGAGGTGCCGCGGCGTCGGTACGGGCAACGCTGGTCAGGCGTGGAACGGTCGGTGAGCAGGTGGCGGTGCTGCGGCGGATCCCCGTGCAGGTGTGGGTGCTGGCCCTGGTCCTGGCCTGTTGGGCGCTGGCCGCCGCCACGCACCTGCGCGACGTGGAGTCCTGGCCGGTCTACCCGTACCTGACCGCTGCCCTGCTGGGCATCGGCTTGTTCGCCAGCACCTCGGGTATCGAGGTGTCCCAGGCCCGCGCACACCGCCGGATCATCGCGCTGGCCATCACCATCGGGGTCCTGGCCAAGGCCCTGATCATCGGGGCGGTCCTGTACGCGGCGACCGGGGATCCCCTGATGTGGGTCCTGGGTGTGGCCGTGGCCCAGATCGACCCGCTGTCGGTGGCCTGCCTGATGACCAACCGGCGCATGTCCGAGCGGGCCAGGACCATCCTGGCCGCGTGGGCCTCCTTCGACGACCCGATGACGGTGATCCTGGTCGTGTACGCCGCCGCGGTCGCCACGACCTCCTTCGGGCTGGGACATCCCAGCGCGCGGTCCCCACTGGGCGGGCTCGCGGTCTACTCGCTGGACCTGGGGGCGAACCTTGCCCTGGCCGCGCTCACCTACCTGTGTTGGCGGGCCCTGCGGCCCTGTCCCCGGGGACGCGCGGTGGCGCTGGGCCTGTTGGGGGCCGTGGCGGTCTGGCAGTTCCTCATGCTGGCCATCGCGCTGGCCGGGCTGTTCGTGCGCGCCCCGGGCCGGGCCCGGACCATGCGACGCCTGACCACCGGAGCGCTGCTGGTCTCCGGTGCCCTCCTGGGGGTGCTGTTGGTCCAGGGCGTGGACCTGGGGCGCGGTGTCCTGCTGGGGTCAATGGCCTTCGTCGCCCAGATCCTGGCGGCGACGGCCTTGACCCGCGGCATGCCGCAGACGGATCGGGTCCATCTGGCCCTGGCCCAGCAGAACGGCATCACCGCGATCATCTTGGCCCTGCGGCTGGAGACCCAGTTCACCGGCGCCACCGCCGTCACCGCCCCGGCGATCGTGGTCACCAACCTGGTCCACGCCACCGCGAACCGCCTCTGGGACCGGCGCACCCGCCCAGGACCCCAGAACGGTCCCCGGGGGTAAGAGCGCGTGCTCGTCGCGGGTACGGACACTGGCCCGCGGCAACCGGCGCCAGAGCGCCGGCCGGAGTCCCGGTGATCGCATGGCAGTTGCCCGCGGGGATGCGCAGGATCGCCGGTGTGGGCCCGGCCGGTGGCCAGGACCACACCCAACAGGTGCTCCGGGTGTGGTCACAGGTCCTGGCCGCCCTCCCCGAAGCGGTGCTCGCGCCGGATGTCGACAGCGGACCGGGGACCCTGCGGGCCACCTGGGGCGTGGTGACCGTGTGGCTCACCACAGGCCCGCTCGTCGCGGTGGAGCGCAACCGGCGGTGAGAGCGGCGCTCGGCTCGCCAGCAGCGGCCTTCCCGTGGGTAGCCCCGGCGGGTTGACCACCGGGGCACCAGTTGGGCGATCCCTGCGGCCCCGGCGCCGCGGTCGGGCCGCACATGTGTGTCCGCCTGCCCTCCGGTGGTCCTGGCCGGCGTGCGGGGTGTTGCGACCTGCGCCGCCGGTGGCGTTCCTGCCCGCCGCAGGCTGGCCTCCGCCGTCCTGGTGGCGCAAGGCACGCGGGACAGGCCCGCCCGGCCTGATCGCGCCACGGGAGGCGGGCCTGTCCCGCGAACGTGCGCCTTGACGCCCCGGCGTCCGTCGGGGCCACTCGCCCGCGGGTCAGGCACGCCACCTGGTGGCTCACCGGTGGCGTGCATCCCCTGCCGCGATGGAAGGACCCAGCGGTGAACCTGTTACGTCATCTGTCCCCAGACCAGCTCCAACCCGACGACCTCAACCCCCGCGCGACCCTGGACGTGGACGACCTGGTCTCCTCGATCCAGACCGTGGGCATCCTCCAGGCCCTGCTCGTGGTCCCCCTGGACCCCGAGACCTCCCCAGAGACCGACCCCGACCATTCCGGGGCTGAGCGGTTCCGGATCGTGGCCGGGCACCGCCGCCACGCCGCCGCGGTGCGCCTGGGCCTGGACACGGTGCCGTGCCTGGTCGCGCCCGACCAGGGCCAGGCCGACACCCTCGTGAAGATCGTCTCGGAGAACGGGGTGCGCCGCGGCCTGCGCCCCAGTGAGGAAGCCGACCTGTTCGCCCAGTTGGCGTTGCTGGACTGGGCCCCCGAAGACATCGCCGCCGCGGTCGTGCAACCCGTGGAGCGGGTGCGCGGGGCGTTGACCGTGCACCGCCTTGCCGGCCCGGCCCGCCAGCAGGCCTGGGCCGCGGCCGACCAGGGAACCCTGGACCTGGCCGAGGCCGCAGCCCTGGCCGAGTTCGACGACCCGAAGACCGTGGAGCGGATCATCTCCCGCGGACACGGCTGGGGATTCAGCCACGCCGTGGCCGAGGAGCGCGCCAAGGCCACCAAACGCGAGGCCACCGAACGCCTCAAGGCCGAACTCGTCCTGGCCGGCGTCAAGGTGACCACCCGGCCCAAGGACTTCGGCTACGGCTCCAAGGAGGCCGAGGCGTCCACCCTGCGCGACCGCGACGACAACCCGGTCGAGGCTGAGCAGGCCAAGGGGCGCCCGGGGTTCGCGGTGTTCATCGACGCCCAGGCCGCCACGCCGTCCGCGGTGGTCTACTGCACCGACCCCGAAGCGTGGGGCTACACGCGCACCCGTCCCACCAGCTACGTGCCACCGGCCGTGGCTGCCCAACGCGAACGTGAGCAGAACGAACGCCAGGCGCACTGTGAGGCCTTGGGTGTGGCCGCAGGGGTGCGCCGGGACTTCCTGGCCGCCACCTGGGGCACCGCCAAGGGCGCCAGGTCCCTGCACCTGCACGTCCTGCGGCAGGCGGCCACCGACCCGCACACCCTCATCCCCGCCCCGAGCGAGACCGCCGACGCCCTGGTGCGGCGCCTGGCTGGCTGCGAACTTGGCGCCGCGGCCAGGGCGGGAGCCGATCGCCTGACGCGGATCCTGGTGGCCCGGTGGCTGACCGCAGCCGAGACCAACCTCGATGACCTGGTCGCCGGGAACCGTTGGCGCGCCGACGACCGAGCTGCCCTGGCCTACCTGGACCACCTCACCAGGTCCGGGTACGTCCTGTCCGACGCCGAGCAGCGCATGCACGCCGACCTGAAGGTCACCACCGCAGAACCCGACCAGGACACCGATCCCCAGGAAGACACCGAGGCCGAGGCTGAGGCTGAGACCACCCCGGACGACCCGGAGCCCCCGGCCCAGGACGTGGATGTGGCCGTCGGTGACGCCGAACGCTCCGCCGAGGACGGCACGCCTCCCAACGGCCAGGATCCCGCGTCCGTCCCGGTCGAGGCCGCCGCGGATCTGTGAACCACCACCGCCGGGGGCGGGAAGGGCCGTGTGGCCCTCCCGTCCCCGGCGTCTTCCTGCCGGAGGTCTCCCGGGTGGCGCGTCCCGTCCCGTCACCTCTTCCTTTCGTTCATTGCCTGATCGGAGTCACTGTCATGAGTACGTCCGAGGTGCCCGCGAGTACGCGGGTGAACCTGTGCGGCCCTGCCCAGTTGGTGCAGGCCGTGCCCTACCTGCTCGGTCACGCCGGGCTGGCCGATGACCTGGTGCTGATCTGCGCCCGAGCCGAGCGTCACACCCTGGCGCTACGCATGGACCTGGCCGTGTTGGGCCATCCGGGGCTGTGGGAGCGCATCAGTGCGCCCCTGGATGCCGCGGGCGCGGACGCCGTGCACCTGATCGCCTACCCCGCCGCGGTCGACGACGCCGTCCTCGCCGGTCTGCACGTCCTGTTCGCCCTGGCCGCGCTCTCGTGCCCGCCGTCCCTGCGGATTCGTCGCGCGGTCACCGCCGCGGCGGGGGCCTGGTGGGAACACGACTTGTGCGCGGCGGCGCCGGCCGGGCCGGGCCGGGCGGTGGGTGAGGACGCGGGTACCGCCCTGAGCCTGGGCGTGGCGTTGGGGGTGCCCGCCCGTGACCGTGACCAGGTCCTGTCCACCCTGGATTCCCACCCGGGGCAGGTCCTGGCCCGGGTGGCAGCCGCGATCGAGGCGTTCCCGACGCGCACCTTCGCCGAG
Source organism: Actinomycetales bacterium (assembly GCA_012719445.1). Classification (GTDB taxonomy): domain Bacteria; phylum Actinomycetota; class Actinomycetes; order Actinomycetales; family Kineosporiaceae; genus JAAYAH01. The sequence goes on along the minus strand of JAAYAH010000099.1, from coordinate 18,399 downwards.
CGCCGCCAGGTGGTCACCGGGGCTCTGCACCGGCGGGTCGGGCGTCCGGTGGACTTCGATGTCGCCGAGGCCGCCGGCGTGCTGGAGGCGTTGGGCGATGTGCGGGTGCGCGATGAGGCCCTGGTCGCCGCCCACCGCGAGCACGCGGCGTGGACCTGGCCGGTGTTGGTGCCCTTCGCTCCGCCGGCGTGGTTGGCGCCGGTGGCGACGTTGGCGGCGGTCGCGGTGCACCAGCGCGGCAACAGCGTCCTGGCGCAGGCAGCCATCGAGCGTGCCTTGGCCGTCGATGCCGGGTACCGGATGGCTCTGTTGATGCGTCAGGTCCTGGATCTGGGGCTCACCCCCGGTGATGTGCGCCGCCATGTCCTGGAAGTGGCCGCCCGTGAACTGGGTACCGACCCGCGTCCGTGACCGGTGGAGGGGCCGGTGCCCGTCGCGGGGCACCGGCCCCTCAATCACCTGGCCCGTGCCGAGCGTGCCCGAAGGGCGTCGCGCGTGTCCGGAGGGGAGGACCCGCGGGTAGCCAGGCATCGGTCGTCGGCGGGTCTGGTGTCGTAGCTACGCTACCGGGGATGTTCGTCGCCGATCTGACCCACTTCCAGGACCTGCCCGCCGATGCTCCGGGACCGGCCCGGAACCTCGCGGCGCACCTGGAGGCCGTCGTGCGGGCCGCCACCGCCGGTCAGGCCGGCGCCCCGTGGGCCAGTGCCCTGCCGTGCGGGCGCCGACCCGGTCGGCGTCCCTGCCCGGGGCGGATCATCGTCCACCGGCCTGAACCACCGGCGGCGATCGGGTGGCGGTGCGGTGCCTGCGGCGACGGGGGTGTGATCAGCAACTGGGAGGACACCCCCTACGACCTGCGGCGCCGCCATTTGGCCGTGGCGGGCGTCGTTCACGAGGTCGTCATCGCCTGCCAGGTCGCCGCGGTCCTGCGCGAGCTGGCGCTCCTGGATGTCGACGCCGAGCGGCTGGTGTTCTCCCTGCGCGCCCTCCCCGACGGCGCCGCCCTCACGGTCACCGCTCAGGAGCTGGAGGACCTGACCGCCTGCGTGGCGGCCGAGGCCAACCACGAGGACAACCGGCGCCGCCGTGGCCGCCTGGACGCCGCGTTCACCATCCTGAACGACGCGCTGGCCGCGATGGGCGGGTGAACCGATGGCCCTGCCGGAACTGGACGTGGCCCGCGTACAGCGCTGGTGCGCCGCGCGGATCCCTGAACGCGCCCGCCACCAGGTGCGCCTGGAGTGCGAGGTCACGGCCCGTCACCTGACGATCGTGGAACGCCGCGCGCCCTGGCGTGAGGACTTCGGACCGCAGTGGAGCAGTCTGCCGATCGCGCGCCTGCGCTACACCGCAACCACCGGGACCTGGACCTTGTACTGGCGCGATAGGAACCTGCGCTTCCACACCTACGACCCGATCGCCCCGTCCCCACGGATCGAGGACCTGTTGGCCGAGATCGAGGGCAACCCCGGCGGGATCTTCTTCGGCTGACAGCCGACGACCCGCCCCCGGTGGAGTCCCCACACCTGAACCACACCTGAACCACACCGGAACCTTGAGACGACCGGGAACGCCAGGACTGCGGGCGTCGCTGCTGCCGGAATAGCTCAACGGCCCTGGCTACACCGGCAGCGACCCCACCCACACCGGATGCCCCACGCCCGCGCCAGCCACCACCTGGGTCCTCCTGCCTGTTCTCCGGGCGCGACCGGGACCGGCACCCGTGAGCGATCCGCCCGCCGCGCAGCTGAGCGTCCAGGGGCGTTCGACGCTGACCGCGCCACCTGCCGACAGGCCCGGTGACGTGAGCCCGGGCAAGCGGTACCGCCTGTCGCTGCGGCCCGGGGGCAGCGTGGCGGACGCGGTGCCCGCCGGCAAGGGCCGCAGGCCGGCTGCGCCGGGACGCTGCGCGCCCCCTTGCCCGCGAGCCCCGGCCTCGTCCGCCAGACCAGGCCCCGGGCCGCGCGGGCGGAACCGCTTTCCTTCGTGCCACCAGCGGCACGAGACCGCACCGCGCGATGCCCGCGGGAGGTCCCCTCATGTCTTTCGCCCAGGAACGCGCCCAGGCCCTGGAGCGTGCCACGCGCATCGCCGAGTCGATGACCGCACACGGCCTGCCCGGGTGGGCCGCGCACGCGCCGTGTGAGTCCTTCCCACTGGCGCGCCTGGTCCACACCAGCGGCGCCACCGCCACCGTGACCTTGGCCCGGGACCGGGTGATCCTGCGCGGGTCCAACCCCGAGCGCACCAGCCTGTCCGGGTGGCCCCGCCTGGTCATCACCGTCGCGGCCAACGCCAGCCCCGCGCAGCTGGTCTCCCACTTCACCCGCCGCCTGGAAACAGACCTGCTGGCCGCCCACGCCCAGGCCGTGGCCGAAGCCACCGCCCGCGAACAGCGGTGCCAGCAGATGCGCGACCTCGCCGACGACCTGCGGGGCCTGCTCCCCGCGCGGATCGCCGACGAGCCCTGGCCGCAGGACGGGCCCGGGCTGCGTCTGCGCGACATGGGCCGCCCGCACGCCACCGGCCGGGTCCGCGTCCTGAGCGCCGACACCGTCGAGATCAGCTTCGACTACGTTCCGGCCGCCGTGGCCCGCGCCCTTCTGCGCGCGGTGGCCGAGGTCTGCCGGTAGCCCACCGGCCCGCCCACAGGGACCCCATGCCTCGGGGCCCTGTGGGCGGGGGCGTCCCTGCCTGGGATTCCACAGGGTGTCGTTGCCCCGCCCCACCGCCAGCGGGGCCACGCCGTCTCGTGCTCTGCCGTGGCGTCCGTGCCGCCGGTCAGTTGCGACCCACGACAGTCCCGGATCCGGTGGCCGGGGCCGGGCCCCCTCAGTTCCTGCCCGGACCGACACCGACTCGTGCGGCCATCCGCGCCGATCGTGTCGGGGGCCAGTCGGGTCCGCCCCATGGACGCGGGACCCGGTCGGGTAGGCCTGCCCAACGGTTCGCCGCTGGTCCCGCCGACCGGCACGCACGAGGCCACGTCCGCGTCGATGCCCGCCGCTGGCCCGGGGCGTCTCCTGCGGTGTCCTGGAGCGATCCGGTCACGCCGGTGATCCGCCGTTCACGTCGGGCAGGTCCCGTGACAGACCCCTGCCCGCCGGACGGCACGTTCAACGTCCTGGGTCCTCGACGCCTGCGTCGTATTCCCACGCCCTCACGGTGGCGACGACATCGACGCCACCGGCACTCCGGTCGCTTCGACGTTGTCCTGCCCGTACGCGGCACCGGATGCCTGCGCGGCCACGGGCCCGCTCACCAGGCGTCCCGGGGGATGCCGAGGCGTTGCCCGGGCCAGGCCGACCAGCTGGGGCGCTTCCGATGCGTGCATCCGCCTCGTCGCTCCTGGCCGTTCCCGGCAACCGGGTCACGCCGGGTGGCGGGGATCCCCGGTGGTCCTCGTCGAACCGGCGGGCCCACCTCCGGCCAGCGGTCCGTTGCCCGCTGTGGCCCCGCGGTCCGAGCGTGCCGTGGGGAAGCAGCCCCGGCGGGTCGCCGATCGCGTGCCCGGGGCAGGGCGGGTGTTCCCCTGGTGGCGCCCAGATGACAGACCACAGGGCGGCCGACCTGCGCCGCGTCGCGCAAGGGGACACGCAAACATCAAGGCTCCGCCATGATCTTTGCGCTGCCTGCGGCCCCCTTGACGCGCCTTGCTGGCCCGGCTGGGCCCGGTCCTGTCACCGCGGCACCACCGGCAAGATCCCGCACGACCTGCCCCTCACCGGCCGCACCACAACCAGCGGGGCAGGTCACCCCAGGGGCACCCCGGTCGCCGCACCCCCGACCCGGCAGCGCGCCGGACCCAGTCAAGGAGACCCGCCGTGATCTTCAACTTCACCATCGAGGGCAACATCGCCGCCGAGCCCCGCCTGGGCCGCACCAAGAACGGCCACCTGGTCTGCGCGATCCGCCTGCTGCACAACACCCGCTACCGCAACGCCCAGGGTGCCTGGGTCGAGGGCCGCACCGTGGCCGTGGACGTCACCTGCTGGCGCGACCTGGCCGAGCGGGTCGCCGCCCTCCACAAGGGCGACACCGTCATCGCCGAACTCGCCGAGGACCTGATGATCGACACCTCGGGGCGGTACCCCACCCTGACCGGCACGGCCCGCACCCTGGCCCTGTCGATGCGCTGGCACGGCGCGACCAGTCACCGCCACGCCCCCGCCCAGGCCGACGCCCACCACCACGAGATCGCCGTCACCGGCGGCTACCCCACCGGCCAGCCGACCCCGGATGAGATCGCCGAGGCCCAGGCCGCCCAGATGGCTCCCGTCGCCTGACGCACCGGTGGGCCCGCCGATCGGCGGGCCCACCAACATGTCCACCTTCGCTTCCGTCCCGCAGACAGCCCCTCCGGAGCCACTATCACCCTCGGGGTCGTGCGGCGCCGCTCGGCCTCTGGCATCGGCAGGCGCGGCCCGGCGCCACCGCCTGGTTCGTTCAGGCCGCCGAGCCCGGCGAAGACGACCACCACGACCGGTCCGCCGAACCCCGCCAGCCGCTGACCGGCTCGGCATCCTGGCCGCTGGGCGCGTCCGCCGCGATGTCGCCGCACGGCTGCGGATCCACGCCCGCTGACATCCCGGGGTCCGGGGACGCTTCGGGGGAGGGCGCATCGTGGGTGCCCATCGGCTGCGCGGACCAGGTCCCCGGCGTCACCGGAACATCGAGCGGCACCTCACCGGCCACCGTCACCGGTGCCGGCGTGGTGTCCTCGTCCGCTGCGACGGCTGGGGCGCACGTCACCTCCGGTTCGGCGTCCGTCGAGACGGCGGCCCACTCCTGCGGCCCGGATGCCTGCCATGACGGGACGGGCCCGCCCTGGTCCGCCTCGGGCTCCTCCTGCGTACCGTTCCCGGCCGGGCCGATGTCCTGCGTCGGTGATACGTGACCGGGTTCGTCCTCCTCGTGTACCTGATCGGCTCCGCCCCGAGGCATCTCGTCGGCGTGGCATCCCTCGACGCCGGGCGTCTCGGCACCGACGTCCTCGACCCGGGTGTCCCCGGCGTCGGTGTCCTCCTGCGCCTCGCGCAGCGCCCGGCGGATCTGGTGCAGGGTCAGACCCGTGTGCTCGGCGACTTCCTGGCGGTCCCCGATCAGCGCGACCAGTTCCACCACGTGCGCCTCGGCCTGGGCCTGCGAGGCATGGGCCTGCTTGTGGGCCCGCGCCGCTATCGTCTCGCAGCGTCGTTGGGCGACCTCCAGGATCGCGCTGACGCGTTCCCTTGCCCCCAGGAAGCCTGCCAGCTCCTGAGCGATGCGCTGTTCCCGTTGGGCCATGCGCGCGGCCCGCTCGGCCAGCGCCAACGCCGCGGCCCTGGCCGCGCTCTGCTTGCGTTCCATCATCCAACCCCTTCTCGTCTCCGTGACCATTCCTGGCCCTCACCCCGCGGTGTCGGCGGTGGTCCACCGGCTCATGTTCCCGCGGGGTTTCGGTGCGCGGAAAAGTACGTCCACGCCGCAGCTGGGCGCAACACCTGGGAATGTGCGTCCGGGCCGCTCGTCCCGGCGTATTCCGCCACCAGCAACCACCATGCGAACACCCTCGCTGTACGACCAGACTGCCGCTGAGCTGCCGCTCAGCGACATGCAAGATCAAATTTTCAGGCCGCCTCATCATCCGATCATGATCAAGGACGACACACCTCTTGCATTCCTGGATGGAAGGAGGTGAATCGCATTGTCCGGGATCTCGTCGTCTCGCGCGACGGCCTTTCCTGGGCCATTTTGGATTATGGCATTCACCTGCGGACTCTGGCGTATTCCGGCGGCCTTGACTCTGGGGCTGGGTGCGTCGTGGCGGTACTCGGGGCCCGCTGTCGGGGGGTGTGGGGGTTGCGACTCGCCGTGGTGGCCTGCGCTGATCGGGGGACCTCGCATCAGATGCGATAAGTTCGCGTCGGATGCGAGCGAGGGGGTTGGGGTCATGGTCGCCTGGGGTGAGGGCTCGCGGCGTACGGCGTTGCGTCTGGTCGAGGCCGATGAGGTCCTGGACGAGGCGGAGCAGGTGCTCGCGGAGATGCTCGCCGGCTGGGAGCGGCGTCAGCGGGCACGCAACCTGGCCGAGTCCACGATCGCTCACCGGCGCGCGGTGGTGCGCTCCTTCGTGGACCAGGTGCAGCTGTACCCGTGGTCCTGGACGCCGGCGGTGGTCGATGAGTGGTTCTCCGACCAGCGGGCCGTGCGGCACATGGCGCGTTCGACGGTGCGGGCCTACCAGGGGGCGCTGCGCGGGTTCTGCGAGTACGTCACCGATCCCGCCGAGGAGTGGGTGGGGCGGTGTCTGGATCGGTTCGACGACCACCCGGTCCAGGTGATCACCGAGGCGAACTGCGCCGTTCATGTGGCTGACTACGAGGGTCGTCCGGCTCGCCGGGCCTTCACCCGCTCGGAGCTGCAGCGGTTGTTCGACCACGCCGACGAGCAGGTCGACCGGGCCCGCGTGCTGGGGCGCAAGGGGTGGTTGGCGGCCTTCCGGGACGCGACGATCTTCAAGGTGGCCTACGGGTACGGGCTGCGCCGCCGGGAGGTCGCGATGCTGGACGTGAGCGACTTCGGCCCCAACCCCAGAGCGCGGGAGTTCGGTGATCTCGGGGTCTGCTACGTGCGGTACGGCAAGGCGTCCAAGGGATCCGAACCCAAGCGGCGCAGCGTCCTGACGGTGTGGGCGTGGAGTCCCGGGGTGATCCAGCAGTGGCGTGGCCAGGCGTTACCGCTGTTCGGCGCCGCGTCGGGGCCGGCGCTGTGGCCCACGGAGCGGTCCGCGCGGGTCGGGCTGGAGTCCTTGACCCGCAGGCTGCGCGAGTACCGCGACACGTTGGGTATGGATCGGATGCTGGACTTCCACTCTCTGCGAAGGTCGTACGTGACCCACCTGATCGAGGATGGGTGGGATCCGCGGTTCGTGCAGGAGCAGGTCGGTCACGAGCACGCCTCCACGACCGCGATCTACACCTGCGTGTCCTCCGACTTTCGCACCCGGACCCTGCGTCGGGGCCTGGACGACCTGCTCGGGCGGGCGCAGGACGCACACGAGACCCGAGCAGGAGAGGACCACAGATGACACGACAGGTCGCCTACCGGTGGAGACTGCGCGAGGTCATGGCGATGAACGGCATCTACGCCACCACTGACCTGGTCCCGCTGCTGGGCCAACGCGGCGTGTCGCTGTCGGCGTCCCAGGTCCACCGCCTGGTCACCGGCACACCCGAGCGGTTGAACCTGACGGTGCTGGCCGCCTTGTGCGACATCCTCAACGCCGAGGTCGGAGAGCTGATCGAGACCTCCGCTGTGGAGGTCGCCTCGGCTCGCCGGGTCGTGGGGCGCCGCGTGGAAGACATCGAGCCGAGCCGGCCCGCCTCGCGTCGTGCCGTCGAGCCAGTGAACCAGGACCCCGCCCAGCACCTGCGTCCGGTGCGGGTCCGGCTGCTGGGTGACGGCCCCGACGCCACCAGGTGAGCGTGGCACCCGGCCCGGTCCCGGCCACCGTGGGCTCACACCTGGTCTGTGCCCGATGCCGTCGCCCAGCCCGCGCCAAGCGCCCCGGCCCCACCGATCCCCGCCAGGGGCAACCGGAGGACACCGCGCTGCCGCCCGTGGACGTCATGGGCTACCAGGGGCGCTCCCGGCTGGTCAGCGTGGTCCGCTGGTGGCCTGAGGGCCCGGTGTGCTCGGGCTGTTTCGCCCGGGCGTGTGAGAGCTACGGCCGCTGCATCCTGTGCCGTCGTCACCGCCTGCTGCCAGGCATGGATGCCCACGGCCAGCCCGCTTTGTGTACCGACTGCGCCGGTGGCCTGGGGGACTTCACCTGCCCGCGCTGCGGCCAGGAGGGTTGGCGCCACGGACACGGCGGGTGCGCCCGCTGCGTGCTCACCGACCGCCTCAGTGCCCTGCTGGACCGCGGCGACGGGACCCTCGCACCGGCCCTGGGTCCCTTCCTGAAGACGTTCACCGCCATGGACCGACCTCGCAGCGGTCTGCTGTGGCTGTCCAAACCCCACGTCCCGGCGCTGCTGCGGGCCCTGGCCACCGAAGCGGTCCCCCTGACCCACGCCGGCCTGGACACCCTGGCCCCACCCAAGGCCGTCACCCACCTGCGCGACCTCCTCGTGGCCAGCGGCGTCCTACCCCCAGTCGACCGGTTCCTGGCGCAGTTCCAGCAGTGGTTGACGGCCTGGCAACAGGAGATCACCGACCCCGACCACGCCCGGATCCTGCACCGCTACGCCGCCTGGTGTGTCCACCACCGCCTGCTCAAGGCCACCCGAACCGCGCCGGTGGGCCCCTACCGCGTGCAGAACGCCCGCACCGCCCTGCGCCAGGCAGAACAGTTCCTGGTCTTCCTCGCCGACGCCGACCTGACCCTGGCCACCTGCACCCAGGCCGACCTGGACTGCTGGGTCGCCGAGGCCCCCACCTACCAGCCCCGGGTCCTGCGACCCTTCATCCGCTGGGCCAACACCACCCGGATCACCCGGAACCTGCACATGGGGATCCCGCCGGAGGGTTCCCGACCTCCGCTGGAGGCCCGTGCCCAGATCGACCTGCTACGCCGTGCCTTGAACGACCCCGCCATGAGCGTCGCCGACAAGGTCCTGGTTCTGCTCGTGGGCCTGTACGCCCAGCCCTTGACCCGCATCGTCGCCCTGACGATCCACGACGTCGCCCGCACCGGCACCGAGGTGACGATCGCCCTGGGAGACCCGGCCTCACCCGTTCCCGCGCCCCTGGACCGCATCTTCCTGGAGCACCTGGCCCACCGGGAGAACCTGGCCACCGCCACCAACCCCGACAGCCAACTGCTCTTCCCCGGGCGCCGCGCCCATCAGAGCCTGCACCCCGCCACCCTGCGCCTGCGTCTGCGCAACCTCGGCGTGGCCAACCTCGACAGCCGCCGCGGCGCCCTGCGCCAACTCCTGCTGAGCACTCCCGCGCCCATCGTCGCCGAAATGCTCGGATACACCTCCGCGACCACCGAGAGAATCGCCAGAGAATCAGGTCGGACCTGGGCCGACTACGTCCATCTCAGGACCAGCGACTGACCAGTCCCGGTGTCCGTCCGTAGCCAGGAACATGCTCTCCCACCAGCAACATTGCGGTGAGTCACTGCTGCCTTCAGGGCATTCGTCACCCCCGAATACGACCCCTTACCAGTAGGCCATCCGGTGCTACTCTCACCGCATTCCAGCCGGTTCTGAGAGGAGGTGGGGAAGTGTCGAAAGAACACGCCAAGAATCATTGTGGTTCATTTCCGTGGCGGATGGTCCGTGAGAGTTCGTGGGGGTGCACCGGGGGCGGGCGGTCAGGGTGCGCTCACGCCCCCACCGGCCTCAAGGACGCCCTCGGCGCCGCTGCGCGGGCCGCGAGCGGCTCCTTGACCCCGGGGCCCCTGCATGAGCGCAGGTCAGGCACTGCGGTCAGGCCGGTGGCCTGCCCCCCGCAGCGCCCGCCCGCCCCCGGCGCCCCCAGCACCGCCGCGAGCCCCTCGCCTACGGTGGATCGCCGGAGCGGAATCACCCGATCGGCCCAGCGCCCCGCGGGCACTTCCGCGTGGGGGTGGGGCCGGTGATGACCCTGCACAAGCTCACCGCCGGGGACGGCTACCTGTACCTCATGCGCCACGTCGCCAAGGCTGACGCGGACGGTGTCCGGGCTGCGGATGCGGCCGGGTACTACACCACCCGGGGCAACCCACCCGGGGTGTGGCTGGGAAGTGGAACCGAGGTCCTGGGTCTGGCCGCGAGCGAGGTCACCGCCGAGCAGATGCGGGCGTTGTTCGGCGCCGGACTGCACCCCGACGCCCAGCGGATCATCACCGAGTACACCCGCGCACGTGCCCACTCCGACATGCGCGACGCCCAGGTGCGGACCCTGGCGCAGGCCGCCGTGCGCCAGGCGCAACTGGGCCGCAAGTTCGCCGAGTACAAGCCCCTGCCGCCGCTCTCGCAGCGTGTCACCGAGCGCGTGGCCGCCCTGGAGGAGGCGACCGGGAGGGAGGCGACCACGCAGGAGATCGCCGGTATCCGGCGCGCGGAGTCCCGCCGGGCCGCCGGTGCCGTGGCCGGGTTCGACCTGGTCTTCTCACCGGTGAAGTCGGTGGCCCTGGTCTGGGCACTGGACCCCAGGGCCCAGGTGCGTGAGGCGATCCGCATGTCCCACGAGGCCGCGATGACCGAGACCCTGACCTTCCTGGAGGCCCATGCCGCGCACACCCGCACCGGCCGCGACGGCCTGGCCCAGATCGACACCCACGGCCTGGTCGCGGTCGCGTTCACCCACTACGACTCCCGCGCCGGGGACCCCAACCTGCACACCCACCTGGTGATCTCCAACAAGGTCCAAGGCGTCGACGGCATCTGGCGGGCCCTGGACGCCCGGGGCCTGCACGCCCTGGCCGTGGCCGCCTCGGAGCACTACAACACCCGCCTGCAAGCCCACGTGACCCATCGCCTCGGGGCCCGGTTCGCCGCCCGCCCCGCTGGCCGCGGTAAGCGCGACATCATGGAGATCGCCGGGATCGACCAGCGGGTCATCGACCACTTCTCCCGGCGCCGAGCCCAGCTCGAAGCCCGCTACGACACCCTCCTGGCCGAGTACCGCGCCACCCACGGACGCGACCCCGACTTCGCCGGGGCCCGGGCCTTGGCCGAGCGGGCGAACCTGGAAACCCGATCCGCCAAGGGCACCATCCGCTCCCTGGACCAGATGCGCCACGCCTGGCGCCAAGAACTCACCGACACCTTCGGACCCGCCGCGCTCACAGCCCTCACCGAGGCCGTCGGGCCCGTCCCGCACCCCACGGACGCCACCGCCCACGCCACTCCGCCTGGGCTGGTCCCTGGCAGCAATGACCACACTCACCTTGTCGAACAGCTCGCCGGCCGAGTACTCGATGTGGTGCAGAACGAGCGCTCGACCTGGACGACCTGGAACCTGCGCGCCGAGACCGAACGCGCCCTGCGCCATCCCGGCCTCCTGGCCGAACACCACCTTCACGCCGTATCCGCCGCCGAGTTGGACCGCCTGGCCGAGGCCGTGGTCCAACGCACGTCCGGGCCGGGGATGAGCCTGCGCATCGACCCACCCGCCCTCGTGGCCGAACCCGCCGACCTGCGCCGGGCTGACGGCGATTCGGTCTTCACCCGCCACAGCGCCACCCGCTACACCTCCCAAGCAGTGCTGGACGCCGAACACCGCCTCCTGACCGCAGCGACCACCCCGCGCCGGGTCCGAGACGGCGGGCTCACCCCAGATCAGGTGGACGCCGTCCTGGCCTCCTGGCAGCAGGACAGCGGCACCACCCTGGACGCCGGCCAGGCTGGACTCGTCAGCGTGTTCACCACCGACCCCCGCGACATCGTGGTGGGTCTGGGGCCCGCGGGCACCGGCAAGACCACCGCGATGCGAGCCCTCAAGGCCATCTTGGACCACACCGGCACCGGGCGCCTGATCCCCCTGGCCACCTCCGCCCACGCCGCCGCCGTCCTGGCCAGCGAACTGGGCGCCCGTGCGGAGAACGTCCACAAGTTCCTCCACGACCACACCACCGCACACCCCGGCCGCATCACCCTCGCTGCCGGCGACGTGATCCTGGTCGACGAGGCCGGCATGGCCGGCACCCCCAACCTCGACCACATCCTGACCCTCGCCCAACGAGCCGGAGCCCGGGTCCGGCTCCTGGGCGATGACCGGCAGCTGGCCGCCGTCGAATCCGGCGGCGCGCTACGCCTGCTCGTGGCCGAGGCCGGGGTCGTCGAACTCGACGTCATCCACCGCTTCACCAACCCCGACGAGGCCACCGCCACGCTCGGCCTGCGGACCGGGGACCACCGGGCACTGGCCTTCTACCAGCAACACGACCGCATCCACGGCGGGTCCCAGCAGGAGATGACCGACGCCGCCTACGCCGCGTGGCTCATCGACGTCACCGCGGGCAAGACCTCCGTCCTGGCGACCACCACCACCGCCGACGTCACCCGCCTGGCCGCCCGCGCCCGCGCGGACCGCGTGGCCAGCGGCCACGTCGAGGCCGACGGAGTGCTGCTGCATGACGGGAACACCGCGGGGGTCGGGGACTGGATCGTCACCCGCGCCAACGACCGGCGCCTGACCAGCCCCGACCGGAGAACCTGGGTCCGCAACGGCGACGCATGGCGGGTCATCCACCGCCGCGACGACGGCGCCCTGACCGTCGAACACCTCCGCGACGGCGCTCGCGTGGTCCTGCCGGGCGCCTACGTCGGCGCGCATGTGGAGCTCCTGTACGCCACCACCGCCCACCGCGTCCAAGGCGCCACCGTGGACACCGCCCACGCCCTCATCACCGGTGAGGCCGCTCGCGAACACCTGTATGTCCTGGCCACCCGCGCCCGTTCAGGAACACACCTATACGTCCAAACCCACGCCGTCCTGCCGGTCGATGAGGACGAGCGCGTGGACCGGCGCTCCTGGGACCCCGCCGGCGTGGACGCCACCGTGATCCTGCAACGCATCCTGGACCGCGAGGCCGCCGAGACGTCCGCTACCCAGGCCATCACCAACGCCTACAACACCGCCGCGTCCCTGGCCACCCTCGTGCCCCGCTACGAACACGCCATCACCACCTTCTCCACCGGCTACTACGAGCGCGTCCTCGACGAGTGCCTGGATTCCCTCGACGCTGCCTGCGCCCGCACCGACGACGCCTACCCGAACCTCCTGACCGAGCTACGCCGCGCCCACCAGGCCGGATGGCAACCCGAGCGAGCCCTGGCCGACGCCCTACGCCAGGCGCGCATCGACCACGCGAGTCAATGCGGCCCCGGCGAACTCGACGCCCCTGCACGGGAGTCCGACACCCTGGACACGGCGGGTGGGGGAGCGGTGTCGATGACACGGCGGCTGACCACCCACCTGCGCCGCCTGACCGCCACCACGACCCCATCGGTCCATCTGGAGAAGCCCACCCGCGAGGACCTCACCCGATACCGCGCGCTGCTCACCGACGCAGGCATCGACACCGAACACCTGGACCTCGACGCCGCGCTGACGGCCCCCGCGTTGCTGCGCTCCGGTGTCTTCACCGACCCCGTGCCCGGACGCGTCCGCGCCCAGATCACCTCCACCACCTATCAGCAGGAGGTCGCCCGTGCCCTGCCTCGCGCCCTGGCCCACCGTGTCCTGGACACCCGCGCCAACCCCACCGTCTGGACCACCCTGCAGCAGGTCCTGGCCCGCATCGAGGCCGCCGGCCACGACATCCCGGCGATCCTGTCCACCCCCGCGCTGCGCACCACCCCGGCAGTGCTCGACGCCGCGCAACGCCTCGCCGAGACCCTCACCCGGTTCTCGATCGAGCACCCCACCCCGGCCCTGCACGGCCCCAACGCCCGCACCCGCGCCGGGCAGACCTACGCGTTCACGCACCTGGCCTGGGCCATGAAGGCTGCGGAAACCCACGGCCACGACCCCGCCGTCCTTCTCCCTGATGCTGCGCAACAACAAGCCCGTTCCGGGATCCCGGGCGTCGTGTCCGCCTGGCTTCACGCCCAGAATCAGCACGCCAACCTCACTCGCCCCCCGGCTCCCGCGCCCGTCCTGCCCTGGGCCCCAGACGTCGTCCCGGCCACTCTCGAAGACCCCGAGCACGTCCGGTACCTCGACCAGATGCGTCAGGCGATCACCGACCGCGTCGCATACCTGCGCACCGACCTGGAGGTTGCGATCGGTGAGCAGGCGCCACCGGCCTGGACCGAGAACCTGTTCACCCCTGCCGAAGGCCACGAGCACGCCCGGTCCCACTGGCTCGACCACGCCCAGGTCCTCGCCGCCTACCGCGATCAGTACCCCCCGGCCACCCAGGACCCCGACCAACCGCTCGGACCGCACCCCGAGCCCGCCCCCCACGCCAACCACGCCCACGTTCGAGCCCACACTGGAGCCGCTCACGTCCTTGCCCTCACCTGGCAGATCGCCCACCCCCACGGCACGTCCCTGCAGGTGCCCGCACCGCCGGCTTCGGGAGAAGAACACGTCCGCCGGCACATGGCGATCGTGGCCTGGAACGCCCTCGACTCGGCGACCAAGACCCGGGTCGCGGCCACCGTCCTGGGCCGCATCGGCACCCTGCCCACTCCCACCTCCGGACCCGATGCCCTACCGCAGCAAGTCATCCCGCTGTTGGCCATCGACGTCTGTCAGGAGGGGCTCGACGAGGCCCTGACCCAACCGCATACCCTCACGGCCCTGCACCGCGCGCTCATCGACCACGGTCATCTCACCGACCCGGACACCCGCGGCGCACCCAACATCACCCCCACCCATCGACGCCCAGCACCAGCTACGACTCGTACGTCGCGTACGCAGCCCAGAGGCACCCCGCAACGGCAGAACCCCCCGCCGGCACCACGACCCGACGCTCCGCAACCCGATGTCCACCGCCGATACGACCCCCAACCTGGACGCATCGAACAATCCCATCCAGGCCGCCAACACCGATGGTGACAATTGGGGGTGTCGACGACGCGCCGTGACGGCAGCGCGGTGCCTGTCGCCGGGGCGCTCCAGAGGTCGACAGGAACTGCCGGACGAGGTCGAGGCAGTGATCCGGGGGATCCTGGGGCGGGAGTATCTGACGCAGCAGAAGGAGACGATCGGGGTGGTGCACCGGAACTGCCCGGCAGATCCTCGCCCTGTTGACCGGCTTCTCTCGTACCCGGGCCAGCTGCGACCATGCCTGGGACCCCATGATCGAAATGTGTCCGGACAGACCACCTGCCCACCCATGCCCACCCACCGAGTAGAAAGCTTCAGAGTTGACGAGCTCCTACAGAGCGAGTGCGGTGCTGGGGTAACGATCTTCCACGTCCACACGTCCTCAGGGAGGCCGTGGATTGTCGCTGGTGCATGCCAGTCTGTGAAGGCTGCCGCGAACACCAGGGGCACCCGGCAAAAGATCTTGAGAAACAGTTGGGGGTCCATCGGGACAGGGCCACATATGAGGGCGTGTCGCTGACAAGCGCCTCAGCGTCACACTCGACAGCGAGAGGAAGCAATGGTCCCGGGACCCGAGCCGTCGCGGGCGCGCACGCTGGGCCGGACCGTCCCGGTACAACGGTTCCAAGTGCCCGACGACGTGCCCGTGGACTGGCTCGATGAGCCGGCGAACGCGGAGGCGGCCGACCGGATCGACCGGCTGGCGGCCGACAACGACTTGGTGACCGGGCTGGCGTGGCGGCAGTTCTCTGGACGCGACTACGAGATCTTCCAGACGGAGCTGGCCAGGTACGGGATCGCCGTGCTCTCGGGCTGGATGCGCCGTCGGCTGATCTTCCAGCGGGTGCGTGAACGTGGATACGGTGGGTTGCCCGATCCTCCCGAGGGTGCCCTGGACGACCCGGATACCGTTGAGGAGCTGGCCCAGGAGACGGTGGCCAAGGCGCTGCGTCACTTCCATGACGACGTCCTGGTCCCCGGCAAATGGGACTACCGTCGCGGTGCGACTCTGCGGACCTACTTCATCGGCCAGTGCCTGATCAGGTTCGCCAACGTCTACCGCCGCTGGTGGGCCGAGGAAGTGCGGCACGGCCGGGCGATGTCGACCGACCCGCACGACGCCCGTCAGCTGGCCGATCGCCCGGTCGAGTCGCCTGAGGCTCGGCTCGTCCAGCAGGACCAAGTGGCCCGCGCGCTGTCCAGGGTCTGTAACCCGAATGTGCAGCGGGCGCTGGTGCTGCACGGTGCGGGCATGACGTACACCGAGATCGCGTACGACCTGCACGTCACCCCGAAGGCTGTCGAACGGATGATCGCCAACGAGCGGGACCGGATGAGGAAGAGGGGCATCGCATGAGCAACATCCACCAGAAGATCGAGCGATCGTCGATCGGAACTCCCACCGCGCAGCGTGCACGGGGCAGCGTCCCCGCCGCCCAGGCCGCCAAGGTCGTCGCCCGGGCCGCCGCCCTACCCCGCTCGGTCTTCTCGAAGAAATCTGGGGGGCAGCACCGGTAGGGCCACCTACACCTGAGCGAAGCGCCGTCCGACCCGGACGACGCCCAACTGAAGGATGTGACCAGATGGCCAAGAACACCGGCCAGGGCTTCCGCCGCGGAGCCGTCAGCGACCGCACCCAGTTCCGCACCTCGACCGGCTGGGTGAAGCGCGACTCCCAGAACGGGCAGATCCTCGATCGCAAGGCCGACGACCAGCCGTTCAAGGGCGTGCGTAGGGAGAAGTGACGCCGTGCGGCGGGGGACGTCGACACCGTCCCCCGCCGCACGGACCGTACCTCAGCACGCCAGCCGCACCCACTGCACCAAGAACGAAGCGCACAGGAGCTTGTAGAACTTCGCGATAAGACCATGAGTTCAACGTCGTCAGCTCACAGTTGGAGCTGGCAACGGCACCTTGTGCCCCAATCCCTACGGCCGATATCGACCTGCGGCCGGTCAGGGGCCCGCTTCGCGACAGCCGGGACGAGAAGTTCCACTTGGCCCGCCACCACCCTGAGGGTCCGGCGCTTTCGATGGGTCCGGTTCGGCCGCGCTCGCTGTCTCCATCGGAGCGGAACGCCACCCACCGGGTTGATGCCGTCCGCCGCGTCGGCGTCGAGTCAGAGGACACCGACCTGGATGTCACCAGCGACGCCAAGGCTTCCGGCTCCAGCTGGATATGCTGCTCAAGTTGCTGCGCGTAGGCGACACACTGGCCATCACCTGATCGGACCGGCTCGACTGCTCCGTCCTGTGTATGGTCCCCCTTGGCGCCGGACCACAAGGGTGCGGCGTGTGGATGCGCGCGCTTGAGCAGGGTATTGACACGGCCCGGGGCATGTTCGGGATCAACCTCACCCCGGCTGAACCGACCACGCAGGAGATGGGGCGTGAACAGGTACGACGTCGGATGTCTAGCTCGACGTCTCACGACCGGGTTCTACACTCACTGCGCGGCACTCGAACTCGTTCGCGGCCCGCATGCGCTCAAGATGCTGCCCGTGAGCGTCCTCACCGACACCCCGCCGGTGGGTCTCATCCGCCGCAAGGACGACACCCCGCACGCCTACGACTGGACTCACCACCTGCAAGCAGCTCGCACCGAGCACGACCTCATGGCCGAACTCGACCGTGCCTGGCTGGTCAGCGCCCTCGTCCTGCTTGCCGACAACCTTGCCGCGGAGAACTACTTCGACCGTGCTCCGATACTTGAGATGGTGCGCCACCTCCGCAACGGCGTCAGCCACGGGAACCGCTTCGAGATCCGAACCCCCGACGCCCTGCTCGAACACCCCGCGCACACCCGCGGTGCCGCCTGCATCAGCCCGACCGGTGCAACCTTCGAGATCACCCCCGAGCTCCACGGCGGGCCCGTCTTGTTCGACTTCATGGGACCAGGCGACGTCCTTGACGTCCTGATCTCCGTAGGCACCCATCTCCTGAACCGGCGAGGGCATCCGACAGATGGCTCGACCGCCGCGGCCAGCACCGACACGACGCGAGAGATCCCCGATGACATCCCATCGCGAGAACTGGGACTGGCCCGCTGGCTCAGCACCGAACACGGTGAATGGGGCCGGCTGGTCCATCCCCAGACCGACCGCGTACGGCGGATGATCCAGACCGCGAGGACTTCGGACGTGGACGCCCTCTGGCGTCTCGCGAGACCAATGCGACCGAGTGCCTTGCCGCGTCGTCCAACACCACCTCGGCGGCCACCTGACCATGGGTGACTGGGACCACCGCCGCGGTCTACCTGCCCGCGTCGTCCCGGCTGAGCGGGTCTAGGCCGACGTGACCGTGACCGTGGCAACGCACCGATCCGCGCCTGGAACGTGAGCTGGCAGACGCAGGTCGTCCAAGAGGTGGTCGCCGCCGGGAACCGCGCCGCCGAGCCCGCGACTAGAGAACTCAGCCTATGCCGCCCAGGGACGCCACACCGCACGACGGAGCCGACAGGGTGCACGAGCCACCTCAACCTTGATCAACCTCGGGGACGCCTGCGTCGTCGAGCATGGCGAAGAAGTCTGCGATGCGGCCCGCTCGAGCGAAGGGGTTCGTGGTCGTGAAGATGATCCGCTGGGCCGCCCGGGATAGCCCCACGAAGAAGGTCGACGTGGACTCGATGGGGTCTCGGTCATGGGCCCACCATTGTTGGTCGTCGAGGCCAAGGAAGAGCACTGTGTGGTACTCCAGGCTCTTGCTGCGATAGGCGGTAAGCAGGACGACGGCGTCAGCGCACTCGAACTGCTTCAATGCGTCGGCCCAACCAGTGCTTGTCGGGGCCACAGTGGCTAGGGCGTGTCCCGTAGATCTTCATTGAGGTCTTCGTTTGACTGGTCGTCATGGACGAGGAGCGGTTGAAGCGCCACGACCTGACCGATACCGAGTGGGCTCGGCTGGAACCGTTGCTGCCGCG
>JAAYAH010000098.1 GCA_012719445.1 Actinomycetales bacterium | reverse complement strand
TGGCGATCCATGAGGGGTTCGCCGACGAGAACGCCACCACGGTGCCCTACGATCCGGTCGCGCATGCGTGGCTGCGGATCCGGGAGTCGGCGTCGATCCTGTACTGGGACACCAGCCCCGACGGCCGTGCGTGGACCACCGAGCACTTCGAGGACGCCCCCGCCTGGACCGGTCAGAACAATCTTTCCGTGCAGCTGCTGGCGCACTGCACGCCCCTCGTCACCGGCGGCCCGCCGCCGGACGGGTACGCGTACTTCGACAACTTCAACGTCACCCCCACCCTCGACCCGGGCTACACCGTCGCCGTGGACTGGACCGCCAGCGGCGACTTCACCGGCCAGCACGACGACGTCACCGCCGATGTCCTCCAGCGCGGACCGGTGATCTTCTCCTACGGCCGGGACCAGGCCCGCCAGCTGGCCCCGCCCAAGGTCGGCTCTCTGCAGATGACGCTGTGCAACGCGGACCGCGTGTACAGCCCGGAGAACCCGGACTCGCCGATCGCCGACGACATGAGCCCCGCTGCGCCCGTGGTCGTGGAGACGGTCTACGACAACGTGCTGTACCCGCTGTTTGTGGGCCGGGTCGACGACCTCGATGTCCACCCCGACCGCAGCAACAGGACGATCGACATCACCGCCCTGGATCTCCTCGCCCTCCTCCAAGGCACCAAGGTCAGTACCGAGCTGTACGAGGCGCAGCGCACCGGCACCCTCATCGGGATCATCCTCGACGCGATCGGCTGGACCCTGCCCCGCGACCTCGACCTCGGCGCCACCTTCGTCCCGTGGTGGTGGCTGGAGGAAGCGGACGCCTTCCAGGCCCTCACCGATGTGCTCCAGTCGGAGGGCCCACCGTCGATCGCTTACGTCGCCGGGGACGGCACGTTCATCTTCCGCGACCGGCACCACCGCCTGCAGCGCCCGGCGTCCCGCTACCCGCAGGCCGCGTTCACCGCCGCCCGCGACCTGTGCCTCACCACCCAAACCGTGGAGGGGCCGCCGGAGCAGCTGATCGTGTCCGACCCGGACGGTGTCCTCGCCACGCTGACGGTCGGCGCGCGCACCGTGACCATGCGCGGCCCGGAGCGCACGTTCACCGAGCAGAAGCGCCCGTTCCACGACCAGTTCGACCGGACCACGACCGACGGGTGGGGCATGTCCCCCGGCGGCGGTAACTGGTCCAACTCCAACGGCACGGACGCCAACTATGAGGTGGACGGTGGCGGCATCATCCACATGACCGCCGACAACGCGTCCCGCCACACGTCGGTGATCGACGACATCACTGACTTCGACGCCCGCCTGTCCTGGTCACTGGACGTCCAGCCCGAAGGCAACGCCTCGTCGCTGGCCTTGTCGTTCGCCTACTCCAGCAGCACCAGCCAGTACCGGGCCCGCCTGTCCGTCCTCACCACAGGCGTCGTCCAGCTCGTCCTCGAACTCCAGACGTCCGGCGGCACCACCACCCTCGGCTCCGCCGTCCAGCTCGGCACCGGCTACACCGCCGGGGACATCTGGCACATCCGCGCCCAGCGCAACGGCTCCAACATCCGCGCGCGGGCCTGGAAGGACGGCGACGGCGAACCCACCGCCTGGACGCACGAGGTCA
>JAAYAH010000097.1 GCA_012719445.1 Actinomycetales bacterium | reverse complement strand
GATGCCGTTCCGGCCGCGCTACTCCAAGAAGGTCCAGTTCGTGCTGTTCCTGTGGCGCTGGTCCTTCGAAATCACCGCCGCCGTCCTCCTGGTCGTCACCTTCGCCTCGCCGTTCGCGGTCCCCGTGACGCGGCGGTGGCTGCTGGCGGGGTTCTGGGCCAGTGTCACCCGGCACCGGCTGCGGGTGTTCTTCGTCGAGTGCCGCGTCTACAACCGGTCCGGGAAACTCCCCTGGATCCTCTCCGTCCGACCGACGGCGGTCGGGGAACGGGTGTGGATCTGGCTGATGCCCGGCCTGGCACCGGCCGACCTCGCGAACGCGACGGACTACATCACCACGGCCTGCTGGGCCCGGGACACCAGGGTGGAACGCCACCGCTCCATCGGGTCCCTGGTCAAGGTCGACGTGGTCCGTCGTGACCCGCTCACGGCCCGGCTCGTCCCGTCGGTCCTGGTCCCGGCCCAGGTGAAGCGTCGCCTGGTCCCCAGGACCTCGGGGCCGCTGGACGTCGAGCAGAAGCCCTTCGACCCGGCCCGGATCCAGTGGGGCAGCCGCTCGAAGACCACCGACAGCACCGCTGCCGGCAAGGCCACGAGCACCCGTCCCACCAACGCCTCACCGATCCCCGGTGTCCCGACCCAGAAGCAACCCCCCACCGACACCCCTGCGGGCGAGCCTCCGCAGGACCCGCCGGTGATCGGGCGTGGAGGGGAGGACGTCAGTGACTACCTCTGACCTCCACGTCAGGGGCAGGAGCGTGGTTCCCGGCCCGAGGGCCGGGACCACCCCCACCCCCACCACACAGAGATCAGCGACCACGACACGAACCAAGAAGGGAGGGGGTGGTGTTCCGGTGGCTGGGCTGTCGGTGTTCGACCCGATCTACCTCGGGATCGACGAGAACGGTGACCCGGTCTACCTGGACTTCGTCTACTACAACCTGCTCACCGGCGGGGAACCCGGCGCAGGGAAGTCCGGGCTGGTGCAGAACATCATCGCCCACTGCGCCCTGTCCACGGATGTCCGCCTGGTGCTCATGGATGCCAAGCGGGTCGAGCTGGGCATGTGGGCTCACATCGCCGATGTCTACGTCGGCCCGGACCTGGACACCGCGATCGCGGTGTTGGAGTGGCTGACCGAGGAGATGCACCGCCGCACCGACGCCCTCGTGGCGCACCGGCTGCGGAAGATGGTCAAGGCCAACGAGCTCGACGTGATCTGCCTGGTCGTCGACGAGTTGGCCTACTTCACCGCCTCCATCGCCGACGTCAAGACCCGCGAGACGCTGCTGAAGCTGCTGCGGGACCTGGTCGCCTTCGGCCGCGCCGTCGGGATCTGCTCGGTACTGGCCACCCAGAGGCCGTCGGGGGTGGATGTCATCCCGACCACCATCCGGGACATCATCAGCCACCGGTGCGCCTTCCGGTGCATGACCGCCGCCTCTTCCGACATGATCCTCGGCTCGGACTGGGTGGAGAAGGGCTACAACGCCCAGGACAT